>NZ_JAIMBZ010000020.1:0-56801 GCF_025499445.1 Acidiphilium sp. AL
TGCATGCTATACGAACTCATCCCCACCATGCCGGAGCCTCGCCTGCTGCCACTGGTCCAGAAATTCGCCGATATGCTCGCCGACCTGCCCGTCTTCGCCGAGACTTTCGGGGCAGTGTGAAAATGAGGGGAGTCTTGAGATCATCGATGGAATCACAGAGTCACCCGTGAATGTTGCCGCCGCCGTGCGTGTCATCATCCTAGGCGATGCTGTACGGAAAAGGTTGTTTGAGATGCTTCGGCAGCAACTTCATATAAACCTGCGAGATCATACAGTTGAAATTCAAAATGATCAGTGGCACAATTACTTAAGTTTGAGCATCTCATATCCTGAAAATTTCCCATACAAATTCTCCCTCGAATTCCAAAATACTCAATTCAACGGCCTGATCTTTGGCCTTCATCGTAATGAAGAGAACAACCCACAAAACGACGATGAAATATTTAGCATCATAGACAAACAAATTGGTCCGGGAAAGAGGAGTGAATGGTGGCTTTGGTACCGCAAGGCGTCGCTTGCGGACACGCTGCTGCCCGTTTCACCAAACTGGCAGCCCGATCCGCAGCCGTGGATTGATATCGCAACCGGAAGCTTGGCTGAACGAATTCAGGTGGTATTTAAGCTGATAGGTCAAGTACTTGATGGCTGACCTTCGTGTCGGCCGTCATCCATCAGAACCCTCCACCCACTCCACCGCATCCCCCCACGTATGGAGATGCCAGCCGAGTTCGCGCATTCCGCCGCAACGGAAGCGCACGACCAGCGAGCCATCCGCCTGCTCCTTCATCGTCTGGCTCGGGTGAAACAGCCAGCCCCTCGCGTCCACGGCGGCTTCCGGCGTGAAGCGCAGCACCACATCGCGCGGCTCTTCCTGAAACACCCCGAAGGATTGCGCGGCGAATTCGGCAAGGTCGAACTCCCGCCGGGGAAATATCTCCGGCAGAATCTTAAGATCGCCGATCCGGTCGAGCCGCCACAGCCGCATTTCTGCTCCGGCTTCGGTATGCGCGATCAGATAGGCCCGCCGCCCATACAGTATGGCATAGGGGCAGAGCGTGCGCGGCGTCGCCCGTGCCACTTCGGCGGAGCGGTATTTCAGGCGGATGTAGTGCATCCCGAGAATCGCATGGCGCAACTCGCCGAGCAGCGCACGGTCAAGCCTGAGCCGTGGCCCCGGTGCCGCGGCGCTGCCTTCGGCCTGCATCAGCACCTCGATATCCGGCTCTGCGTGGCGCAGCACATCCGCCGGCATGGCAAACCGCATGAAACAGGCCGCTTCCCGCAAATCCTCGGCGTGCGCCGCATCGCCCTTCGCCTCGAACTCGCGCGCCAGCATTTCCAGTGTCGCGATCGCGCCCGGCCGCACCGGCACCGCGGGCAGGGCTGTGCGCGGCAGCCGCCAGCGGCGGATATGATCGTCGCCGTCAAGATATTCGAGCTGCGGGAACATCTCTTCCAGCCGGTCGCGCAGCCGCTCGGCGGTGCGCCGGCCGATGCCGAGCGCGTCCGCCATTTCGTCGAGCGACAGCCCGGCCCGCGACCCCGCGAGCCGCATGGCAAGCTGGAACAATCTGGTCGCCGGTTCGTAACGCACGGAGAAAGACTGCTCCGGAATCCGGGGCCGCGCAAGCGCCCGGCCCCGACCCGGCAACCCGCCAGGTTCGTGCCAATGGATTGCAATCTTGAAGGGTTACGTCATGAAGACGGTATAGTGACCGATACGTCAGAAACGGTCATAGCCATTCCAGCCCCGGTGACGCGGCTTGCCCGCCTCGGCGGTTTCGCCCAAAATCATCGTGCAAAACCAGGATCGAATCGTCATGGACATGAGCATCGCAGCACCGCGGATCATGGATATCGGCGGCGGCGCGGTCGCGCGCATCGCGGCCCTGCTGGACCGTCTGGGCCTCGCGAAACCGCTGATCGTCACCGATCCGATGATGGTCAGGCTCGGCCTGATCGAACGGTTGACCAAGCCGCTCGACGAAGCGGGCATCGGCTATAGGGTCTTCAGCGATACCGTGCCCGAGCCGATCGATACCGTGATCGACGCCGGGGTCGCGGTCGCGCGCGCGCAACCCTTCGACTGCATCATCGGCTTCGGCGGCGGATCGCCGATCGACACCGCGAAAGCGATCAACATTCTGCTCCATGCCGAGCCCGGAGCAAAAATGCGCGCCTTCAAAGTGCCGGTCGCCGCCGATCATGCCGCCCTGCCGCTGATCGCGGTGCCGACCACCGCCGGCACCGGCTCGGAAGCGACCCGCTTCACCGTGATTACCGACCCCGAACACGACGAGAAAATGCTGATCGCAGGGTTCGGCGCCCTGCCGCTCGCCGCGATCGTCGATTATCAACTCACGCTCAGCGTGCCGCCGCGCACCACCGCCGATACCGGCATCGATGCGTTCACCCATGCGCTGGAAGCCTTCGTGTCGCGCCGCGCCAACTCGGTATCGGACGCCTATGCGCGCGCGGCGATGCGGCTGATCGGCGCCAATCTGCGCAGCGTGTTTCACGAGCCGGACAATCATCCGGCGCGCGAGGCGATGATGCTCGGCGCGACCCTCGCCGGGCTCGCCTTTTCCAATGCCTCGGTCGCCCTGGTCCATGGCATGTCGCGGCCGATCGGCGCGCATTTCCACGTGCCGCACGGACTGTCCAACGCGATGCTGCTGCCCGCGGTGACGCGCTATTCCCTGAACGCCGCTTTGCCGCGCTATGCCGAAGCATCGCGCCTTGCCGGTTTCGCGCGTGACGAGGATGCGAATCAGGTGGCGGGCGCGGAATTGATCGCGGCGCTGGAGGCGATCAACCGCGATCTCGCGGTGCCGACGCCGGAACAATTCGGCATCGACCGCGCGCTATGGGACGCGCGGCGCAAAGCCATGGCGGAACAGGCGCTCGCCTCCGGCAGCCCGGCCAACAACCCCGCCGTGCCGGACGCCAACGCCATTATCGCGCTGTATGACAGGATTTTCTGAGATAGGTCCGGTCTGGTGCGTTTGTTTCACGTGAAACAAAGGACAGTTATTATGACTAACTTTGAGTTATTTCATCGCGATGCGGTGCGAGCCGGCGTCTTCGCCACCGTGGGGTCGTCCGTCGCTTTCGGGCCGCCCCGGCGCAGCCGGTGCTCGCCAAGGAACAGCAGGATCGGCGCGGCGATATAGATCGACGACGACGTGCCCACCACGATGCCGAACAGCATGACCCAGGCGAATCCCGAGAGCGATGCGCCGCCGAACAGCGCGAGCGGCAAGGCGGCGAGAAACACGGTGCTGGAGGTGCCCAGGGTGCGGTTCAGCGTTTCGTTGATCGACAGATCGATCAAATCGCGCAGCGGCATGGTTTTGTATTTGCGCAGATTTTCCCGCATCCGGTCATAGACCACCACCTTGTCGTTGGTGGAGTAGCCGATCACCGTCAGGATCGCCGCGATGGTCACCAGATCGAACGGGATCCGGGTGATCACCATGAAGCCAACGGTCTTGGTGACATCGAGAATCAAGGTCGCGACGGCACCCACCGCGAACTGCCACTCGAAACGGAACCAGATATAGACCAGGATCATCAAAAAACTCAGTCCGAGTGCGATCAGCCCCTGCTGGAACAGTTGCGACGACACCGAAGCGCCGATCGCCTGGGTCGACAGGATTTTCGCGCCGGGAATCGTCGATTTCACCACGCCTTCGGCGGCGTTGAGCGATTGCTCGGTCGCCTGGGCGTTGCTGCGCTGCTCCAGGCTGATCAGCACGCCCTTGCCGCTGCCGAAACCCTGCAATCCGGCGCCGGTGAGATGTGCCGCGTTCAGATCGTTGCGCAATCTGGTGAAATCCGGCGGCTTCGGCGTGGCGACCTCCATCACCACGCCGCCCTTGAAATCGAGGCCGAGATTGAGGCCCGGATGGAAGAACAGAACGACCGACGCGGTGGACAGAACCGCCGAGACGATCAGCCCAAGAAACCGGCCTTTCATGAAGCGGATGCGGGTGCCATCCGGCACCAGGCGGAAGGCGGGGCGGGTGAGGAATTTCATTGTGTTGGCCTCAGAAAACCGGCAGGGCGGCGGGCCGGCGCGCGACATACCAGCGCGCGGTGATCAGCCGGACCAGCACGGTCGAGGTGAACAGGGTGGTGGTGATGCCCACGCAGATGGTGACGGCGAAGCCGCGTACCGGCGGCGAGCCGAAAATGAACAGCATCACGTGGGCGAGCAGGGTGGTCACGTTGGAATCGATGATCGTGCCGTAGGCGCGCTTGTAGCCGGCTTCCAGCGCGGCGAGCGGCTTGCGGCCGAGCTTGACTTCCTCGCGCACCCGCTCGTTGATCAGAACGTTGGAATCCACCGCCATGCCGAGGGTGAGCAGGATGCCGGCCATGCCGGGCAGGGTGAGCGTGGCACCCATCAGGGACAAAATCGAGATCAGGAGCAAAAGATTGACCACCAGAGCGAGATTCGCGAACCAGCCGAACAGCCCGTAGAAACTCGCCATGAAGGCGATCACCAGCACGAATCCCACCCCGAGCGAGATCATGCCCGCGCGGATCGCGTCCGCCCCCAGTTCCGGCCCGACGCTTTGCTGTTCGACCACCTTCAGCGGCGCGGGCAGGGCGCCGGCGCGGAGCAGAAGCGCCAGATCGGTCGCCGAACGGGCGGTGAAATTGCCGGAAATCTGGCCCTGGCCGCCAATGATCGGCTCGCGGATCACTGGCGCCTCGATGATCTTGCGGTCGAGTTCGATCGCGAACAGCTTGCCGACGTTTTTAGTGGTGATTTCGGCGAATTTGCGGGCGCCCACGCCGTTGAAAGTGAAATTCACCACCCATTGGCCCGATTGCGGATCCTGACCGGCCTGGGCGTTGGTGAGATCCGCGCCATCGACCGCGACGCGCGAACGGATCGCGAGACTCTGTGTCGGGTCGTTCAACATGGGCAGGATTTCGACACCAGGCGGCGGGGTTTTGATAGCCGGGCTGACATTCTGCGCGACCATGTGGAAGGTCATATGCGCGGTCTTGCCGAGCAGGCGCTTGATCCGGTTCGGGTCCGACACGCCGGGGAGCTGGATCACGATTTGGTCGGAGCCCTGGCGGGCGATCTGCGGATCGACCACGCCGGTACCGTCGATGCGCCGGCCGATGATGGTGATCGACTGGGCGACCGCCTGGCTCGCCTTGGCGATCAGCGCCGGGCGCGACAGGGTGAGTGTAACCGCGCCGCTATGGGCGACATGGATGTCGAGATCGGGCGCGCCGCCGGCGGCGGCCACCGGATTGACTAGTTTTTGCAGGATCGGCTTCGCTTTCGCCGCGTCGCCCGGTTTCAGCAGATTGAACTGTACCCGCTTGGCGGCGACATCGGCGCCGAGATCGGTGTAGCCGATATCGGCCTTGAGCAAAGCGTGGCGGACCTCGTCGGTCAGGCCGTTCAACTGCTCGCGCACCACCGCATTCATATCGACCTGCATGAGCAGATACGATCCGCCGCGCAGATCGAGCCCGAGATGGATTTGCGGCCAGGGGATGCCGGGCAGCGGCCGGTTGAACAGGTTCGGCACGGCGAGCAGAACGCCCACGGCGCAGAGCAGGACGATCAGCAGGGTTTTCAGGCGGGTGAAGTATAGCATGGCAGGCGGTGGGCTCCCTCGATGGGAGGTGGTATGGCGGGGTGGGCTTGTGCGTGCAAGTCCGGGACGGATCAGGGAGGGTTCGGGTGGCGAAGCTCAAGGTGGGCGTGATCGGCGCGGGGCATTTCGGCCGGTTTCATGCGCTCAAGACGATTGCCGCCGACCGCGCGGTGCTGACCGGCCTCCACGATCCCGATGCGGCGCGGGCCGGGGCCGTCGCCGCCGAGACGGGCTGCGCCGCGATGGAGCTGGAGGCGCTGATCGCGGCATCGGATGCGGTGATCGTCGCCGCCCCGGCCGATGCGCATTTCGCCATTGCCGCGCGCGCGCTGGAGGCGGGCAGGCACGTGCTGGTGGAAAAGCCGATCGCGGCGACATTGGACGAGGCCGACCAATTGGCCTGGCTTTCGTCCGAACGAAATCTGGTTTTGCAGGTCGGTCATCTGGAGCGGTTTTCGGCGGCACATGGCGCGGTCGCCTCAAGGATGGGAAGGCCGCTCTATATCGAGGCGGTGCGGGTCGCGCCGTTCAAGCCGCGCGGCACCGATGTTTCGGTGATCCTCGACCTGATGATCCACGATCTCGACCTCGTGCTCGCCTTGGTGGCGCAGCCGATCGAGACCATCGACGCGGTGGGAGCCGCGGTCGCCAGCGCGCATGACGACATCGCCAATGCCCGCGTACGGTTTGCGAATGGCTGCGTGGCGACGATCACCGCGAGCCGGATTTCGCTGAAAACCGAGCGCAAGATGCGGATTTTCTCCGAAGCAGGCTATCTGACGGTGGATTTCGCAGAACGAAAACTGACCATGATCGGCCGCGATCGCGGCATGAAGCTGCCCGGCTTCGAGGAATTCGGGCTGGAACAGGCCGGCTGGGAGGATCACGATGCGCTCGCCGCCGAGCACACGGCGTTTCATGCCGCCTGCCTGGATGGCGCGCCGGTTCTGGTGGATGCGGCGGCCGGGCGGCGCGCGCTGGAAGCGGCGCTCGCGGTCAGCGGTTCGATCGCGGCTAGCCGCACACGCGCTGAGGCTTCGGGGCTGATCGGGGCCGGTCGGCGATAGGAATTTTGCCCGGCTCGGAGGCGGCCCAGTTGAATTTCCGCGATGGGTGCAAAACCGTTCGACTCGTTCTGGTCGAAGGTTTTGAAAGTTCCTCATGCCCCGCACGGCCGAAATCCGAATCGCCGAACGGGTGTTATGGAAAATCGCGTGGCGACACACCTGACAGTGCTTTTGGAGTTAGGCGTGAGAGGAGGCGTTATCCATGATGCCGGGGGGCAAGCGACCCAAAAACACCTTCACCTCGTCAAGCAGCCAACGTGTCTCTTTGGCTTTTATGACCCATCCGAGGTGCATGCGGATACCTGTTTCGACGTGGATGTTTGCTCCGCTAGGGACGGGCTCCACCCTGATCTCGCCTTTTTCCGTCATGCGCGGCCCTCCCCAAAGCGTTCCGAGGAACCAAAAGCGTTCCTTGGGCGACCACGCTGTATCCCCTTTATTCAAGAGCAGTCCACGCTCAATTAAAAATACTGGTGACCCGGATGACCCAGAGAACACCGCAATATCAACCGAAAATTCTGGCTTACCATTGAAGTCGATTGCTGGATGACTCGCGGTGAATCCGCGGCGGAAAAGTGGGAGTTTATTTTGCTCATCCCACAAGCCCGACGGATAACCGACCATCGTAATCGGCTCAACAATATCGAGGTCGACCGCTAATTCATTGGTCATGAAAACTTCTGCTGGAAGTGGACTCACAAAAGGTTTGCGTCCTTTTACGGCCACTGCCGCATTAATTGCAGGTGTGATCATGATAGCTACGAGGTCACAGTGCGGATGCCAGATCACGGGCACCTGCTCCACTGAAACATTGACCGCCACCGTTTCACTGTCTGGCTCTGTATCTGCCTCGCCCGTCGCTAAATGAACGTCGAAAGATATAAGATTGGCTCCATCAACGACATGCTTATTTGTGATGAGGACATGCGTCACAAGGTTTTCGGCAAATTTGACAACGCAAACATAACCGGTTCCTATTTGCGCGCTGCCTGTTTGGTGGTTAGCAGCTACAATCCTGAGAACTGCAAAATTGAGGTGCTCCGCAAGAGTGCTGGGCTTTAGCAGGTTTGCCATTATGGTGCTCTTAAAACTGTTGCCGATTTGCCTTAAGCCTGGAAATCGTCGCGATCCCCACATTGTAGCTGCGCGCCAGCTCCTTCAACGTGGCCCCCTCGGCCCGGCGCTGTCGGGCTTCGTCCTGTTGCTGGGGGGTGAGGGCAGGGGGGCGACCCATGTGCTGCCCGCGTGCCTTGGCCCTGCTCCGACCCTCGGCCGTCCGGGTGCGGATCAGGTCACGCTCCACGTCGGCCAGGCCACCCAGCACGGCCAGCATCAACCGCCCGGTGCTGGTGCCTGTATCGGCCCACGGCTCGGCCAGCGATCGAAACTGTGCGCTGGCGTCGGCGATCCGCTTGACGATCGCGAACAGGTCGAACGTCGAGCGCGCCAGGCGATCGATCCGCGTCACCATCACCACATCGCCAGCAGCCACGTATTTGAGCAGCTTCAACAGCTCGCGGCGATCGGGCCGCGCTCCGGTCGCTTTCTCCCGATAGATCTTCGCGCATCCGGCCGCCTTCAACTGCTCAAGCTGGGCATCGAGCGTCTGGCCGCAGGTGCTGACTCGGGCGTACCCGATCAGGCGGGAAGGGCGGTCTGTTCCGGTCATATCTTGCGGAAGGTGTAAGCCTTTGATTCGACAAGGGCAAGCCGGCTTACCGCAAGTCTTGACTTTCGTATTTTGAAACCAGTGCGCCCGAACGTAAGATAGCGGCATGCCGCCACCCATCCCCGTCTTTCTGACGCCCTATGATCCGGCATGGCCGGAAATGGCAGCCGAATACGTGGCTGGCCTGCGAGTGCTTGGGTCAACGCTGGTGGCAGTGCACCATATTGGCTCCACATCCGTGCCAGGGCTGGCCGCCAAACCAATCATCGATCTAATCCCGGTAGTCACCAACTTGGATGAGCTCGATCAAAAGCGCGCACTCGTGGAGTCACTTGGGTATGGCTGGCACGGCGAGCTCGGTATCGCCGGAAGACGCTACTGCGCGCTGTCTGATGGGGATGGGAATCGGGTCGCCCAGCTTCATTTTTTTGCAGCAGGGTCACCGCAGATTGTCCGGCACCTCGCCTTCCGGGACTATCTACGCGCCCATCCAAAAGAGGCTCAGGCATATGAGGATGAAAAGCGGCGCGCCCGCGAACTGTTCCCCAATGATTCCCACGCCTACACGGATACAAAAGCTGCCTGGATTGAGCGTACTCAGGCCAAAGCGCTCCACTGGTTCGCCGATCTTGGGTGATTAACCATCTGATACTAGCTCTTCATTGCCTATAAGTTACGATTATATCTTACGAAAATTTCGAAAGTCTTGAAATTTGGACAAGGCGGGTATCAATAACGTCCTTCAAGCGCACCAGCCGCGCGTGCGGGCCGAGGCTTCGGGGCTGATCGGCCGCGCCGGCGATAGGAGTCTCGCATCGCTCGGCGGCAGCGAACCCGATCTTGCGCCGGCGCCACGCCGTCGATCCGATTCGGCCTGATCGTTTTCATCACGCCCGTGCGGAAATTCACGTTTGCGACAGGATGGATCGCTTCGGCCGCTGCGCGGCCTCGCGATGACACGTTGGGGATGTGACGGACGCCGTGGCGCGGTTTTTGCCGCGCCACGGCTGACCGGGGTTTTGGCTGTCAGACCAGCTTCTTGAGCGAGGGCGAGGCCTTGAAGCGGACGGTCTTGCCGGCTTTCACCTTGATTTCCGCGCCGGTGCGCGGATTGACGCCCTTGCGTGCCTTGGTCTTGCGCACGGTGAAGGTTCCGAAGCTCGGCAGGGTGAATTTGCCGTTCTTTTTCAGTTCCTTGACGATCGCCTCGATCAGGTCGGTGGCGGCGCGATTGGCGGCAACGCCGGTGATCTCGGCAGAGCCCTGGATGACTTCGGCGATAAACGCTTTCGACATGGTCGAAGCCTCTTTCGTGTTCTTGATCGGCGCTCAGGCCGATGCCGGCGTTGCCGGCGGGTTGAGGAATCTCACACGCCGGCCAACAACGAATCGGCAGGCAACGATTCTTCTAGCGATTCGCGAAGAGTTTGAACAGAGGAATGATGCCGGGCAGCCGGAAAATCATCCGAGCGTCATGACCGCGACGCCGGCGAGAAAGGCGAGGCCGCCGAGACCGAGTGCGGCGAAGCCGAAACCAAGGATTTCGGTGACCACCGAGACCGACGCCAGCACGATGGCGATCTGCAAGGCGCCGACCACGATTTCCAGCATATGGTAGCGTTCGAGCTGACGGTCGCGCGCCTCGGCCTGGCGCAAGGCGAGCTGCTTGAGCTGCGCCTTCCCCTCGCGCCCGGCCGGATCGGAGGTTTCCTTCGCCGCCCGCGCCGCCGCCGCCTTCGCCGCGGCTTCGAGGGCCGGATCGTTCGAATGCGCGGCGAGGCCGCCGAGAATTGCAGAGGCGGCGCCGGCGACATCGGCCTTGATCGCCTTGGCCTGGTAGAACCCCCAGGTGTCGTTCACCGCGATCTGCTTGGCGATGTAGTCGTTCTGGGCGGATTTCTCGCCCATTTCGCAAATCGCCAGGGCCGCGGCGAGAATGCCGATGAGCAGCGCCATGCGCCGCGCGTGCTTGTTCTCCGGGTGTTCCTTGAGGTGCTTGTGGCGTTCCAGGCTGTCGGTCGCGGTTTCGATTCCGTCCATGACGGCGGCATCCGTGCGGTGAAAAGTGAGTTCGTTTTACCGGAAAATGGTGCCCAGGGGCGGAATCGAACCACCGACACTGCGATTTTCAGTCGCATGCTCTACCAACTGAGCTACCTGGGCCTCTCTGACCGCTCATCACGGCGCGAGAGGGATCTAGCCGAACCGCGCGCGGTCATCAAGCCGTCATCGCAGCGGGCGGTTCAGTTCCTCACCAGCACCGCTTCGGGCATCTCGATGTCGATTTCGAGCGTCGAGATCGTGCCATCGCGCTCAAGCTTGACGTTGACCTTCTCGCGGTCGATCGCGATGTGCTTCGCGATCACCGCCAGGATTTCCTCCTGCAGGATCGCCGCGAGATCGGATTTGCCCGACAGTGCCCGCTCATGCGCGAGCAGCAACTGCAGGCGTTCGCGCGCGACCGGCGCGGTGCGCGGGCGGGAAAAGAAATTGAACAGGTTCATCATGCGACTTTCCGGCCGAACAGCCGGCTCATCAGTCCCTTCCGCTCGATCGGGGTGACGACCTCGATGATCTCGCCCATCAGCCGGCGGGCAGCGTCGGCATAGGCGCGGGCGGGAGCGGAAATCGGGTTGTGCAGCGTGACCGGACAGCCGACATTCGAGGCGCGCAGCACCTCCTCGCTGTCGGGGATGATGCCGAGCAGCGGAATCGCGAGAATTTCAAGCACATCCTCGACCTTGAGCATCTCGCCGCGCGCGGCCCGCATCGCATCGTAGCGGGTCAGCAGCAGATGCTTCTCGACCTTTTCGCCCGCCTCGGCTTTCGCTGTCTTCGAATCGAGCAGGCCGATGATCCGGTCCGAGTCGCGCACCGAGGAGACCTCGGGGTTGGTGACCACCACCGCCATGTCGGCATGGCGCATCGCGAGCGTCGCGCCGCGCTCGATGCCGGCCGGGCTGTCGCAGACGATCCAGTCGAATTTCGCGCGCAGCTCGTCGATTACCCGTTCCACGCCTTCGGGGGTGAGGGCGTCCTTGTCGCGGGTTTGCGAGGCGGGCAGCAGCGACAGGGTTTCGACCCGCTTGTCGCGGATCAGCGCCTGGGCGAGCTTGGCATCGCCTTGCACCACGTTGACCAGGTCGAACACCACGCGGCGCTCGGCGCCCATGATGAGGTCGAGATTGCGCAAGCCGACATCGAAATCGACGACGACCACGTTTTGCCCGGTCTGCGCCAGTGCGGCACCCAATGCCGCCGACGAGGTGGTCTTGCCGACCCCGCCCTTGCCCGATGTAACGACCAGAACCTTCGCCATGCCACTATCCTTCAATCGAGCGCCGCGAGGCGCAGCGTCTTGTCGTCCAGCCAGATCTGCACCGCCTTGCCGTGCAGCCCGTCGCCCCAATGATCGGCGGTGCGGTAGAGCCCGTCGATCGCGAGCAGTTCCGCCGCGAGCTTGCGGCAGAAAATCCGTGCGTCCGGGCGGCCGAGCAGCCCGGCGATCGCCCGGCCGCGCAGCGTGCCGTAGATGTGGATCGAGCCGCCGGCGATGATTTCCGCCCCCGAGGCGACCGGGCCGATCACGGTGACGTCGCCCTCCTCGAACACGATCGACTGGCCCGAGCGGACGGCCCGATCGATCAGCAGCGCGGCGCGCGGCGGCGCCTCGGGTTTCGGCGCGGGCGAGGGCGCCTCGGCCTGCGGTTCCGGGATATCGACCGCGCGATCCGCGCGGCCTTCGCGGGCGGGAGCGATGGCCAGCGTATTCGCCCATCTGGTGCCGCGCAGGAGTGCGGTGTCGGCGCCTTCGACACCGATGATGCGCAAATCCCGCGCGTCGAGCGCTTCGAGCACGGCGGCGGGATCGTCATCCTCGGTCTCGGCGAGGGCGGCGAGATTGACCACCACCGGACGGCCGGCGAAGAACCCGGCGGAGCGCTGCATCTGCTGATCGAGTGCGACGAGCCAGGCATCGAATGGCGGTTCCGGCGCCACGATCAGCGCCATGAAGGACCGGCCGCGAATCCTGATTGCCGGAAGAGGGAGCGTAGTGTTTGACACGATCAGCACGTAGCGTCGCGCGCATCCGCGCGTCAACAACGGACTGCAGACCGGATGCGATCGATTTGAAAAAATTCAGGAAATATCATGGGATTTTCGGTCGATACGGATTGGTGCCGACAGCCGCGCCGGCATTGGCGACTCGGGCATGATGGCAATCGGGTGACGGCGTTCCGGCGCCGGGGTTTGCGGCGCGATGGATTGCTTCCGCCGCGCGTGACGCGCGGCGTCGCAATGACGTTTCATAATCAATTCGCAATAACTTATCTGTCATGACCCGTTCGTCATGCCGGCCGGACCGGCAGGACGCTTCGGGGCAAGCGTTCGGATTGTGTAAATTAAAAAACATCCACAATTCAGACATGTTTTGTTGCAATTTTTGCATGGATTCGACAAAATCTCCAGATGACTCATGCCATGATTCTGTTTACCCTTGATTGTCGTTATGACTCAGGACCTTACCGTCTGGTCAGAAAATGTTATCAAGCCGGCGTTCATCGTCATTAAGGATGTGAAGAAATCAAAAAAAGATTGAAATTGATACGCGTTTCGGTTAGGTAATTTTTAGAGAGAAATTTAATTTTTGGGAGCGGATCATGAGCGGGACGACGATTGTTACGATCGGGCTGCTGGGCACGAGTAACATTACGACCTCGGGGACTTATGAACTGGATGTCACCGGCATCGGGACCGCGAATATCCAAGGGCCGGGGACGACGGGCACGCCGATCAGCGTCGCGGTCGTCGGGTTGCTGGGGGCAGGTCTCGTCTTCACCACCGATATCAGCAACGGCGCCAGCGAAATTCTCAATCCCGTCGCCGGTCTGTCGCTGATCGACACGTTCAATATCGGCGAGAATGCCAGCGGGTCGATCCTGGGTGACGGCACGCTCGAACTCGGGTCGAAGCTGCTCGGTGTCACTCTCGCGCAGGACATCAATTTCTTCGGGACCGACAACAAGCTGATTCTCGACCCCGGCCTGAATATCAGCCTGCTCGATTCGCTGCATAATTTTGCCGCTGGCGACACGATCGAACTGAAAGGTATATCGACAGCGACCCACGCGACGTTTGTGCCGGATCTGTTGGGCGGCGGCACGGTCGAATTGTTGAATGCGGGCGGAACTGATGTAGGCAATATTGTTCTCTCCAACGGCAGCTATTCCCCCAACGAATTCCAGGTGACGCCGGACCCGAATGGCGGCGTCGACCTCACCGTCTGCTTCCTCGAAGGCACAAGGCTGCTCGGGCTGCACGGCGATATCGCGGTGGAGGACATGGAACCGGGCGACCGGCTGATCACCAATAGCGGCGCGATGCGGCCGGTGCGCTGGGTCGGCAAGCGGGTGATCGACGCCGAGCGGCATCCGCGCCCGGAGACGGTCTGGCCGATCCGCATCGAGGCGGGGGCGATCGACCATGGGCTGCCGGAGCGCACCCTGTACCTGTCGCCCGACCACGCGCTCTATCTCGACGGCAGGCTGATCCCGGCCAAGGCGCTGGTGAACGGCCGTTCGATCGTGCAGGAGAAGCGCCGCCACATCGCCTATTATCATGTCGAGCTCGAGACCCACGACATTCTGCTCGCCGAATCGCTGCCGGTGGAATCCTATCTCGAGACCGGCAACCGCAATTTCTTCGAGAATGGCGGCGGCGCCATGGTGCTGCACCCGAACATGGCGCAGGCGATGCGCGAGGCCAAAGGCTGCGCGCCTTTCGCCGAGACCGGCAAAGAAGTTGCCGCGATCCGCGCGCGGATCATGGCCCGGCTGCCGGCGCCGGCGCGCACCAGCGATTGCGGGCTGCGGGCGATGGCGGGCGGCGCGGCACTTCGGGTCACCTGCATCGATCCGCTCACCTACTGGATTGCGCTGCCCGAAGAAGGGGCGGACGTGGTTCTCGCGTCGCGCAGCATGGTGCCGGCCGAGCAGGATGCGAGCGTCGAGGATCGCCGGCGGCTCGGCCTCGATGTCGGCGAGCTCGCGGTCGAAAGCGCCGGGGCGATCGGCGCGATCGCGCTCGACGATCCCGCGCTGAGCACGGGCTGGCATGCGACCGAGGGGACGCATCGCTGGACCGATGGGCTAGGCGTGATTCCCGCGTCCCTGCTCGGCGATGCGACGGCGCTGATCGTCCGGCTGCAGGCCCTGGCATCCTATCCGGTCGAGGCCGGGAGCGGCGCCGCGAGGCCGGCGAAGCCGGTCTCGACCCATCATTTAACCGCGTCGTAAGCGCGGAGGCTGACGAATCGTTGCGGCGCGGCCGGTATTCCGGCCGCGTCTTTTTTGTTGGCGATTGCTTGCGGAGCAATGACGGAGGGTAAATCGCCAATGGATTGCTTCGGTTGCTGAGCGACCTCGCAATGACGGAGCAGGGTCACTTCACCAGATTGGTGAAGCCGTTGGTGATCGGGTAGCGGCGGTCGCGGCCGAAGGCGCGGGCGGTGATTTTCACCCCCGGCGGCGCCTGGCGGCGCTTGTATTCGGCGCGATCCAGCAGGCGCCAGACCCGTGCCACGGTCGCCCGGTCATGGCCGGCCGCGGTGAGCTCGTCGATCGAGGAATCGCCCTCGATCAGCCCGGCGAGGATCGCGTCCAGCACCTCGTAGGGCGGCAGGCTGTCCTGATCGGTCTGGTTCTCACGCAATTCGGCGGTGGGCGGCTTGGTGATGACCCGCTCCGGCATCACCGACCCGGAAGGGCCGCGGGCGTGCGCGGGGCGGTGAGCGTTGCGCCAGCGCGACAGTTCGAACACGGTGGTTTTGTAGACATCCTTGAGCACCGAATAGCCGCCGCACATGTCGCCGTAGAGGGTGGCATAGCCGACCGACATTTCGGATTTGTTGCCGGTGGTGAGCACCATCGCGCCCAGTTTGTTGGACAGGGCCATCAGGATCAGGCCGCGCGAGCGGGACTGGATGTTCTCCTCGGTGATGTCGGGCGCACGGTGTTCGAACAGCGGGGCGAGGCCGGCCTCGAAGGCGTCGGTGGCCGCGCCGATCGGCACGGTGTCGCAGCGGATGCCGAGCAGGCGGGCGCATTCCGCCGCATCCTCCAGGCTGTGCGCGCTGGTGTAGCGGCTCGGCATCATCACCGCGCGCACCCGCTTCGCACCCAGCGCATCAACCGCGACGGCGGCGGAGAGCGCGCTGTCGATCCCGCCGGAGAGGCCGAGAATCACGCCGGGAAAGCCGTTCTTGTTCACGTAGTCGGCGAGGCCCATCACCATCGAGCGGTAGATCAGGTCGAGCCGGTCGGGCTCGGGCGGCAAAGGGTGGGGCGTGCAGACCAGTCCGCTATTGGTGCGCCGCCATTCGGTGAGGGAGATCGCCGGTTCGAAATGCGGCATCCGCAGCGCGAGGCTGCGATCGGCGTTGAGGGCGAAGGACGCGCCGTCGAACACGATTTCGTCCTGGCCGCCGGTGAGGGCGGCGAAGATGAAAGGCAGGCCGGTTTCGACCACGCGGTTCAGCGCGAGCTGGAGGCGGGTGCCCTGCTTGCCGTCCTCGAAGGGCGAACCGTTGATCGAGATCAGGATTTCGGCACCGGTTTCGGCGAGGGTTTCGGGCACCGAGGGGAGCCACCAATCCTCGCAGACCAGCATGCCGAGCCGAAAGCCGCGAAAGGCCACCGGGCCGGGCGCGGGGCCGGGATCGAACACGCGCTTTTCGTCGAACACGCCGTAATTCGGCAGCTCGTGCTTGGCGCGGCGGGCGATGACCGAGCCGCCATCCATCACGAAGGCCGCGTTGTGCAGCGCGCCGTTCGCCCGCCAGGGCAGGCCGGCGACGATGCCCGGCCCGCCATCCGCGGTGTCGGCGGCGAGGGCTTCGGCGGCCTGTTCGCAGGCGGCGACGAAGGCGGGTTTCAGCACGAGGTCTTCGGGCGGATAGCCGGCGATGCCGAGTTCCGGGGTGATCAGCAAATCGGCGCCGAGCCGTGCGGCCTCGGCGCGGGCGGCGCGGATCGAGGCGAGGTTTTTCTCGATGGCGCCGACATGCAGGTCGAGCTGGGCGATCGCGAGCTTCAGCGTTTCGGTCATGGGGCATGATAGCCCGGATTTTGCCCCGGCGTCATTCCATCCGCCTCATCCTGCCTTGTTTTGGCCGCAACTCGCCGTTAGAGCCTCACGCGCCCGTGAAGCCGGATTCCGAACCGGACGGCCTGGGCGCGAGACTTCACTTAACCAACGGAGATTCCCTATGACCATCCGTACGATCCTTCGCGCGACGATTCCCGCCCTGGCGCTGACCTTCGCCGTCGGCGCCGTCGGCACGGCGCATGCCACCAGCAAGAAGAAGAAGGCCGAGACCGCCACGAGCCACGCCACGATGAGCCACGCGAAGCTGCCCGGCTACAAGACCGAGGCCGCAGCGAAGGCGGCCTGCGGCATGGGCGGCGTGGTGTGGCACGCGACCGGCAGCAAGGCGTTCCACGGTCCGAAATCGAAGTATTTCGGCAAGACCAAGCACGGCGCCTATGTCTGCGAGAAGGCGGCGCTGGCCGACCATCTGCACGAAGCGAAAAATTAACCGAACGCGCGATTAATCCTGTTTGACTCGCGGCCGGAATCGCTTCTTCATTCCGGCCGCGGGTCCGTTGCGAGCCCGCCGACACAAACATGGAGGCTGGGATGGGCTTGTTCGATCAGGTTTCCGGAATGGTCAGCGGCGCAGCTCATCGCCCAGCATCTGCCGGCGGCGGTGGATCAGGCGACGCCGGGCGGCGCCGTGGCGGACGCGTCGTAAATCCGTGACGGGGTTCAGAATTCTCGGTATCTGCGGCAGCCTGCGCCGTGGGTCGTTCAATCTGGCGGCGCTGCGCGCGGCGGTTGATCTGGCGCCCGAGGGGATTTCGCTCGAGATCGCCTTGATCGGCGAGATTCCGCTGTTCAACGACGATGTTCGCGCCGTCGGCATTCCGGCGCCGGTCATCGAACTAGCGGGGCGGATCGTGGCGGCGGATGCGGTGCTGATCGCCACGCCGGAGTATAATTATTCGATCCCCGGCGTGCTGAAAAACGCGATCGACTGGGTGTCGCGCTGCGATCCGCAGCCGTTTCGCGACAAGGCGGTGGCGATCATGGGCGCGAGCCCCGGCGCGATCGGCACGGCGCGCGCCCAATACGATCTGCGCAAGGTGTTCGTGTTTCTGGATGCTCATGTGATGAACAAGCCGGAGATCATGATCAGCGCGGCGGGGCAGCGTTTCGACGGCGCAGGGGTGCTGACCGACGCGGCGACGCGCCAGCTCATCGGCCAGCAACTCGCGGCGTTGCGGGATTGGGCGATGCGGTTGCGTAGCTGATCCAAAAAGATCGCCCGAACCGGGCTTCGGTTCGGGCGATTTCAGCGGCAGTTTATGTTTGGCGCGGCGATCCCAGCGATCCGCCTTTTGCGCGCGTTCGGCACGAGATTTCGTGTGCCTGGCGCGATAGAGCGGATTGGTCAGGAGGTCGCGCGCCATGGGATTGCGTTTGCGCGCCATGGCGGTCTCCTTTCGCGAGAGACCGCCATGATATCACAAATCGATGCGAAAGCGCAGCCCTTCGCCGCCGCCATGAGAGTCGGGCTTGCGGAACCGCTCCACCAGCACGCCGCCATTGTTCAAAATGACGCGCTGCGAGGCAATGTTATCGGGATCGGTGCTAATTTCGACGAAATGGAGGCCCTGCGCGGCGGCTTCGGGTAACATGAGAGCGACGGCGCGCGTCGCCCAGGGCGGTGCTGGTCGAATAGCCAGCTTCCAGCGCCGCGCGGAATTCCGCCAGATCGGCGAGAGCGGGCTTGCGGAGGGAGCAGACAGTCATCCCCGGTCGCGGAGCAAAAATTCGCGGCCGATCTTGACCCGCGGTTCGCCGTCATAGGCGACGATATCGGCGGTGGCGTAGGTTTCGGGCCAGTTTTCCGGGATGAAGCTGCCGGTGCCCACCACGTCGATCGGGGCGTGGGCGTCGGCCATCACGCTGCATTTTTCCACGCCGAATCCGGACGATACGACGATGCGCACCCGGATGAAGCCGGTCTCGTCCAGCGCCTCGCGCAGTTTCCAGATGGCGGCGGCGGAAACCCCGGTGCCGATCAGGTAGCGCAGCTCGCTCTGGCTGCGATAGCGGCGGATCGCGCCAGGGGCGTGGCGCTCCAGCACCGCGTAGCTCTCCTGCGGGTCGAGCCCTTCCATGAATCGCCCGCCATGGGTGTCGAGCCGGACCGCCAGACGCCCGGCTTCGGCGAGATCGGGGAAGCGGTGGCAGACGGCGAGCGCGTCGGTGACTTCACGGCCGAAAAAATCGGTCAGCACGGTGATGTCGTCGTCCGGGAAGGTTTCGCGGAACATCTCGGCGGCGCGCACCGTCGATCCCGCGTAACCGATCAAACCATGCGGCATGGTGCCGTAACCGTGCGGCGCGCCGAAATAATGCGCGGTCGAGTCGTTGGCGTTGCCGATGAAGCCGCGCGCGCCCTCGGCCTGCGCCGCGCGCGAGCCGACCGAGGCGGCATAGGCCATCATTTCCTGCATTTCGGCACCCGCGCAGTGCCGCGCCTCCATCGCGAGGAAGCCAGCCTTCGGCAAAGCGGCGCACATCTGATAGGCGTTGTGCGCGGCGACGCAGGGGGGGCCGAGCTTCTGGAGCAGGATGGTTTCGAGATCGACCAGGAGCAGAAAACTGCCGGTGATATAGGCGATCGGCTCGCCGGCGCCGACCCAGGAGCCTTCCGGGTTCGGTAGCTCGATATCCACCGTCTCGCCGCGCGCGGCGGCGACTTCGCGCAGCCAGCGCAGCATCAGCGACGGCGCGGATACCACCGGGCGGCGCAGGAACAGCGCATAGGTGACGCGGCTGTCGCCGAAGCGGGCGACGATCGACTTGGTGCGGTTGAAATAGGCGTCGGTCCGCGCGGCGATGCCAGCATCGAGATCGGAGGCGCGCTCGGCGAGACGCCGCCGCTGGAGGGACATGGCGCTGCCTCGCTTACTGTGCCGCAATATCGGTGCGGTTGGGCGCGCGGCGGGATTTCAGCTCCGCTGCGATCAGGAAGGCGAGTTCGAGCGACTGCTCCGCGTTCAGGCGCGGATCGCAGAAGGTTTCGTAGCGCGCGCCGAGATCGGCTTCGGAAAGCTGCCGCGCGCCGCCGATGCACTCGGTCACGTCCTGGCCGGTCATCTCGACATGGACGCCGCCGGGGGCGGTCGCTTCGGCCTCGCTGATATCGAAGAAGCAGCGCACCTCGGACAGGATCGCGTCGAACCGCCTGGTCTTGACCCGGCCCGCGGTGGTGATCGTGTTGCCGTGCATCGGGTCGCACACCCAGGCGATGCGGCGGCCCTCGCGCCTGGTCGCGCGCAGCAGTTTCGGCAGTTTGGCGGCGACGTGTTCGGCCCCCATGCGGGCAATGAGGGTCAGGCGGCCCGGTTCGTTGGCCGGATCGAGCCGCTCGATCAGGCGCAGCATGTCGTCTTCCTCCATGCTGGGGCCGACTTTCATGCCGATCGGGTTTTTCACGCCGCGCATGAATTCGACATGCGCGCCGTCGAGCTGGCGGGTGCGGTCGCCGATCCAGAGGAAATGCGCCGAACAGGCGTAGTGATCGCCGCTGGTGGAATCGACGCGGGTGAGCGCCTGTTCATAGGGAAGCAGAAGCGCTTCATGGCTGGTGTAGAATTCGGTTTCGTGGATTTGCGGGGTCGATTGGCTGGTCATGCCGCAGGCGGCCATGAATTGCAGGGTTTCGTCGATCCGCGCCGACAGGTCGTGATAGCGCTCGGCCAGCGGCGAGCGTCGCACGAAATCGAGGTTCCAGCGATGCACCTCGTGCAGGTCGGCATAGCCGCCGGAGGCGAAGGCGCGCAGCAGGTTGAGCGTGCCGGCGGACTGGAAATAGCCGAATTCCATGCGCGCGGGGTCGGGGATGCGGGATTCGGCGGAAAATTCCGGGCCGTTGACGATGTCGCCGCGATAGGAGGGCAGGGTGACGCCGCCGATGGTTTCGGTATCCGAACTGCGCGGCTTGGCGAACTGGCCGGCCATTCTGCCAAGCTTTACCACAGGTAAAGCGCCGCCAAATGTGAGGACCACCGCCATTTGCAGCAGGACGCGGAACGTATCGCGGATGATGTTCGCGGTGAAATCGCCGAAGCTTTCCGCGCAATCGCCGCCATGCAGAACGAAGGCGCGGCCTTCGGCGGCCAGGGCCAACGACGCTTTCAGCCGCCGCGCCTCGCCGGCGAAAACCAGAGGCGGGAAGCGGTGCAGCCGCGCTTCCATCGCCGCGAGCCTGTCCGCGTCGGGATAGGCCGGCACCTGACGGATCGGCCGCGAACGCCAGGAATCGGGCGTCCAGCTTGCGGTGTCGCGGTCGGGCAGGGCGGTTGTCGTCATGCAAAGCTCCTTGAAGGGCCCGCTATACCCCCGAATCAGGGTGTCGCGCTACTCCGCCGCTTTCGCATCGGCTGCGCCGATCCGGCGGGTCTCGCCGCGCAAGGTGACGAATTCCTCCGCCGCGGTGGGGTGGATGCCGATGGTGCGGTCGAAATCCGCCTTGGTCGCGCCGGCGGTGATCGCCACCGCGAGCCCCTGGATGATTTCCGGCGCGTCCTCGCCCAGCATGTGCGCGCCGATCACCCGGTCGCTCGCGCCGTCGACCACTAGCTTCATCATGCTCCTGCGCGGCCGCCCAGTCAGCGCGTGGCGCATCGGGGTGAAACGGGTGAGGAATATTCTGGCGCCCCTCGGCGCTTCGTCCTCAGTGATCCCCACGGTGGCGAGCGGCGGGATCGAGAACACCGCGCTGGGCACGTTTTTCAGGGATACGCCGCGCGATTTGCCGCCGAACAGCGAGTCGGCAAGGGTATGGCCCTCGGCGGTCGCGACCGGGGTGAGGTTCAGCCGGTCGGTCACGTCGCCGATCGCGAAAATATGCGGGCTGCTGGTGCAAAAACCCTCGTCGATCGGGATCGCGCCGCTGGGGGCGACTTCGACCCCGACGTGCTCCAGCCCGAGCCCGGCAGTATTGGGTTTGCGGCCGGTGGCGAGGAACACGCAATCCCCCTCGATCGCGTCGCCATGGGATGTGACAAGCCGCTTCGCCGCGTCATGCGCGTCGATATGCAAAGGCGAATGGCCGGGGTGGAGATGCACGCCGCTGGCTTCGAGCGCCTCGGCCACGGCGGCGCGCAAATCCGCATCGAAACCGCGCAGCGGCAGCGGCTGGCGATAGACGAGATCGACGTGCGCGCCCATGCCGGCGAAAATTCCGGCGAACTCGACCGCGATATAGCCGCCGCCGATCAGCACCACGCGCTCCGGGCGTTCGGGCAGGTGGAATGCGTCGTCGGAGACGATGGCGAGGTCCGCACCCGGAATATCCGGGCGGATCGGGTGGCCGCCGGTCGCGATGGCGATGCGTTCGGCGGTTTTTGTCTCCTCCCCGACCATGATCGTATGGGAGTCGAGGAAGCGGGCGCGCGCATTGAAGATTTGCGCTCCCGCGCGGTCGAGCAGCCCGGTATAGACGCCGTTGAGCCGCTCGATCTCGCGATCCTTGGCGGCGATGAAGCGCGGCCAGTCATGGGCGCCGCGTATGATGTTCCAGCCGAAGCCCGCCGCGTCTTCGGCGGCGAAGCCGTATTCGGCGGCCATCACCATGAGTTTCTTCGGCACGCAGCCAACATTGACGCAGGTGCCGCCCCAGAACCGTTCCTCGGCGATACCGACGCGCGCGCCATGCCCCGCCGCGATGCGCGCCAGCCGGACCCCGGCCGAGCCGCCGCCGATGACGAACAGGTCGAAATCATAACTCATGCGATCATTCCTTTTCCGACCCTGGTATAGCGGATTCCGGGCGGTGCGGAATGGCGGGAGGCGAAACCGTGAACGATGTCATTTATTGCGCGATTACGATCAAACCGGACGGGTTCGTGGTCAAAACATTCCACAAAAACCGCATAAATTTATCTCTATTTTAAGACTTGATTTAATTGATTTTGAGAATTAAGCGCTCCGGCGATCCTTGAGTGGCTGGTTTGCGATCATATCCCGACGAATCCGGCCGGCAGCGCGTCCGGGTCGCGGGCTTGTTTCGTTCGAACCGTCCACGTGACTCGGAACACTGAAAGCGCCTGGACAAATGCAGATATCGACTCTGAGGAGCCTTTCGTCGCTGAAAAGCGCGAAGGAAGACACGAGGCGCATGTCCGTCGGGCGCGTGCCGGTCTATCGCGCGAAGCTTCCCGCGGCGGCGCAGATTCTGCCTTATCTGGAAATCATCGACGGCAGCCGGAACTATACGAATTACGGCGAACTGGTATTTTTGCTGGAACAGCGGCTGCGCGCGATCATCGCGGCGCCGGATTGCGACGTGATCGCTGCCGCTTCCGGCACGGCGGCGCTTCAGGCGGCGATTCTCGCAACCGCCGGGCGTGCGACAAAAGACCGGCCCTATGCGCTGATCCCGAGCTATACCTTCGTCGCGACCGCGATGGCGGCGGAAGCGTGCGGCTACGTTCCGGTTTTCGCCGATATCGACGCTGAAAGCTGGGCGGTGCAGGCGGCAGCGCTGCTCGATCATCCCGCCCTGGCGAAATGCGGCGTTGTCGTACCGGTGGCTCCCTACGGGCGGGCGCATTCGCAGGAGGAGTGGGTCCGGTTCGCGCGCCGATCCGGCGTGACGGTGGCGATCGACGCCGCGGCGTCGTTCGAGGCGCTGCTTGCCGATCCCGCCGGGCTGACCGGCGAGATTCCGGTCGCCGTCAGCTTCCATGCCACCAAATCCTTCAGCACTGGCGAGGGTGGCGCCGTGATCTGGTCCGACAAGGATGGACTGGCCAGGGTCGCTCAGGCGCTCAATTTCGGCTTTTTGCGCAGCCGGCAAAGCCGTTCGGCCGGGTTCAACGGCAAAATGAGCGAATATCATGCGGCGGTCGGGCTTGCCTGCCTCGACCAATGGAAGGCGACGGCGGAGTCCGTCCAAAATGCCGTTCATGCGTACCGGCGCGTCGCGGCGCGGGCCGGGCTGGAGGACCGGATCCTGACCGCGCCGTTCGTTGCCTCGAATTATGCCTTGTTCAAGGTGGAAACCCAGGCGGAGGCCGATCAGGTAACGGCCTCGCTGGGTCGGGCCGGAATCGAGCATCGCTTCTGGTACGGCCGGGGCGTTCATGCCGAACCCTATTTCGCGCGGCGGAAGCGTTGCCTGCTGCCGGGGACCGCGAGGATCGCGTCGCGTCTGATCGGGATTCCCATGTATCCCGACATCGAACCCGAGACGATCAGCCGCATCGTCGGCGTTCTCGCCGGGATAATCGGGCGGCAGCCGGTGCCGAATCATCAATATGCGGCCTGATATGACGAACAAGATCATTCTCTACGGCTCGACCGGACACGCGCTTGCCGTGCGCGAACAGATCAACCGGGTTTTCGCGCATCGCGGGCACGATATCGTCGCGTATATCGATGATTATCGCGCGACCGAAAATGCCCGTGTCGATGGTGTTCCGGTGATCGGTTTCGAGCAATGGCGCGACGAATTCCGCGACATTCCGGTTATCATCACGGTCGGAGATCCGCGCTCGCGCCGGAAGCTCGCGGCAAAAATCGAGGCGGCGGGCGGCATTTTCGCATCGATGGTCGGCGACTGGCCATCGATCGCGGGTGATTTCCGGCACGGCGAGGGCTGTTTCACCGGCGGCCCGAATTATATCGGGCCGAATGTCAGAATTGGGCAGCATGTCCAGGTGCAGCCGATGGCGGCGCTGGGGCACGATTCCAAAGTGGGCGATTTTACCACCATCTGTTCCTCCAATATCGCCGGCTGGGTGATCATCGAGGAAGAGGTTTTCATCGGCATCGGCGTTGCCATCGTCCACGGAACCGAGGCGCGGCCGATCCGAATCGGGCGCGGCGCCTATGTATGCGCGGGCGCGGTGGTCACGAAATCGGTTCCGCCCGGCACGAAGGTTGCAGGAAATCCCGCGCGGGACGTCAGCCTCGCGGCGTTGCGCAAACGCCGATGGATCGCTTCGCCATCGGCTCGCGATGACGTTCGTGCACAGGGTTCCGTCAATGGAATTCGGCAGATAAAAGAATGAAAATTTTCATTTTGTGCCGGAATCGCCCGATCTATCTCTGGGCCTGTCTCGACAGCCTGTTCAGGCTGACCCGAACCGCGTGCCGATTCATCCTGATCGACTCCGCATCGGACGATCCGCTGGTCCGGCCGGTTATCGAAGGATTCGAGCGGCGCGGGATGTTCGAGTCCGTCGTCTGGCTGAAGCGCAACGACGCTGGCCTGGTCCGTTCGACGATTCTCGATTTCCTGAGGGAAGAAGACCGTCTCTTCGGATTCATCGAATCCGACGTTTTGCTTCTGCCTGGTCCGTATGAATGCTGGCTCGAACGGATGCGGCAACTCATCGAGCTTGATGCCAAGCTTGCGATGCTCGGTTCGCTGGTTGATGCCGACGATTTCGTGCCGCTGGATGTCGCACGCAGGATCGCGCCGCATCTGTCGGAATATGAAATTCGCGATCTCACCCATCACGAAGACCCCGAACGCCAGCGGCATCGGCCCGTCAATCCCGATCAGCCGATTTTTTCTCCGCATAATCCGGCCGGGCGCTTGCTGATTCTGAAAACCGATGCGGTGCTGCGCGCCGGGGCGGCGAGCGATTTCGATCTCCACGAGCGGTTGTTCGAACTGGGCTATACGACCGGCATCAGCACCGAAGTGCGGCATCGGCATCTTTCCCTGATGAACATCTACGACTACCCGCATTACGATATGCACAAGCGCAACGAGTATATGTATAGCCTGACCTATAAGGCGCAGACGGAGAGAGCGCTTCGGTCCGGCGAAGATGCCGCGAGCCTTTTGACCAAGGAGCCCGATCTGCATCTGGAGGTCGACGGGATTCGCATCGAGCCGGAACGTGGCGACAAGAACTATCGTTTTACGGTTCCGCCCGGCGGGCGGAATATTTTTTTGGTTTCGCGCAAGGGATTCGCGCTCGGTTCCCCCGATCGGCGCCCTCTCGGCGTTGCGATCGACCGCCTGTGTCTCGATGGCAGGGAAGCGCTGCGGGATTCGGCACTGGTTCGGGGCTGGCGTGCCGATGAAGGCGGCTGGCGCTGGACCTCGGGGCGCGCCGAATTACCAAGCTGTTCGACCCTGGACGTTCATGTGGTCGGAACGGTGGATTATGTTCTGCGCCCGACCGAGGGTTTGTCGGCGGCGGGACTGGAGTCAGGTTTCGGGGCGTGATGCCATGACGGGCATGACGCCGGCCATCGCGCTGGCGAGCTCGGTGGGTAACAGGATGGTCGCGCCCTTGTTCTTGTTCATCTCATAAATCAGGTTCATCTGCCGGATTTTCAGCGCTGCGGGGTTGGCGAGATAGATCTCGCCGGCGCGGACGATCTGCTCGGCGATCGCGACCTCGGAACTCGCGAGCGTGACGCGCGCCTGTTTCTCTTTTTCCGCCTGGGCGTTGCGGCTCATCGCGTCGTTCAGCTCGGCGGGGATGCGCACGTCGCGGATTTCCACCGCGATGCCGCCGATCCCCCAATCGGCCGATTTCGTCTGGATCGCGTTGCGGATATGCTGGTCCATCTGTTCGCGATTGCCGAGGATTTCCGCGAGCGACATGAAGCTGATGGTTTCGCGCAGCGAGGTCTGGGCGACCTGGCCGATCATCGCGCGATAGTCGAGCAGTTCGGTCGCGACCCGCTTCACGTCCTCCACCTTCCAGAACAGGATGGAATCGACGGCGACGCTGACGCCATCGAGCGTGAGGGTGTTCTCGGCGCTGATGACGGTGCTCTGCTTTCTTGTGTCGACGGCGACATAGATCGTCTCGATCACCGGAATGATGAAAAACGCGCCCGGCCCGCGAATTCCGGCGAACCGGCCGAGGCGCAGCACCACGGCGCGTTCCCATTCATTCGCCATGCGCAGCGACAAGGCGACGGCGATGCCGATGACGACGACGATCGCACCGGGGACGATCAGCTTTAACAATCCGATGAGTGCGGCGCCGACGGCGATGATGATGACGGCGATGATGCTGGCGGATCGGTTCATGATCGTGTCCTTTTCAATGCCCTCGGGTGCTGGCCTTGTCAGTTCCGCAATAGATCGCGTCGCCTTCGGCTGACGATGACGCGCTCCCCGGACATGGTGACCGTCATCAGGCGATTCGCGACAATGCGGCGTCGAGCCGGGCGAGTTCGGCCTGTGCCGCGTCCAGCCGGTCGCGGTTCTCGGCGACTACATCCTCCGGCGCGCGGGCGACGAAATCCTGATTGGCGAGCTTGCGGGCGATTTTCTCGGCCTCGGACGCGGTTTTTTCCCGCGTGCTGGCGAGGCGCCTGCGCTCGGCGGCAAGGTCGATCACATCGGCGAGCGGCAGGATGATCGTCGCTTCGTCGATGATCGCCTGCGCGGCGCCCTTCGGCATGTCGCTCGTAAGTGGTTCCAGGCTGGCGATCCGGGCGAGCCGGGCGATTTCGGCGTGCCAGCGCCCCGCGCGGGCGATCGTGCCGGGATCGGCGTCGCGGAGCAGAATGGGGATGCGGCTCGCCGCCGGCACGTTCATCTCGCCGCGCACCGCGCGGATTTCCGAGATCAGGCGGATCACCCAGGAGACTTCGTCGTGCGCAACTTCGGCGCCGGCGACGGCGACCCGATCCGGCCACGGCGCCCGGATCAGCGAGCCGGCCTCGCCATAGCCGAAATCGTCCCACAGGGCTTCGGTCACGAACGGGATCACCGGATGCAGCAGCCGCAGGATGGTGCCGAGCACATCGGCGGCGACCGCGCGCAATTCGCGGGCTTCGCCGGTTTCACCGGAGAGGCCGGGTTTGGCGAGTTCGAGGAACCAGTCGCAGAAATCGCCCCAGGTGAAGCGGTAGCAGGCCAGCGCGTAATCCGACAGGCGATAGGCGTCCAGCGCCTCGGTCGCTTCCGCGACGGCGCGGTTCGCGGCGTCGAGAATCCAGCGCGACAGCGGCAGTTTCGCATGGCCGGACTGGAACGCCGGATCGGGCCGGCAGTCGTTCATTGCGCAGAAGCGCGCCGCGTTCCACAATTTGGTGACGAAGCTGCGATTGGTTTCGACCATGGCCGGACCAAGCTTGATGTTGCGCCCGGCACCGCTCTGCGCGGTGACGGTGTAGCGCAGCGCATCCGCGCCGTAGCTCTCGATGAGCGCGAGCGGATCGACCACGTTGCCCTTGGTCTTGCTCATTTTCTGGCCGCGCTCGTCGCGCACCAGCCCGTTCATCATCACGGTGCGGAACGGCACGTCGCCCATCACGTAGAGCCCCATCATCACCATCCGGGCGACCCAGAAGAAGATGATGTCAAAGCCGGTAACCAGAACGTCGCCCGGATAATAGCGCGCGAGTTCCGGCGTATTGTCCGGCCAGCCGAGGGTGGAGAACGGCCAGAGGGCGGAGCTGAACCAGGTATCGAGCACATCCTCGTCCTGGATGAGCGCTGCGGCGTGGCCGTAATGCTCCTCTGCCTGGAGCTTCGCGTCCGCCTCGGTTTCGGCGACGAAAATGGTGCGGTCCGGCCCATACCAGGCGGGGATGCGATGGCCCCACCAGAGCTGGCGGGATATGCACCAGGGCTCGATGTTGCGCATCCAGGCGAAATAGGTGTTTTCCCAGGATTTGGGCACGAATTCGATGCGGCCGTCCTCGACCGCAGTGATCGCGGGCCCCGCGAGTTCGGCGGCGTTGCAGAACCATTGCTCGGTCAGCAGCGGTTCGATCACCGCGCCGGAGCGGTCGGCGTGCGGCACGGTATGGGTATGCGGCTCGACGCGGTCGAGCGCGCCGATGGCATCCAGATGGGCGACGATTTCCGCGCGGGCGGCGAAGCGGTCCAGCCCCTCCAGGCTGTCGAGGAAGGACGGATCGGCCGGGTGACAATCGGCGCGGATTTCGGCGAGGGCGATGCGCGCGGAACGATCGAGAATCGAGGGTGCGGCGAGGTTGTGGCGCTGGCCCACCGCGAAATCGTTGAAATCGTGCGCGGGGGTGATTTTCACTGCCCCGGTGCCCTTTTCGGGGTCGGAGTGCGCGTCGGCGACGATCGGGATTTTCCGCCCGGTGATCGGCTGGACCACGGTTTTGCCGATCAGGTCGCGATAGCGCGCGTCGTCGGGGTGCACCGCGACGGCGGTATCGCCCAGCATCGTCTCGGGCCGCGTGGTCGCGACGATGATTGCCTGATCGGTGCCTTCGATCGGGTAGCGCAGGTGCCAGAGATTACCCTTGACCTCGCGCATCTCGACCTCGAGATCGGACAGCGCCGAGCGGAATTCCGGGTCCCAGTTGACCAGCCGCTTGGCGCGGTAGATCAGCCCGTCGTTGAACAGGCGGACGAAGATGGTACGCACCGCGCCCGACAAGCCGTCATCCATGGTGAAGCGCTCGCGCGACCAGTCCGGCGAGGCGCCGAGCCGGCGCAGCTGACGGGTGATCGCGCTGCCCTGTTCGGCCTTCCACTGCCAGACCCGGTCGAGAAACGCCTCGCGCCCGATCGCCTGGCGGGTGGTGCCCTCGCGCTGCAATTCGCGCTCGACCATCAATTGCGTGGCGATACCGGCATGGTCGGTGCCCGGCTGCCAAAGTGCGTCGCGGCCCTGCATCCGGCGGAAGCGGATCAGTACGTCCTGCAATGTCATGGTGAGCGCGTGGCCGACATGCAGGCTGCCCGTGACGTTGGGCGGCGGGATCATGACGGTGAAGGGTTTCGCGTTGCGCGACGGATCGGCGGCGAAGGCGCCTTCCTGTTCCCATGTCTCGTAAAGCCGCGTTTCGAAAGCGGCGGGATCGAAATTCTTGTCCAGCATGGATCAATTATGCGCGAAATGATCGCGCCGTGAAAGTAGCGGACTCTTGCAAATAAACAGCGAAACGTAGCGCAGCTCGTTTCGCTGCCCCTCGCGAATGCGAGGGCGCGGCTTTAGCCGCGAAAGCCAAGGGCGCGGATGCGCCCCCCTTCGTTGCGCTTCCAGCGATCCTTCGGGTCGCCGGAACCTTGCGCAACTCCGCCCGGCGTTTGAGGATCAATCAAATCACCCTCCGTCGCGGCCGACGACGCGTTCGATCTCGGCGCGGACCATGCGCTCGACCAGGCTGGGCAGGTGGGAATCCATCCAGGATTTCAGCATCGGGCGGATTTCCTCGCGCACGATCTCCTCGACCGTGGGGCCGCCCCTGGTGACCGCGAGCGAGCGATCCGCCGAGATGGTGCGAACCAGCGCGCCGAACTGGGCCGAGACCGCTTCGGCGGTGCGGGCGCCGATGATCGGCTGCGGTGCTTCCACCGTGCCGGATTTTTGCTCCGGCTCGGCGGACGGTTCGTAGGGCTGGTCGGTGCCTGCGTTGTCGGGCGGAGTTGCCGAAGGGTCCGACAATTCGACGGATTGTTGGAACGGCAACGGAGGGGGCGCTGTGGACAAGGTGGAAGACGACGCGAACGCCTCCCGCGCCGGGGTACGAAGCGGTGCGCGGGCGGAGGGCGCTTCGGCGGGCGGTTCGTCGTCCGGCACCATCATCGAGGCGTCGAGCATGATCACCGATTCGGGCGCTTGGGTCGCCTCCGGCGCGGCCGGCGGAACCTGGACCGGCGGTTCGTCATTCCTGATGATGCGGCGGATCGAGGCGAGAATCTCGTCCATCGACGGCTCGTTGCCTAGAGGCTGGTTCGAGACGCTCATCGGGTCGGCTCCTATTTGGTCGCGGCTGGGGCCATCGCCGCCGTTGCCGCCGGCTCGTTCAGCAGGCGGCCGTCCGGCGTGATCCCGGCTTCCTGATACGCCGCGTTGCCGTTGCCGAACAAGGCATCTTTCACCGAGCGGTAGTATTTCAGATCGTCGTAATGGGTGACCGGCAAAGCGAGGTCGGTCGCGGTCAGCCGGCCGATCGCCGCCGCGATGGCGTAGGATTCGTCGACCACGTTGGCGATGTTCTGGATTTGCGTGGTCTGCGCGTTGAGCAGCAATTGCTGGGCGTTCAGTACGTCGAGCGTGGTGCGGGTGCCGACGATTTCCTGGCGTTCGGTGCCGTCGAGCGCGATCGCGTCGGAGCGGATCTGGGCGTCGGTGCTGCGCACCGCCGCTTTCGAGGCGATCAATCCTTCATAGGCCTGGGTTGCCGATTGCACGGCGGTGCGGCGCGCGTCGATCACCCCGGCGATGGCAAATTGCACCTTGTCGCGCGCCTGGCGGATCGCCGCGTATTCCGAGCCGCCCTGGTAGAGCGGCACGGTGAGGTTGGCGAGCACCTGGCCGCCGGTGGTGCGCGAATGCGGGCCGCTCGGGTTCGATTCGTCGAAGGCGGAGGCGGACACCGAGATTTGCGGCGCGAGGGCCGCGACCGCGACATCCACCGCGTCCTGGTTCGCCGCCTGGGTGAACAGGGCGGCGACCACGCTCGGGTTGTTCAGCATCGCCTGCCGGACCAGGTCGGCCTTGTCCTTGATCGGCAGGACGAGCGGCTGCGGCGGTACCAGATGGCGCGCCGGATAGGCGCCGACCAGTTGGCGGAAGGTTTCGTCGGCGATGTGGAGATTGCCGCGCGCGACCTCGACCTGTTCCTGCGCGCCGGCGAGTGCCGCCTTGGCCTGGGCGACCGAGGTTTCGGTGATTTCGCCGACATTGAACTGATCCTGCACCGCGCGAAGCTGCTGGCCGAGGACCTTGCGGTTGTTGATGTCGAGCGAGAGCAACTGCCGGTCGGTGATGACGGTCACGAAGGCCTGCACCACCTTGGTGAACACGCTCTGCTCGGTCGCCAGCAACTGGGCGCGGGCGGCATAGACGTCGTTCTTCGCCTGATGGGTCTTGGCGACGGTGGCGCCGCCCTTGAAGATCGGCTGGGTGACGGTGATCTGGCCGATCGCCTCGTTGCGCGACTGCGGCAGGGTGGCGCGGGTGAGAGTGGACTGGCCGGTGAACGGATTCGTGCCGGGAAAGGCTTCCTGGCTGGTGCCGGTGATCCGCCCGGCGGTGCCCTGGATTTCCACGGTCGGGCGCCAGCCGGCGAGGGCGGCTGGCACGGTTTCGTCGGTCGCGCGCAGATTGGCGCGCTGCTGCTGCAGCGTCGGGTTGTCGGCATAGGCCTCGGAGAGCGCCTGGGTGAGCGTGGCAGGGCGGGCGGAGCGCGGCGCGTTGCCTGCGGCCAGTGCCATGGGCTGTGCGATGAGCGCGGCGACGGGGATTACGGCGCAGAGAGCGGTCGATCGGCGGCGCATGGGCTTCCTCGCAGAGAATGTCGTCGGATCGGAATGACGGATCATCAGAATACGAATTCGGGCTTGCGCCGGAAGGCGGTGAGCGGGCTGGCATGGCAATCGGCGACGGCGCGATGGGCGAAACCATCGCCGCTCGGCTCGGCACGCACGATCCGGCCGATCCCGCGTTCGTACAGGATCGCGATCAGCCGGCCGCCGGGGGCGAGCTGGGTGGTCAGGGTGTCGGGCAGGAATTCGACACCGCCCTCGATCACGATGAGGTCGAACGGGGCGTGTTTCGTATCCCCCCCGGCCAGCGGACCCGCGACGAGCCGCACCTCCGGCGCTTCGGCGGACAACGCCTGTTCGGCGATGGCGCGCAATGCAGCATCGTCTTCCAAGGCGAACACCGCGCCGCCGCAGGAGGCGATCACCGCTGCGCCATAGCCGGTGCCGGCGCCGATCACCAGCACGCGCTCGCCGGGGCGGATGGCGGCGAAATGGGCGAGCTTGCCGATGGTCAGCGGCGGCGGCAGCACCCGTCCGCCGCCGAGCGGCAATTCGGTGTCCGCATAGGCGCGGGAGGCGAGCGAAGCCGGGACGAACCGCTCGCGGCGCAGCGTGCGCATCGCGGTGACGATGCGGTCGTCGATGATATTGTTGGGGCGCACCTGGCTGTCGACCATCAGGGCGCGCGCCGCGCGGAAATAGGAGTCGGTATCCGGCATCGTGAAGCCTCTACGCCAGTGTGGTGGTTCTGAAGTTCCTGTGTACTCGCGGTGGCGATTTTAGGAACTTCAGAACCAAAAACCACACTGGAATCATATGTTTGCTAGTGGTCCTCCCGATTTGGAAGGTCGTAGAACGCCTTTGCCGGCACCGACGAACTTCCAAACCGGGATACTAGAGCCAGTCCCCCTATAAGGCCAGCCGCGCGATCCGGCAAAGCGCGGCGGCGGGGTGCGGCGGCCTTGCGCCGCGCGGGCGTTTGCGCCATTACATCGATATTCAAGAGGTTCGGCGCCAGAGTTCAATCCGACCGGCGCGGCCTTTTGATCCTTTCCGCACCGTGCGCGTCGATTTCGGCCGAACGGGGCAAACCACCCTGGGCAGCGCTGCCGGATCGGGTATGTGCCGCCCCACGAGATAAGGACCGATGATCGCGCTTTTTGTCGCACCCATTCAAGCTGGCGCCCACCCATCCGGCGCCGGTCGCGACCAGGCGCCCCGGCTCTTCAGCCCGACTCTTTTCACAACCCATCACCCGCGCCCGTACCCTGGCGACCCTCCGGTCCCGCTGCCGGCGCGCAGGAGTTTTTCCTTCAATGACCAAGACCATGCTCATCGATGCGAGCCACGCGGAAGAAACCCGCGTGGTCGTGCTGGACGGTAGCCGGCTCGACGATTTCGACATCGAGACCGCCGACAAGAAACAGATCAAGGGCAATATCTATCTCGCCAAGGTGATCCGCGTGGAGCCGAGCCTTCAGGCGGCTTTCGTGGAATATGGCGGGAACCGGCACGGGTTTCTCGCGTTCGCGGAAATTCACCCGGATTATTACCAGATTCCGGTCGCCGACCGGCAGAAGCTGCTGGAAATGGAGGCCGAGGAAGCGCGCCGCCGGATCGAGGCCGAGGATGCCGAGGACGCGCAACCGCGCACGGCCCCGCTGCACGCGGCAACCGCGCCGACGGTAACCGAAATCGCGATCGAGGACGCGCCGCCGCAGGCCGATCATGCCGCGGATCACGACGTCGAGCGTGGCGGCGAGCAGATATCCGGGCAGACTGAACCCGACCGTGTCTCGGGTGCGGCGGGGGAGGCCGAGCCGGCGGCCGAAGCGTCGGCGGATGACGGAGCAGAAGTCGAACGGGCCGAGCCGCCCGAGCAGGTGGGCGGCGAGGACGCGGCGGACGAGGCGCGCGAGCGGCGGCGGATGCGCACGCTGCGGTCCTACAAGATCCAGGAGGTGATCCATCGGCGCCAGATCATTCTGGTGCAGGTGGTCAAGGAGGAGCGCGGCAGCAAGGGGGCGGCGCTGACCACCTATATCTCGCTCGCGGGCCGGTTTTCCGTGCTGATGCCGAATTCGCCCAATGGCGGCGGGGTGTCGCGCAAGATCACCTCGGCGGCCGATCGCAAGCGGCTCAAGGAGGTGATGGCGGAACTCGACATCCCGGACGGGATGGGCATGATCGTGCGCACCGCCGGCGCCAACCGGCCGAAGCCCGAGATCAAGCGCGATTGCGAATATCTGCTGCGGCTGTGGGACGATATCCGCGAGCGGACGCTTGCCTCGGTCGCGCCGACGCTGGTGTACGAGGAAGCGACGCTGATCAAGCGGACGATCCGCGATGTCTATACCCGCGATGTCGATACGCTGCTGATCGAGGGGGACGAGGGGTTCCGCACCGCGCGCGAGTTCATGCGCATGCTGATGCCGACCCATGTGAAGAAGGTGCTCCAGTGGCAGGACCGCCAGCCGCTGTTCGCCAAGTACAATGTCGAGCAGATGCTTGACCAGATGTTCCAGCCGACCGTGCAGTTGCGCTCCGGCGGGTATCTGGTGATCAACCAGACCGAGGCGCTGGTGGCGATCGACGTGAACTCGGGGCGCTCGACGCGCGAGCGCAATATCGAGGACACCGCGCTGCGCACCAACATGGAAGCCGCCGAGGAGGTGGCGCGGCAGTTGCGGCTGCGCGATCTGGCCGGGTTGATCGTGGTCGATTTCATCGACATGGAGGCGCGCAAGCATAACAGCATGGTCGAGCGCAAGCTGAAGGACGCGCTGAAGACCGATCGCGCGCGCATCCAGGTGGGCAGCATCAGCCATTTCGGGCTGCTGGAAATGAGCCGGCAAAGGCTGCGCCCGTCGCTGGCCGAGACCATGCTGATCCCGTGCCCGCATTGCGCCGGGCTGGGCCATGTGCGCAGCACGGCGAGTACCGCGCTCGCGGTTCTGCGCGGTATCGAGGATGAGGCGGCGCGGCAGGCCGCCGAAATCGCGGTGCATCTGGCGCCGGACGTGGCGCTGTATATTTTCAACCATAAGCGCACCCAGTTGGCGGCGACCGAGGCGCGGTTCGGGATGCAGGTGCGTTTCGCAGCCGATGGCGCGGTGCCGTCCGAATTCCGTATCGAGAAACTGCGGGCGCAGACCGCGCCGCCGCGCCAGGCCGAGGCGCCGGTGGCGATTGACGCACACGCGGCCGAACCGGTGGCGGATGTTGCCGACGAGGATGAGGAGCCGGACGAGGAAGGTGTTGCCGGCGAGGCCGCCGATTCGCGGGCCGGCGGCAAGGCGGATGAGGGTGAGCGCGGCCGACGTCGGCGGCGGCGGCGGCGGCGCGGCGGACGGCGCGAGGATGCCGCACCCGCGCCGGGCGCCGATCAGCCGGATGTGCCGGAAATTCCGGCGGAATTCGCGGCACGGCTGGGTCAGCCGGTGGCGGTGCGCTCCGAGCCGGCGAGCGCGGCGGCGGTGACGCCGGACGTCGCACCTGCGGCCGAGATTGTCGAGGCCGCGCCGCAATCGGCCGTCGATGTGGCATCCGAGGAGGCCAAGCCGGAAGATGCCAAGCCGAAGCGGCGTGCGTCGCGCAGCCCGGTGCGTCGCCGCCGCGCCGGTTCGGATGCCGAAGCGTCGCCGGTGCAGGAGCCGGTTCTGCCGGTCTTTACCGATATCGCGGACATCTTCGAGGCGGCCGAACAGGCCGAGGCGCGCACACCGAAGCCGCGCCGCGCGTCGCGCGCCGCGGCGGCGGCGCAGGCGCCCGCGACGGTTGCCGAGGCCGCTCCCGCGCCGGAATCCGAGCCGGAGCGCGTGCCCGAGCCGGTTCCGGTTGCCGAAGCGGCCGAGGCGCAAACGCCGGAGCCCGCACATGAGCCCGAACCCGCGCCTTCACCCGCGGTGCAGCCCGTGGTGATCGGTGCGGCAGAGGCGCCGCAGGCGGAGCGCAAGCGCGGCTGGTGGCGCCGGCCGGCTTGATCAGACCTGATCGAAGTCGATAACCGTGCCGTCGGATATCGGCCTGGCCTGACAGGTCAGAACGAATCCGGCGGCCGATTCCCACGGTTCCAGCGAATAATTCACCGCCATGGCGGCCGCCCCCGCGACCACGCGGGCGCGGCAGGTGCAGCACATGCCGCCCTTGCAGGCATAGGGCAGGTCGAGCCCGGCGCGCAGGGCGGCGTCCAGCACTGCTTCGCCGTGCGCGACATCGATGCTCCGGCGCTTGCCGTCCGAAATGATCGTGACCTGCATGCCCGGCATGGCGGTTTCGGCGCGCTTGGGTGCCGCGCGCGGCGCGCCGCCGAGCGCGGAGACGAAACGCTCGACATGGATGGCCTCGGACGCGATGCCGTGATCGAGGGCCGCCACCTCGACCTCGGCGATCATGCCCTCGGGACCGCAGATGAAGACATGATCGACCGGGGTGCCGGCCATATGGCCGAGGAGGCGCGCGGCCTTGGCACGGTCGAGCCGTCCGTTCAGGATCGGGATGTCCTGCTCCTCGCGCGAAAGGATATGGACCACCGAAAACCGGCCGGTATAGCGGTCTTTCAGGGCGGACAGCGCGTCGCGGAACAGGATCGAATCGGCCGAGCGGTTGCCGTAGGCGAGGAAGACGCTGCTTTCGGGTTCGCGCGCGAGGATTGCGCGGATGATCGCGATGACCGGCGTGATGCCCGAACCGGCGGCGAAGGCGGCGACATTGCGCGGGCCGGTCGCGGGCGGGATCGCGCCGAACCGGCCGGTCGGGGTCATCACCTCGATGATATCGCCGGCGGCGACATCGCGGTTGATCCGGCGCGACATCGAGCCTTCCGCGATTTCGCGGGCGGCGATGCGCAATTCGCCGTCCTCCGGCGTGGAGCAGATGGAATAGGCGCGGCGCTGTTCCGCGCCGTCGATTATCGCGCGCAGGGTGAGGTATTGGCCCGGAGCGAAACGATAATCGGCTTTGAGATGATCGGGGATGCGGAAGGCAACGGAGACGGCGTCCGGGGTTTCGTGCCGGATATCGGCGACGGTGAGCGGATGAAAGCGCGGGGCGGTCATTGTCAGAAGGTTAGTGACATTTGAAGTGGTCGAAGGGCTCGCGGCAGGCGGTGCAGCGCCAGATGGATTTGCAGGCGGTGGCGCCGAATTCGGCAATGCGTTCGGTGGCATTGGACTCGCAGCGCGGGCATGGGACGGGGGTATTGTCGAACAGGCAGTTAGAGCCGCGCGCACCAGGCGGGGCGATACCGTTACGGGCGAGCTTGGCGCGGGCTTCGTCGGTCAGCCAGTCGGTGGTCCAGGCCGGCGCCAGCACGAGCCGGATGCGGGTGTTTTCGATGCCCGCTTCGTGCAAGGCGCGTTCGATATCCAGCGCGATCGCCGCCATCGCGGGGCAGCCGGAATAGGTGGGGGTGATGGTCACTTCGACGAACCGATCCACCAGTTCCACGCCGCGCAAGATCCCGAGTTCGGCAATGGTGAGCATCGGGAGTTCGGGATCGGGCACCGCGGCGGCGGCACTCCAGGCGCGATCGCGCAGGGTTGGTTGCGGCGTGCTCACCAGATCGCTCCGGGATAGGAGCGCGGCAGGATTTGCATTTCCGCAAGTAAATGGCCGAGATGTTCGGAATGCCGCCCGCGCCGCCCACCGCTCTGCATCCAGGTGGATTGTGGTTTCGCGAGTCCGGCTTCGGCGAGAATCCGATCGAGCGATGCGGTCCAGGCGGGACGGATGGTTGCGGGATCGGCCAGGATGCCGCCGACGATGAGGTCCGTTTCGGTTTCGGGAATCGCGAACATCTCGCCGGTATAGGGAAACAGCGCATCCAGCGCGTCCTGCGCGCGGCGATGGCTTTCCTCGGTGCCGTCGCCGAGTCTGATCGTCCATTCGGCGGCGTGGCGCAGATGATAGGCGGATTCGGGGACCGATTTCGCGGCGATGGCGGCGAGCGCGGCATCGGCCGAGCTTGTCATTGCCTGCCAGAATGCATGGGCGAAAGCGGAGTAGAGATATTGCCGGATAATGGTGTGCGCGAAATCGCCGTTCGGCTGTTCGACTAACAGAATATTGCGGAACTGGTGCGGATCGCGCCGGTAGGCGTAATCGTCTTCCGTATGACCGGCGTTCTCGATGGTGGCGGCATACTCATAGAGTAAGCGCGCCTGACCGATGAGGTCGAGCGCGATATTGGCCAGCGCCAGATCCTCTTCCAGCATCGGCGCATGGCCGCACCATTCCGCCAGGCGATGGCCGAGGATCAGCGCATCGTCCGCACGGGCGAGAACGGCGGCAAACAGCCTGTCATCGACGACGGCGATGCTTGTGGTGGCCATCGGGCCTTACATATGCCCGACATCGTCGGGCACCTCGTAGAAGGAAGGGTGACGGTAGATTTTGCTTTCCGCCGGCTCGAACAGCATCGCCGCATCGTCGGGGTCGGAGGCGGTGATGGCGTTCGAGGGAACCACCCAGACCGACATCGCCTCGTTGCGTCTTGTGAACAGATCGCGCGCGGCGGCGAGGGCGAGGGTGGCGTCGGCGGCGTGCAGCGAGCCGACATGCTTGTGCGCGAGCCCGTTGCGGCTGCGCACGAACACTTCCCAGAGTGGCGTGAGGGTCATGCCGCCGCCTTGCGCCGGCGCTTTTCGGCGAAGGCGAGTGCCGCCTCGCGCACCCAGGCGCCATTTTCATGGGCGCGGTTCCGCGCGGCGAGGCGGTCGCGGTTGCACGGGCCGTCGCCGCGCAGCACGGCACGGAATTCATCCCAGTCGATCGCGCCGTAATGCCAATGGCTGGTCGCTTCGTCGAACCGGAGCGCGGGGTCGGGGAAGCTCAGGCCGAGATAATGGCCTTGCGGCACCGTGGCGTCGACGAATTTCTGGCGCAGCTCGTCGTTGGAAAACCGCTTGATCTTCCAGCGTGTCGATGCGTCCGAATGCTGGCTTTCGCCGTCCGGCGGGCCGAACATCATCAGGCAGGGCCACCACCAGCGATCCAGCGCGTCCTGCGCCATGGCGCGCTGCGCCGTGGTGCCGCGCGCCAGCACGGTCATGATCTCGTAGCCTTGGCGCTGGTGGAAGCTTTCCTCCTTGCAGACGCGGATCATCGCGCGCGCATAGGGGCCGTAGGAGCAGCGGCAGAGCGGAATCTGGTTCATGATCGCGGCACCATCGACCAGCCAGCCGATCGCGCCGATATCCGCCCAGGTGAGGGTGGGATAGTTGAAGATCGAGGAATATTTGGCGCCGCCGCTCAGCAATTGCTCGACCAGGGTTTCGCGCGCGACGCCGAGGGTTTCAGCGGCGGCGTAGAGATAGAGGCCATGGCCGCCTTCGTCCTGCACCTTGGCGAGCAGCGCGGCCTTGCGGCGCAGGCTGGGCGCGCGGGTGATCCAGTTGCCCTCGGGCAGCATGCCGACGATTTCCGAATGCGCGTGCTGGGCGATCTGGCGGATCAGGGTGCGGCGATAGGCCTCCGGCATCCAGTCGTTCGGCTCGATTTTCTGCTCGGCGTCGATCCGCGCCTGGAAAGCGCCGAGACGGCCGGCGTCTTCGATGGCGGGCGGCGCCTTGTCCGCCGCGTTGAGGCCTTGGGTATACATGGCGAGGTTCCCGGTGTCGGGAGCGAGTTATATTACAAAAATTATCGATGTCAATTTATTTCGTAATATACGAACCGGCGGGCCCTGTCAGATGTTTTCGCCAAGCTCGTCCTCGATATGCGCGCGAATGATCTCATCGAACGAGGTTTCGGCGCGAAAGCCGAGCGCGAGCGCGCGTCGCGCGTCGAAATCCGTCGCCCAGCCGGAGACGATGCGCTCGATCACCGGATCGGCTTCGCGGCGGATGAGGGAAGCGGCCTTGTCACCGGCGACGCGACGGAGCGCTTCGATCTCTTCGCCGACCGTTGCTGACAGGCCGGGAAGATTCAGATTGCGGCGCGGGCCGACGCGGCCGAGATCGAGGGTCGCGGCATGGATCAGGAAGCCGATTGCGGCGCGCGGGCTCGCGAACCAGTGGCGCACCGACTCTGAAACCGGCAGCACCGCTTCCCGGCCGATCAGCGGCTCGCGCAGGATGTTCGAGAAGAAGCCGGAGGCGGCGGCGTTCGGCTTGCCGGGGCGGATGCAGATGGTCGGCAGGCGGATGCCAAGCCCGTCGAAGAAGCCGCGCCGGCTGTAATCGGCGAGCAGGAGTTCGCCGATCGCTTTCTGGGTGCCGTAGCTGGTGAGCGGCGTGGTGAAGAATTCGTCGCCGATCCGCGCGGGAAAGGGCGCGCCGAACACCGCGATCGAGGAGGTGAAGACGAGGCGCGGGCGGTACGGCGCGCGGGCGGCTTCCGCGCGGATCGCCTCGAACAGGAGGTGGGTGCCGTCGAGATTGACGCGGTAGCCCTTGGCGAAATTGGCCTCCGCCTCGCCGGAGACGATGCCGGCGAGATGGAAGATCAGGTCGGGCCGCGCGGCGACGAGGCTTTCGGCAACGCCGGGTAAGGAGAGATCGGCGGCGCGCGTCTCGATCGCCGTTGCCGCGCCGGGCGGTACCGCGGGATCGACCACGTCGGCGAGGGTGAGGCGGGTGATTTCGCGATCGCTGACCCGCCGATCGGCGAGAATCCGGTGGGTCAGTTTGCGGCCGATCATGCCGGCGGCGCCGATGATAAGGATATGCATGGGCGTGGATGGTCTCCGAATGGGTTATGTCGTGTGCATTTTGACGGCGGCGGCAGGGTTCGTCGAGCAGGGCGATTGCGCGGCCGGACCGCCCGACGAGCCCTTGACCTTGATCGGCAGGAACAGGAAGCGCGCGCCACGCACCGGCAGGCGTTCGAGCCCGGTCAGCAGCTCGACATAGGCGATGCCGTGCGACAGGCCGAAGACATGGACCGGCGCGCCGTCATGCGCGGAGCCATGGTCGCTCGCCGGGATTGATTCGGAGGCCGCGCAGGCCGCGATGCTCGAGCGTCTGCGCAACGGCACGCGGTGCGACTAAATTCGGCGGCAAAAGAGAACTGATTTTTTGAAAAAACGGTTCAAACGATTTTTTGTTCTATTTTGGCCGTTGCCCGGCACATCGCGGCCATGCTTATGTCGCGTTCAAAGCCATTCCGATCATAAACCCTGGGAAGACAGTCATGAAATCAACGAAATCCTGGTTGCTGGCGGCCGCACTTGCCGCCGGTGCGCTCGGCATCGCCGCACCGCGCGCTGAAGCCGCGCAAAGTTGCGCCAAACCGAAATACGTCATCGGCATGTCGCTGATGACGCTGACCAACCCGTATTTCGAGACCATGGCGAAGAGTGCCGAACTCTACGCCGCCGCCGATTGCGCCAAGCTGGTCTATTACGGCGGCAATATGAGCGAGGCGCAGCAGCTCAACCAGATCGAGGCGTTCATCCAGCGCCATGTCAACGCCATCATGTTCGCGCCGGCGGACGCCGCCGCGGCGTCTTCCGCCGTGCTCGCCGCCAACCATGCGCATATCCCGGTCTTCACCATCGACACCAATGTCGACATGAAATCGCTCAAGCGCGCCGGCGGGCATATCGTCGAATTCGTCCAGTCGAACAATGTCGAACTCGGCGAAACCGCGGCGAAGGAAGTGATCGCCTATGACAAATCCGCGCTGCACGGCGCGCCGGTCGAGCTCGGCTGGGTCGATTATCCGTTCGCGACCTCGGTGCAGGACCGCGACAAAGGGTTCAAGACGGTCATCGACGGCGACAAGGCCATTCATGTCGTCTCCCGCCTGAACGGCAAGGGCACTACGCCGGGCGGCCTGTCGGCCACAGCCGCCATGCTGTCCGCGCACCCGAACGTCAACGTGATTTTCGATATCAACGCGCCGAGCGGCCTCGGCGCCGTCGATGCGATTCGCGCCGCCAACAAAACGGGCAAGGTCGCGGTGATCGGCCTGTCCGGCAGCCAGCAGGCGGTGCAGGCGATCTGCGACAATTCGGTCTACAAGGCCGGCGCGCTGCAGGACCCCTCGCTCGAATCGAAAATCGAGGTCGCCAACATCGTCAAATATCTCCATCACGAGAGCGTGCCGAAGCTGGTTCTGACCAAGACCTACAGCGTCACCAAGGCGAATTGTCACGACATGCTGAAAATCGCCTATCCGTGAGAACGCCCTGATGAGCGCGGTTCTGGCGGAGCGGGGCGGCAGCCTCGCTCTGTCCGGCATCGTCAAGCGCTACGATGCCGCCCCGGTGGTGCGCGGCATCGGCTTCACGCTGCGGGCCGGACGGGTCACCGCCCTGCTCGGACATAACGGTGCCGGAAAATCGACCGTGCTGAAAATCCTCGGCGGCGCCGAACGGCCCACCGGCGGCACCATTCTGCTCGACGGCGCGCCGGTCGGCTTCGCGACCCCGCGCGAGGCCGAGGCGCACGGCATCGCCGTGGTCTGGCAGGAACTTCGCATCATCGAAAACCTGACGCTGGTGCGGAATTTTTTTCTCAACCGCGAAATCACCAGGGCGGGGCTGGTCGATCGTGCGGCGATGCGCGCCCATGTGGTGCGCGCGCTCGCCGCCCACGGTCTCGACGCCGACCCCGATGCGCCGGCCGGCGACTTGTCGCCGGGCGACCGGCAGATGCTGGAAATCATCATCGCACTCGACAAGGGCAGCCGGTTCCTGCTGCTCGACGAACCGACATCGGCGCTCAATGCGAGCGAAATCACCCGCCTGCTGGAAACCGTGCGCCGTCTCGCCGCCGCCGGAACCTGCGTGGTCATCGTCACCCACAAGCTCGGCGAGGCGCTGGCGGTCGCCGATCATGTCGTGGTGATGAAAGACGGCGACATCGCGCTGGACGCCGAGCGAGGCGAACTTTCGGAAGCTGATCTCGCCTATTACATCACCGGCCATCGCCGCGAGGCGACGCCTCTTGCCGAAGCCGCGCCGCGCTCGGCCTTCGGCGGCGACACAATGCTCGACATTCGCGACCTCTCCGCCGGCAATTGCCTTGACGCGAGCTTGGAGATTCATGCCGGGCGGGTGGTCGGCCTCTACGGCGTCGCCGGCGCCGGGCAGGTCGATCTGCTCGAAGCGCTGTTCGGCGTTCGCAAGCTGCGCGGCGGGCGGATCACGCTGAACGGCACGCCATACATCCCCAGCACGCCGCGCGCGGCCTTGGCGCGCGGTTTCGGCTTTCTCACCGACGATCGCAAGCGCAACGGCTTCATCCCGGACATGACGATCAGCAAAAACATCGTTCTCGCCAGCATCAGGCGCTTCGCGCGCGGTCCCTGGTTCGATGCCGATGCCTGCGACATCCAGGCGAAAGCGATGGCCTCGCGGCTCGCCATCCGCTCGCCACTTACGATGCATGTCCGGCGGCTTTCCGGCGGCAATCAGCAGAAAGTCATTTTTGCCAAATGGGTTACCGCCAAGAGCAGGATCCTGCTGCTCGCCGAGCCGACCAAGGGGGTCGATATCGGCGCCAAGGCGGAAATCCACGGCTTGATCCGCGAGCTTGCCGCCTCCGGCGATACGCTGCTGGTCTGCTCCTCCGAGATCGAGGAGATTCTGGAAATCGCCGATGTCGTTCACGTCTTCCGCCACGGCGTCTGTGCGGGGCAGGGGATTCCCCGCGCCGAGGCGGAAGCGAAGTCGCTTCTCGCCCTGTCCCTCTGAAACGGTGACCGGAATGGCCAGAACCGAAACCACGCCGACCCCACCCGCGACGCCAAGCGCCGCCGCGCCGCGCAAATCCTTCCGCCTGCCGCCGGAGACCGGCATTTTCATCATCCTCGCCCTCATCATGGGCGGGATGGAACTGCTCACCGGCAATTTTCTCACGGTGGGCAATATCTCGACCCTGCTGGTCAACACCATCACCATCGGCCTGCTCGCGGTCAGCGAAACCTTCGTCCTCCTGATCGGCGGCATCGATCTCTCGGTGGGGGCGGTGCAGGCGCTGTCGGGGGTTGCGGCGGCGGTGGTGATCAACCACACGCCGCTCGGCTGGCCGGGGGCAATTCTCGCCGGAATTCTCGCCGGGGCGGCGATCGGCTTCATCAACGGAGCGATCACCCATTACGTCAACGTTCCCTCCTTCATCACGACTTTTGCGACTCTCGGCGTTGCCGCCTCGATTCCGCTGATCGTCACCCAGGCCAACCCGATCCCGATTTTCGACAATACCTTCAACGCGCTCGGCCAGGGCTACGTGCTGAAAATCATCCCGATCGGCGTGCTGATCATGCTGCTGATCGCGGCGATCGCCCATGTCGTGCTGAGCCGCACCGCGTTCGGGGTGAAGGTCTACGCGGTGGGCGGCAACCGGCACTCCGCCTATCTCGCCGGCGTCAATCTCGCGCGCATCGACATTCTCTGCTTCACCCTGTCGGGCACCATCGCGGGGTTTGCCGGCGTCATCCTCGCCGCCCGCCTTGCCTCCGGCTATCCCACCGCCGGCTCCGGCGCCTCGCTGTTCGACGGCATCGCCTCCGCCGTGGTGGGCGGGGTGAGCCTGTTCGGCGGCTCGGGCAGCGTGGCCGGGGCGCTGCTCGGCGCGATCGTGATCGGCACCCTCACCGAGGGGATGGACGTGCTCGACCTCAATACCTACTGGCAGCCTCTGGTCATCGGCGTGGTCATCCTGCTCGCGGTCACGCTGGATACCTGGAAATCGGGCCTGTTCCGCACCCTGATGCGGCGGATCGGGGGCGCGAAGGTCTGATCGGGCCGGCTGGCATTCAGGCGAATTCAGCCGATGCGGACGGCAGATGGAGGATGGTTTGCGGAAAGCCATCATCGCCGGTCTGTCGGTGCGGCATATCGTGCCGCCGACCCCGATGCAGCCCGCGGTCTGACTCCCGATCAATCCGCCTCTTGTCGCCTCTTGTGCAAAAGCCTTGACGTTTACGCATTCATGCAACATATGAAGTTGCGTGAAACGCGATAGTCGATTGTCGGGTGTGCTCCACATCCTGCTGCACCTGGCCGAGCAAAATGGTCCCGTGACGTCCGAGGTCCTGGCCAGGGCGATGGCCACCAATCCGGTGGTGATCCGGCGGATCATGGCTGACCTTCGGGACCAGGGATATGTCCGGTCGGAAAAGGGGCATGGCGGCGGGTGGACCCTGACCTGCGATCTGTCAGCGGTCACGTTGCGCGACATCTACACAGCACTCGGCAGCCCATCGCTTTTCGCCATCGGCAACCGGACGGAGTCGCCCGGCTGCCTCGTTGAACAGGCGGTGAATGCCGCCCTCGATCAGACCTTCCGCGATGCGGAAGCGCTGCTGGTTTCGCGCCTTGGCGAAGTGACTCTGGCCATGCTGAGCGCGGACTTTCACCGCCGCCTCGTTACCCGTGGCGGCTCTCATGATCTGGAGACTGTACATGCGTCATGACGCGATCATCATCGGCGGGAGCTTCGCCGGGCTGTCGGCAGCTATGTATATCGCCCGCGCGCGGCGTTCGGTCTGCGTCATCGACACAGGATCGCCCCGCAACCGCTTCGCGGCACATTCCCATGGCTTCTTTGCGCAGGATGGCAGTGCACCGGGCACTATGCTCGCCACCGCGCGCTCGCAAGTTGCGGCCTATCCCACGACAACCTTCGTCGGCGGAGAAGCAATCAGCGCCGCCAAGACGCCGGACGGCTTCTCCGTCGAATTAGCAGCCGGTCACAAGCTGGAAAGCAGCAGGTTGGTGCTCGCCTTCGGCATCCGGGACGAATTGCCTGCCATTCCCGGGCTGGCCGAACGCTGGGGCAGCAGCGTGCTCCATTGTCCCTACTGCCATGGCTATGAGTTCGGCGGACAGCGATTGGGCGTGCTGAATGTCTCGCCCATGTCGGCCCATCAAGCGATGCTGGTTGCCGAATGGGGACCGACAACGCTCTATTTGAACGGGGCTGCCGATCCCGACGATGAATCGCTTGTCCAGCTGCGGACGCGCGGCGTCGCCATCGAGCCGGCATCGGTGTGCGGATTGCACGGCGATGGCTCGCAGCTATCCGCGATCGAACTTGGCGACGGGCGAATGTCGGGCGTGGACGCGCTCTTTATCGGCACGCGCACGCGCTTCAACAGCGATATCGCGCGACAACTCGGCTGTGCGACGGATGAGAGCCCGTTCGGCCCCATCATCCGAACCGATGCCGCAAAGTTGACCACAGTACCTGGCGTCTATGCGGCCGGCGACATCACCCGCGGCGCCCACAACGTGACGTGGGCAAGCGCCGATGGCGTCACGGTCGGCATGGCTGTGCACCGCTCGCTGATTTTCTGATCAGTCATCGAGCGTCCAGATTGGAACGCATGCCGAAATTCAAACCAAGACATTGTCTTCCGGCCGGGTCATTTGTAAGCGGGCCGTTTCTGCCGATATAATGAATTGGGTCCCGATCCCATTGCGAAGGCGGTTGCCGGGACGTTACAGTGAAAGTCATGGCCATGACCGGAAACCTCATGTCGGCGGATAATCTCTTCCTCAAGGATGTCGCGGCGATGCGATCGCGAACCCAGGATTATCTGGCGGGCGGCCGCAAGGCGGCCAATGGCGGTATGAACTCCGCTGCCGCGATCGGCCTGTTGCAGGCGGCGCTCGCGATCGAAATCGTCTGCGTCTGGCGCTACACGATGATGTCGGTCTCGGTGACGGGGTTGCGGGACGAGCCGGTCGGGGCGGAATTCCAGGAACAGGCCAATGACGAGCGCAGGCATGTCAGGATGGTCGCCGAACGGATTGGGCAACTGGGCGGAACGCCGGATTTCGCCCCGAAAGGGCTGAGATCGCATCTGGCCATGGATTATGGGAGCGACACCGATCTCGACGGCATGATCGCCCAGAACCTGGCTGCCGAGCAGTCCGTGGTCGAATATTACCGCGACCTGATCTTGTATTTCCGGGACAGCGATCCGGTGACCAGCACGATGCTCGAACGAATCCTCCAGGACGAGGAGGATCATGCGACCGATATGGACGATCTGGTCCGGCGCGACGGCACTCACTGACGATCCGATCGTTCAGAACGTCACATTGGTTCTGACGCCGACGATCAGCTCGTTGCGCAGCTTGCGGGCCGGATCGGCCGGGTCGGGGATGCCGCCGCCGGGATTTGCGACATACTGGATATCCGGCTGAATCTGCCACCAGGGTGCGACCTGGATCTGGTAGGTCGCTTCGATCAGAGTCTCGATACCCCGAACCGGGTAAGGTGTGCCGGTGTAGAAGCCGACGGCACGGTCATAGGCAGCGGCGGCGCTGCTTACCTTGCCGATGCCGAGATCGATGCCGGCGGCATCGTCGTCGCGGCCGGGCAGCGGATCGGTCAGGGTGACGCCGCCATTGAAGAAATACTGGATCAGGTTGCGATCGCCCGGCGCGCCCATCGCGCGGGCGAAGACGTTGAGCGTGCGGGCCTTGTTGGCCTTGGATTGCCAGACCGTCTGATCCGCCACCGCGTAGAGGCTGTAATCGTGCCCGCGCTGCGCCGGAATGCCGGTGCCTGCGGGGTTGGCGAGGGAGCGGCCGGCAGTGTCGACCGCCTGGTCGGGGAAGCGCGCGGTGTCGTACCAGAAGCCGAGCTTGTAGGTGCCGGGCAGGGTTGGCGCCAACCGGGCACTATACTGGAATTCGGCGATGAACAGCGCGCCGGTGCCGGTATTGAAGCGGGCCCCGCCGGCATCGCGCGATTGCGGGTCGTCGTTGAACGGACCGCCGGGCGGATTGTCGTCGAACACGCCGATCAGGATGGTTTCGTCGTCGGCGGGCTTGTATTGCAGCCGCGCGCCGAGCGAGGACAGCGGATAGGCGGGACCGCCGGCATAGAGATCGTCCGACGGGACCAGCGGCCAGCCCGCCATGGTGTTGACGAACAGGCCGGAATATTTGCTGACGATGAATTCCTGATCGATGCTCTGCTGGCCGATCTTCACGTCGACCCGGCCGCGATCGAAACCCTGATCGTACCAGAGTTCCCAGAGCCGGGTGGAATTGTCGGCCTCCGTACCGCTCGCGGTCTGCAGATCGTCGAGATAGAAGGGGCTGAGGCTGCGGCCGTGGACCTGCAGCGCGCTGACATTGACCATGCCGTCCGGGATGCCGTCCGGGATGCCGAACGCCTTGGCGGTGTCGATCCGCAGCGTGACGGTCGTTAGTCCCTGCATCGTCGCACCGCGTTTGACCCCGCCCGAAACATTGCCGAGCAGGGTTTCGGTATCGGTGCCGCCGAGGACGATGCCGGAATCGCCGGGTTTGGTGCGCAGCCCGCCGATCGAACCCAGCATCGTGTCGCGCGACCAGATGTCGTCATTCGACTGTGCCTCGGCCGGGGCCGTGGCGGCGAACAGAACGCCGAGTGTGACGCCTGCCATGAGGCCGGGGCGGCGGAACCGGCGCGCATCAGCCCGTGACCGCCCGAACGACGGTGTTCCCATTGCAGTCGCTCCTGCTATCGAGATGTTGGAAGATCGAGTCAGGTTTCGAACAGCGCCTGGCCGATATACAAGCCTTTGCGAATTCCGCCAGGGCAGGCGAAGATCGCGCTGCCGACATGGGTGGTGAATTGATTGAGCGCGTCGAGCCGCGACATTTTCTCGAACATCGGGATGAAACCGAGGCGCGGGTCCTTCTGATAGGCGACGAACATCAGCCCCGCATCATATTCCATCACCTGTTTCCAGGGTGGCCATCGTTCGGCGACGAAGGAGGCGCCGTCGCTGTAATTATAGGCGCGGCGCAGGATTTGCGCGCCGGCGTTCTGCTCCGGCGCGCCGAGCCGTGCATGGGCGGTGGCGGGGATGACCGGATTGCCCCCCTTGTCCTGTGCGTTCAGGTCGAGCGGGTCGAATTCGCGGGCACGGCCGAGCGGCGCGCCGCTGAGCTTGTGCCGGCCGATCGTGCGTTCCTGAAACCCGAGCGTCATCTGGTCCCAATGCTCCAGCGCGATGCGGATGCGGCGAAACACGGCGTAGCTGCCGCCCTGCATCCAGCGCGGCGCCTCGGCACCCGCCCAGAGGTGATCGTTCATCGTTTTCGCGTCGCGGATCGAGGGATTCATCGTCCCGTCCTTGAATCCCATCAGGTTGCGCGCCGTGCCATTGACCCGATGCGCGGTGGAGAACCCGGCCTGGGTCCAGCGCACGATGGCGGTATCCCGCGCCAGCCGGACCAACTCGCGAACGGCGTGAAACGCGACCTGCGGGTCATCGGCGCTGGCCTGAACCGAAACGGCACCGCCGCAATGGCGTTTTTCCAACTGGTCGCCCGGAAACACCGGCAGATCGACCAGGGCGGCGGGACGCTGCCCGGCCAGGCCGAAGCGATCCTTGCCGTTCAGCATGAACAGATCGGGGCCGAACCCGAAGGTCAGGGTCAGGCGTGCCGAGCCGAGACCGAGCGCATCAAGGTTGTCGAACGGGCGGTTTGGGCTGGCCGGAGGTGCTGCGATGCGGCCCGTGGTCATGCGTTCGGCGGCGTCGGTCCAGGCTTGGAGCATCGCGATCACCGGCTTGCGATCGGCGGCGGCGAGATCGAGCGCGGCGAGATCGAGCGCGGCGAAATAGGTGCTGCCCTGCATGGGGTTCGGCGTTGCGATGCCGTTCTGATGCGGGCCGAAAAACGGCTCGGCCGCATCGTCCGGCGTGGCGCGTGGCGCGCTTGTCTCGCCGCCCGCGAACGCCGTGTTCGCGCCCAGCGCGGCACCAGCGATGCCGCCGCCGGCGGCGATGAAGCGGCGGCGCGATCCGGCGGGCTGGGCGTCCGCCCCGGTCATCGGCGCGCCTCCATCAGCGTATTGGTGTCGTCCTGCACGTAATAGAACCCTGACCCGTCCGGCTTCATCGCGATGCCGAAGAGATCGCCGTTACCGGGCGGGGTCTGCGCCGCATCGGCGTCGATCCATCGCGCGCCGCGCTGGGTGCCGGATCGCGGGTCGATTTCCACGACCTGGCCGTTCAGCGCGTTGGTCGCGAGTAGGTCGCCGTTCGGCGCCATCGCCAGCGCCAGCGGGCGTTTCAGCATTCCGCCGGAGGTGACGATTGTGCCGGTGCCGGTGCCGGTGCCGGTGCCAGTGCCGGCGGTGCGGATCGCTGCGTCCTTGATCGCGACGACCCGGTTGGCCACGGCGTCGGAAACATAGAGCGTGCCATCTTGGCCAAGCGCCAGCCCGGTCGGGCCGATCGCGAAGGCGCCGGCATCGGAGACCGCGCCGAAACCACCGCCGATCACCGTCGAGGATACGACCGATGGCGGCTGGCCGGCCGGAATCGCCAGATCGAGCAGCAGGATCGTTGCCTTGTGCCGGACCGGCTGCCCCGGCGCGCCCATGCCGAAACCGATATTGCTGACGAACAGCGTCGCCGCCGTACCGCGGTCGATCACCGCCATATTGCCCCAGGGGCCGTCGATTTCTGGGCTGGTGATCGTTTTCACGACCTTGCCGCTGGAATCGAGCACGATCAGGCAGCCGCGCCCCAGGGTTCTGGTGGTCCCGTCCTTGCTCGGCATGCTGCCGACGATCACCCAGCCCGATTTCAGCATGGTCATCGCCGTGGTCAGGCCGATGCCGCCGGGGCAGGCGGCGAGATTGGCCGGCACGTCGGCGAACAGCCGGGTCGTTTTGGCGGTCGGGTCGTATTGCATGATCGTGGTTCCGGTTCCCTGCAAATTCTTCCGGTTGTTGAAATTGTCGAACAGCACGTCGCCCTGTTTGATCGCGCCGGCCGAGACGGGCGCGACCACCAGCGAATAGGGATTCTCGTCGCCGTTCGCCGGAATCGACGAGGTCAGAAGCGCGTGCTTGCGGAGTCCCGCGAGGTAGGACGGGTCTCGCGGCGCGGCGGCGCCGAGGCCGATCGCGCCGGCGAGCAGGCAGGCGATGGTCAGAGGGCGGGTCGGCAATCGGATCATCGAGCGCTCCTTGAGTTGTATTTAACAATAGTTCTCATTCGCAAAATACGACCGTGCGACTGTGTCATGCGAGATTCCAGGTCAATCCGCTGCGATGGCGTCAGGAAAGGCGGCGACCGTGCCCTCGACCAGAAGGCCGATGCGGCCGGAGGAATGCGGCAAGGTGTGGCTGAACACGCGGGACAGCAGCATCGGCGCCGCAGCATCGGCGAGGCGCAGTTCGATCAGCGCGTCATGCCCGAAATAATGCGTGGCTTCGATCAGTGCCGCCGTGCTGCCGGCGGTCGCCTCGGGAACCGGGCGGATCTGTTCGGGGCGGATCATGATCGTCACCGCGCCCTGCATCGGTTCGGCGAGGGCGAGCGTGCCGAGCGCGCAATCGGCCTCCGCGCCGTGCGCCATGGCGGGTAGCAGCACCGCCTCGCCGACGAACTGGGCCAGGGCCGCGTCGCGCGGCCGATGATAGAGCGACGCAGGATCGGTGTGCTGGACGATCCGCCCGTCGCGCAGCACCGCGACCCGATCGCCCATCGACAAGGCTTCCGCCTGATCGTGGGTGACCAGAATGGCGGTCGCTCCGGTGGCTTTCAGGGCGGTGGCAACGGTCTGGCGCACATCCTGGCGCAAGGTGGCATCGAGCGCCGAGAACGGTTCATCGAGCATAACCAGCCGTGGCGACGCCGCCAGCGCCCGCGCCAGAGCGACCCGCTGCTGCTCGCCGCCGGACAATTGATGCGGGCTGCGCGCGGCGAAATCGGCCGGCAGCCCGACCATGGCGAGCAATTCGACGATCCGCGCGTCGTGCCGGCCGCGCCCGAGGCCGAAGGCGATGTTCCGCCCCACCGAGAGATGCGGAAACAAGGCACCTTCCTGGGCAAGATAGCCGATCCGCCGCCGCTCCGGCGGTACATGAAGAGAGGGGTTGGCCACGGCGACGCCGTCGATGGCGATCGACCCGGCATCGACCCGGTCGAACCCGGCGATCAGGCGGAGCAAGGTGGTCTTGCCGCTGCCCGATGCGCCGAGAATCGCCAGCACGTCGCCGGACCGAACGGCGAGGTCGACCCGGTCGAGCACCGTGCCGGCGCCGAACCGCTTGACCACGCCGCCGATATCGAGAGCGGCCATCGTCAGTCTCCGAAATCGACGCGTAGGGACGTAAAGCCGAAGCGCCGCGCGAGCAGCCAGCTCGCGGTCATCGACAGGGCGATCAGCACCGCCGCATAGGGTGCGGCGGCGGCGAAGGCGAGGGTCGAGGTATCGCCCCAGATGCGGATCGCCAGGGTTTCGGTGCCGATCGGCGCGAGCAGGAGGGTCGCGGTCAGTTCGGTCGACACCGCGATGAACACCAGCGCCGCGGCGGCGCCGAAACCGGGTGCCGCGAGCGGCACGGTAACCTGCCACAGCACCTGGAACCAGTTCGAACCCAGCGAGCGCGCGGCTTCCTCCAGCCGCCGGTCGGCCTGCAGCAAGGCAGCGCGGATGCCGACCAGCGCATACGGCATGAACAGGATGGCATAGGCGATCAGGAGCAGCAGCGTGCTTTCGTAGAGCGCCGGCACCGCGCGCACGGTCGCGGTGATCAGCGCGAGCGCGATGACGATGCCCGGCACGCCCTGGGCCAGCCAGGCGCCGCGTTCGAGTGGAGCGGTCAGCCTGAAACGCGGCCAGCGGGCGGACAGGACGGCGAGGGGCAATGCCAGAATCAGGGTGAGCAGGGCGGCGCCTGCCCCGAGTTCCACCGTGCTGAGCGTCGCCATCAGCAAGGCGCGCGGCGAGGCTTCGTCCGGCGTGATCGCCGCGGCACCATGCTGGGTCAGCCAGAACAGTACAGTGAGAATCGGCACGCAGAGCGACAGGAAGGCGAACAGGGCGAAACCCGGTATCGCGGCCCATCGCCAGCGTCCAAACCGATAGGGCGCCGCCTGTCGCCGCGTTCCTTTGCCGATCCGGGCATAATGGGCATCGCGGCGCAGCGCCGCTTCGGCGGCGAGGCAGGCGAGGCAGAAGATCAGCAGGATGATCGCAAGTGCGGCGGCTTCCGCGCCGTCGAACCCCGAGCGATAGGCGGCGTAGATTTCAGTGGTGAAGGTGCGGAAGCGCATCAGGGCGAACGCGCCGAATTCGATCAGGGCGTTCAGCGCGACCAGCAGCGCGCCGCCCAGTATCGCCGGGCGCAATTGCGGCAGGATGATCCGTCGGATGCAGCGCCATGGCGTGTCGCCCAGCGCCCGCGCGGAATCCTCCAGCGCCGGATCGAGCCCGCGCAAGGCGGCGGCGACCGGCAGATAGACCAGCGGCGTGTAGGCGAACACGGTGACGATCAGCGCGCCGCCGAATCCTTCAAGATCGGGGCTGATCGACACCCAGGCATAGCTCGCGACGAAGGCCGGTACCGCCAATGGTGCTACGGCCAGCACCGCCCAGACCGAACGTCCCGGCAGATCGGTGCGTTCGATCAGGAATGCGGCGATCGTGCCGAGCGCGATGCAGCATGTCGCGGCGGTGACGGTCAGCATCACGGTGTTGAGCAGAAGAACGCCCACCAACGGCCGCCAGACCAGATCGATCACCTGGCGGCCACCGGCCGCCGCTGCATCCGCCAGGGTGATCCCGATCGGCAGCAGAACCAGCGCTGCCGGAATCGCGCTGATCAGCACCAGCCCGAGCGGCGGGCGCGGAACAGCGGATAATGCGCGGAATGACGTCACCGCCCCGGTCCTCCTGGCGATCAGATCAGTCCGGCTTGTTGCACCAGCCGCGCCGCCTCGCGGTCGTTGCCCAGTTGCGCGGGCGCGATCGCCGGCGGATGCAACGTGTCCATCGGTGCGAGCAGCTTGTTCGGCGCGATGCCGGGACGCAGCGGGTATTCGTAATCCACCGAGCTTTTCGCGAGCATCGACTGCGCCTCGGCGCTCACCAGAAATGCCAGGAATTGCTGCGCTTCCTTCCGGTGATGCGACGATGCCAGAATGCCGGCGCCCGATACGTTGATCAGGTTGCCGACATCGCCTGGCGCGAAATGTGCGATCCGGCTCGGGGTATGCGCCGGGCCCATCTCGGTGCGCAGCCGCGCCCAGTAGTAGTTGTTGATGATGCCGGTCGCGACACTGCCGCGATTCACCGCGGCGACCACCGATTCGTCGTCCTGGTAGATTTTCGCGTTGCGCTTGAGGCCCTTGAGCCAGGCCAGCGCTTTCGTCTTGCCGTCGGCATGGATCACCGCGCCGACCAGGGGCAGGAAATCGGCATCGCCCGGCGCGATCGCGACCTTGCCCTTCCAGGCCGGCGCGGCAAGATCGAGCAGATGCTTGGGCAGGGTTGCGTGCTGGATCAGTTTCGGATTCCAGGCCAGCACGTTCTGCCGTTCCAGCACGCCGAGCCAGCTGCCATCCGCCGCGCTGTCGGCGCGCGGGACGAGCGCGAGCGTTGCCTTGGCGATCGGCGCGAGAAAATGCTTCTGATCGAGCAACGTGAGTTCCGGCGAATTCTCGACGAACACCAGATCGGCCGGCGAGTTTTTTCCCTCGCGCAGAATCTGGTTGGCGACTTCCGGCCCCTCGCCGCTATGGACCCGGATTGCGATTCCGGTTTTTGCCTCGAACGCCCCGGTCAGCATCGCCACTACTTGCGGATGCTGTGCGCTGTAGAGAATCAGCGCGACTTTGGCCTGGGCAGGGACCGCGCTCCCCGCCGATATGCCAGCGCCGATCAGACCCGTCAGAACGAACTGAACCAGGCGATCGGATCGACCGGAACGCCGCAGCCGAAGCAAACCCATGGAAAATCCTTTCATGCTCGATCAAATGAGAATGAGAACTATTATTAATTGTTAGGAATGCGGATATAGGACCAGACAGATCCTGTCAACCAGTGGAAATGGGGGCCGATGAAAAGGGAGGGGGTTGCCGAACTCGCGGTTGCGGTCTGGCGCGGCGGCTGGGCGCTCGCCGCCGCGCCATTGTCATGCGGGCGGAATTGCGGCTTGATCGGCCCGTTGAACGCCCAGATCACGCCGAACGGGTCCTTGGTCTGGCCGTAGCGATCGTCCCAGAACATATCGGCGGCCGGCATGCTCGCAGTGCAGCCGGTTTCGGTCGCGCGGCCATAAGCGGCATCGACATCCGCGACCGGCAGCATCATGCTGAACGCGACGGGTTCCTTCAGCGAATGGCCGCGCGACCGAACCCGGCCTGCTGAGGCAGTGGTTTGCGCCCGCGCCCTACACCACCCCAGTGGCCGAGGTGGATTTGCGGGTCGGCGGAGTGAACCGCATCGTGATGTGAGGGCCCGATGGCCAGGACATCGATTGCTCCGGCACCTACCTGGACATCGTGCCGGGGCAGAGACTGGTGTTCACCGATGCCTATACCGGCGACTGGATGCCGAAAACCTCATGCAAGCCGTTCATGACCGCGATCGTCACCTTCGACGACGAGAACGGCAAGACGCGCTACACCGCGCGGGTGCGGCACTGGAATGCCGAGGACAGAAGACCCACGAGGAGATGGGCTTTCATCGAGGCTGGAGCCAGTGCGCCGATCAGCTCGTCACACTCGCTGGAACCATTTGAAACCGGAGACAACCATGACCATTCAGACGATCACCCCGTTCCTGTGGTACGATGCCGATGCCGAGGACGCCGCGAGATTCTACGTTTCGATCTTCGGCAATTCCCGCATCACCCATCTCTCGCGCTACGGCGATGCCGGGGCCGGCCCGAAAGGCAGCGTGATGGTGGTCGGCTTCGAGCTCGAAGGGCAGCGTTTCACCGCGCTCAACGGCGGTCCGGCCTTCAAGCTGAGCGAAGCCTTTTCACTGCTGGTCGATTGCACCGAGCAGGCGGATATCGACCGGCTATGGACCGCGCTGGGCGAAGGCGGGTCGTACAATGTGTGCGGCTGGCTGAAGGACAGGTTCGGCCTGTCCTGGCAGATCAATTATGCCGGGCTGCCCGCACTGCTGACCGGCGATCCCGGAAAAGCCGAGCGGGTGATGGGCGCGATGATGGCGATGACGAAGATCGACGTGCAGGCGCTGAAGGATGCCGCCGCGGGCTGATCCTGCGCGGCGTTTTCCGCACTGACGCATGACCGGCTCGCGCCCGTCTCCGGGATGGAGCGGGGAATCGCGACGGGTTGGCCGCAAGTGTTGTCGGTCCTCAGAGGAGGGCCGCTGCATGGTTATGCCGTGATCAGCGCGCTTCGCGAGCGCATCGCCGACGATTCCTACATGGACCAGGGCATCCAGATCCTCAATCGGGCTCAGAACGCGCACCGGTTGTTCGCGGTCCAGCTCGCGAAAGAGAAACGGAGCCTCTGAATTTCCTACTTTCGAACTGCACCTGAAAGCACGGCGCGCTCACCGTCGAGTTCAAAGAACTCTTTGATATCCTTGCAGAAATCATCGCCAAGGCCACCCATCTCGAAGCGGCCGAAGGGATGGAATTTGCAAAATACGAGATATGGCTGCCCTTCGTGGATGATTATCGAACCAAGTGCATCGTGCCAAGATCCTCGTTTCGTCTGATCCTTGAAGCCGCGACACATCTGGGACTTGCAGCATGACCACGTCAGTCCGCTCATGTGCTCGACAGCGGAGAATAGCAGAGGAGCCCGCCAAAACGATATGAGCCTCATTTGCGCCCTTGCACCTTATTTACGACCTGCCGGCCCGATCGGGCGGTAGTCATCCCAGCCCGGCTCGCATTATCTTGACCGGGTACGGTAATGGATATACATCTAACTAGATGTGTATCTTTTGAGGGCCGCATGCAGGTAGCCAAATGGGGCAATAGCCTAGCCGTTCGCCTTCCCGCGGCTGTTGTTGAAGCCCTCGAATTGAGGGAAGGCGACGAAATCGAGATCCATGTCGCAGACATCCGGCAGCTTGGCGTCGTGCGAAAACCTGGGCGCGAAGAGCTTTTGAAGCGTCTCCGTGCCTTCCGCGGCCGGCTTCCCGCCGACTTCAAGTTTGACCGAGACGAGGCGAATGCCCGGTAGCTTTTTCGACACCAACGTACTCGTATATATCGCTTCGGGCGATGCCGTGAAGGCGGACCGGGCGGAGGCGTCCATTGCTGCGGGTGGAACGATCAGTGTCCAGGTTCTAATCTTACTGTGTCATAAATCGAGCATTCTCGATTTGTCGTTGGCAACACGGGCATCTAGGCAGGGTTCTGGCGAGGGTGCGGGCGATTGTTGTTCTGAGCGTGGTCATTGATGTTGCGAGGTGGCGTTCAGGCCGG
>NZ_JAIMBZ010000021.1:0-12500 GCF_025499445.1 Acidiphilium sp. AL
CCATCGCCGCTCGGCGCGCATCACCAAAATGACCAAGCTCACCGCCTCGATTACCCACCTCATCCCTCCAAATCCAGGAGCGACGCAGGGAATCAGAGGTCAGACACGGGCGCAAGTAAATTGTGTGAATGCCGTAGCTCCATCAGGATGCAAACCGAGACTAAACATCCTCAATCTGCTTCTCTGCTAAACTCCAGGATTGAGTGATTATCTTTATAAGCGATTATTCCGCTATCCTTTGCCAATCAAACGCCGACATGAAGATTGCAATATGGAAATTTCAATTGCAGAATTACGTTTTCATATCTGGCTTAAGTATTAAGTAATAACCAAAAAGCACGGTAGCAACGCTATAAGCAACCACATTGTAATTACCTGAATTTCTTATCAAGGCTGCAGCTGACCACCTGCAGCCACCGCCTTAAAACATCTGTCAAGCGAACGGCCGATTGCTCGGTACATTCGGATAGCGTTCTCGTAACATAGATAGAAAAGCTTGCAGCGAAGGGTTAGCATTCATCGGGCGCCAGTAAACTCGAAAATTCAAACGCGTTGCGCCTTCTATATCATGAACCTCTCGAAACGTCACTCCTGGATATACCCCTCCCGTTGCACCTTCTAAGGCAAGCAAAATACCCCATCCCACGCCGACAAGGGTTAGAAAGCGGTCAAGCGCGACATCATGGCGAAGCAGACAACACGGATCCTGTCCTAGCTTAGAAATAACCAATTTTAAAAAGTCTGGTCCGGGCCCTCGTTGCGGTAGCAAGAGTGGCTGCTGACGCAAATCTTCCCATCGAACCACATCGTGTGTTGCTAAAGGATGGTCTTCCGGTAAAGCAACAACGACGCGTTCATTCCAAACTGACAGAGAGTTTCCATCCCACCGAGAACTTCGTTCGAGGATAAAAGCAATATCGATCATAGAGCTCGCTAAATCTGCGATCAAACGATCACCCGTTCCATCAATAAGCCGCGTCTCTACCTCTGGAAATCGACGATGAAAGTCCATTAGCGTTGCGCGAAAATTTCCGGCTGACAGAGACACATGGACACCTATAGTCAGACGACCAACCTCTCCTCGAGAACGATTCTTCAACCGCTCAGATATCGATTGAGTGTACTCAAGTATTTGTTTTGCTGATTCAATAAACTCTTGCCCTTCTACAGTCGGACGAGTGCCGCCGTTTGTCCGCTCGAATAGTACCGCGCCGAGTCGGTGTTCAAGTGCAAGTAAACGTCGACTGAGCGTAGACTGCTTTATGCTCAATGATTCTGCTGCTTGCCGGAGACTCCGATATTGAGCAGCGACGATGGCCCAATGCAGATCACGCACCTCTATGACACCCTGTTGTGGAAGGCTTTGCGTCATCTGACTTCGAATCTGCCCCTCGAAAATCATGACACCGCCTTTCATTCGACTAGCCTTGCACGTTCTTCGCCACACGCCGGGCTGTGACCCACCCTGCCGCCTGCTCTTTCTAGCGAACTCTTCAGGTTAACCACGTCAATTGCATCTGAAACAGTGGCCGCCCCCCTCACCCGCTCTATTATCCGGGATTCGCAGGGGGCAGCCTCTCATTAGCTCCAAGGTAGTATTATAGAATTAACTCCCGCGACATGCGGCTGAGATAGGCTGCACAGAACGTCGAGATCGCGACAACATCCCGCCAGGCTAAGTCGATTAGCTCAGAGCGTCAGCGCAAGGCGCCAGTGTCAACCACCGGCGCCGTTAGTTACAAACCTTGGCCGGGGTATTGTCCGACCACATGTCACGATGGATTTTCCATTCCCCACCTTGTTTGATCAGGACAATGATCTGCCTACCTTGCTCAACGACACGGCCCTTACTGTCATATATCTCCATTTCAGACATACTGGTCGCGGCGTCGCCACCACCATAGATCTCGTAATGGCTGAACTTGGCGCGTGCCACGAGATCTGGCCGTAGGTTCTTCTCAAAATAAGTAAGGATTGCGGCTCGACCGGAAACTGCCGTTTCGTTGGGCGGCAGAAGTTTGGCGTCATCGGTATATAGACGTGAAATCGCCTTGAGGTCACCCTTGGCGAGGTCGGTGGCAAACTGTTCTGTCACAGCCTTCACTGCAGCGTCGTCCGACGAGTGTACCGCGGTCGCGAGTGCTGGAGCAGCTTGTAGCGTAAAGGCCATTAAAGCTCCCATAAGGTATGAGACGAGCTTTAGTTTTGTCATATTAACTCCATCGGTAAAAAGTTTCAGGGGAGACGGCCATTGGCTTCAGAGCTGCGAGCAACCGCCATCGACCACTAGTTCTGTACCCACGACGTATCGGGACTCATCACTCGCAAGGTACAGCACCGCAGCGGCAATTTCTTCGGCTTGCCCCATTCTCCCGAGCGGAACTGTCGAAGCAAATTGCGTTTTAAACGTCTCCACCTCGACTTCTGACAAGCCTAATTTGCCTAGCAACGGCGTTTCAATTCCCCCGGGTGCGACGGCGTTGACACGGATTTTACGGTCGAGCAGTTCGTAGGACCAACTCCGCGCGAGCGAGCGGGCAGCGGCTTTGGCGGCCGCGACCAGTGATAGACCATGCTTGCCCGTCTGATCGATGAATGAAGTCGTCAGAATGACGGATGCGCCCTCACGGAACAAAGGCAACGCGGCCTGCATCGTCAATACCACGCCTTTGACGCTTACATCCATGATGTCGTCGTACTGGCGTACATTAATCGACGGGAGCGGCGTTGGAATTACATAGCCCGCGTTCGCGAACAGAATATCGAGTCCGCCGAATGCCTGCTGGACTTGGGCTGTAGCCGCTTGCATCGCGTCGCCAGATCGAACGTCAGCGGCAATGACAAGAGCCTCAACTCCGAGTTCCGCTTGTACATTGTCGAATCGCGATTTGTCACGGCCAGTGACAGCAACGCGAGCCCCCTCCTTGACGAATAGCTTTGCGGTGGCAAGGCCAATTCCACTTGTACCGCCTGTGATAAGCGCCGTTTTTCCTGCAAGTCGCATACCGAATTCCTCACGAACAGAGTGCAATAAGCGGCCACAGGCACGCTCATTGTTCGGATTAAACTTAGCGCCGCACAAAAGGTCTTAAAGGACGTAATTCCCTTAAAAAAGGACGTAAATGAAAAATTTATTTAAGGCGTAAAATGAGGGAAATTGGTCCTTTAGGGAACGACGATACTGCACTAAGTCTCGAGACGATCCCACAACAGGCCCGCCTCGCGGGACCGAATAGGAGAGCGATGTGTCTGACATTTTTGATAAAGCAATCTTGCAAGTAGCAAGCGAGGAAGGGCCCTCGCGGAGGCAGGCTATGCTCATGGGCGGTGCAGCGCTCGCTGCGGCCGCAGCTAGCAACCTTATTCCAGGCAAAGCACATGCGGCAACGATTAATGAAGCCCAAAAACCCGTCGACTTTCTGTTCGCGATATACCCCCACGGGACGCTTTTAGATTTCGCCGGCCCCCATGAAATCCTCACGCTCCTACCCAATACGAAGGTGCGATTCGCAAGCCCGGCCGGTGGTCTTGTCACGCTGGAGAACGGCGTCGTCTTCGGGCCAACCGAGAAGCTCGCCGACGTCACCGGCGTGGACGTAATCTGCGTGCCCGGCGGCCTCAACCTTTCGGCCATGATGAAACCCGAGATACTGGCCCACATCAAACGACTGTCTGAGACTGCAAAATACGTTACGTCAGTCTGCACGGGTTCGATTATTCTGGCTGCCTCTGGCGTACTGAATGGAAAGCGCAGCGCCTGCCACTGGGCGTTCTTGAACGACCTCAAGAAATACGGTGCAATCCCTGATCCTAGCCGTATCGTGAAGGATGGCCGCTTCATGAGCGGTGGTGGCGTCACCGCAGGGATCGATTTTGGCTTGGCGATAGCAGCAGAGCTGCGTGGCGCCCAGGCTGCTCAAGAAGCGCAATTGCTCGTCCAGTATGACCCGCAGCCACCGTTCCACGCCGGTAATCCGTCCGATGCGCCACCAAATGTTCGCAATGCGGTCTACAAAATGCTGCCTGGTTCGGAACACGGCCTGATGCAGCCGATTCTTTAGAACGGTAGTAAAACTAACAAAAATTATGCCACGCGACGCTCCCATAAATAGCGCCGAGGAGCGTCGCTAAATAGCATCTTCTTGACGCCCTGCGCGTCGAACCGCTTGTGGCGGATGGCCATACAACTTGACGAACGCCCGACGCATCCTTTCCGGATCAGTGAAGCCCACAGCTCTCGCGATTTGCTCGATGGGTTCGGACCCATTCCGCAAACGAATACAGGCCGCTTCGACACGCAAACGCTCCACTGCCTTCGCTGGCGTTTCACCTGTCTGGCGCCGGAAAGCCCGTCCAAACTGACGGACGCTCAGTCTAGCTGCCTCGGCCAACCGCTCAATCGGTAGCGGCTCCGCCAGATGATCACGCGAAAACGCGAGCGCCAAGCGGATACGATCTGAGTCTGGCTCCATCTGTGACATGGCTGAAAACTGGGACTGACCGCCTGAGCGCCGATATGGAACGACAAGCTCGCGCGCGACCTCACGCGCAACTTCCGTTCCGAAGTCGGCTTCAATAAGCGCCAATGCTAAGTCGATGCCCGCCGAGATACCCGCAGAAGTCCAGATGTTCTTGTCGGAAACGAAAATGCGATCCGCTTCGACTCTTACCAAAGGGTATCGCTTCTGGAGTTCTGGTGCGAGACGCCAGTGGGTGGTTGCGCGGCGGCCATCAAGAAGCCCTGCTTCAGCAAGCAAAAACGCACCCGTGCAAACACTTGCCACCCGGGCAGTACGCATAGCTAAATCCTTTGCCGCCGCGATGGCGCTAGGTTCTTGAAAAGGCCCGATATCGCCGCCGACAAAGACAACCGTATCGAATGCTAGATTGTGGAATGGCTGCGTCTGGATAGGAACTCCGGAGCTTCCAAAGACATCACCACCGAACTCCGAAATCACCGCAAAATGATAGGCTCCACCTTCAACAAAGCCATTCGCCTTTTCAAAGGCACCCAATGGCCCGGCAAGATCGAGGGTCTGATGATTTGGGCAAATGAAAAGACCGATATGATGCATTGTCTTAATCTAAGGGATTTTCGAAAATTTAGCCACTTCGTTCTTTTTGGCCGCCGCTTAAATGAAAAAATGCGCTTTTCTCGGCACCAGGCAGGTGCGCCCGACCACGAGGCCGTGGCATACTTATCAGACAGCTAGCTCAAGGCCCATCACATCATGTCAGAACTTGAGGATTTCGGTGAGTTTGGCAGCGTCCGCGTGCCCGTTCCTACAAGCCGTTTGAAACAGCTAAACCCAATCCCCGCAGACCTTCGGCACGCGGGACCAGCCCAACGTAACCCAACTCGCAACATGCGCCGGCATCAGTCTTCTTCTCCATGCAGGCCGTGGCTCCGATTTTTCGTCACGGCGCCTCGGTCATCCTGAGCACCTCGTTCATCATCCATGTGGGCCGGCCCGGCCTTTCCCTGCTCTCGGCCGCCAAGGCAGCCGTCCGGTCCCTCGCACGAACCTGGTCACGCGAATTTCTGAATCGCAAGATCGGGGTCAACACGATCACTCCCGGCTTCATCGACATGCCCCTGATCGGTCGGCATCGCAGCCTGGAAGAGCTTCAGGCGTTCCGCGACAAAGCCGCTGCGACGGTGCCCATCGGCCGTATGGGGACAGCGGAGGACATTGCCGCCGCGGCGCTCTATCTGGCCAGCGACGAGTCCAGCTACGTCGTCGGCGCGGAGCTGGTCGTGGATGGCGGTGTCTCGCAGATTTAAGGCTGGGCCATGGTAGCAGGCGAAATATCTGCAAGCTTCTCTTCTATCTTTCAGCATGCCTGACATCGTCCAAACGGCGGGGCAACCGGCGTGCGGCGAGGAAAACACAAGCCTGGAGTATGCAAAGAAGCAGAAAGGCCCAGGCGTACGCGCTTGTCACCGCCTGTCCGGAACTACGCGCCCCCAGCCGCCAGGCGAGGAAAGTCGCGCAAAGTGTTGTCATGATTGGCCCGCCGAGGCGCTGAGCGATGTTCAGCGAGGTGGTTGCCATGGGCAGATCTTGCTTAGGGATAGCGGCATACGCAGCGGTCATGGATGGCAAGCCGACGGCACTCATGCCCAAACCCCGCAGGAACAGCGCGGGGATTAGTATAAACAGGTTGAGCCCATGGAGCGCCAGATAAAGAAACGCCAGCGTGGCCATGAAACCCAGCAGCGCACCGCCCGCCGATAGGGCACGGATGCCAAACCTGTCGGTCAGCGCACCCATCTGCGGATAGGTCACCATCATGCCCAGCCCGAGTGGCGCCAGCATCCAGCCCATCTCGGCGGGCGCGCGGCCGCAAGCCTGAATCAGAAAGGCGGGAATAAGCATCTGTCCGGCGAACTGCACGCCGTTCGAGAGGGACTGCGTCACGACGGCGGCCAAAAACACCCGAATCTTGAACAACCGCAGATCAACCAACGCCGCATCGCCTTTGCGCCGCGCCGTCCAAAGAAAACCGGCAATCATGATGATACCGGCAGCGAGGGTCGCACGACCCGTCATCCGACCGATCTTGTCAGCGCCGTAGAGGCACAGCGCCAGTCCCGGCGACAGCAATGCAAGGCCAAGCCAGTCCAGCTTCTTGCGGGTGACCTCTTCCTGGTCTCGCGGCAGGAACAGAATGGCCAACAGGAAGGCGAGCGCGCCGACTGGCAAATTGACCAGGAAAAGCCAGCGCCATGACGCGTATTGCAGGATGGCCCCAGCGATGATGGGACCAAAGACCGGCGCCAGCAGAACCGGGAGCGCCATGTAACCGGCCACGCGCGCCATGTGCCTGCCTGCCGCCTTGGCGATCATCATCTGTGCCATGGGGGCGAGCAGCCCACCGCTGATGCCCTGGAGAATCCGGAACGCGATCAGGGTGCCCGCCGACCAAGCCAGCCCGCACAGCGCCGAGGACAAGGTGAACCCCACAAAACACCAAAGATAAAGCGATTTCGCACCGATGCGGCCGACCAGCCATCCGTTCAACGGCAGAGCCAGGGTCAACGCCAAAAGATAGCCGCTGGTGACCCACTGGATGATCGAGAAACTTGCGTGCAGATCTGCTGCCAGGCTGGACAGGGACACATTGACGATGGTGGCATCGAGCTGTGCCAGCAGGCCGCCAAACAAGGCGACGGCGGCGATTCTCCATACCGAGGGATCGAGCTTCGTATCCTTCGCGACATCTTCCGAGGCCGGGCCTTGGGGCATGCGTTATGAATGCTTCGGCGAATGGCCACCGTGGAAACGCCCGAATGTGCGGGCGGAAAACAGGCCGATCAGCAGAACGCCCGCGCCGGCGGCGATAACCTGATCGGCGGCATGCAGATTGAAATTGCCGACGCGAACAAGGAGCAGATAGGCCAAGACAAGGTTCGCAAATCCCCAAAGGACATTGACGGTTGAGGAAGAAAGCCCCTGCCCCGGCGGCTTGGCGAACGGGCTTTGAAACGCCTGTCCCATCATGCCGCTGACAAAATGCGGAACAGCATTGGCGAGAAAAACCCCGCCGAACAGATAAGATATGTCGTGAAGCCAATTCATGATTACGGGCTCCCTTTCAGAGGATAAATGCTGACAACATCCGGCGATTGGATCCGGTTGCAGCGGCCTATTCCGCCTCGCCCAGACGTTTGATCAACACGACCGCGGACATGAGTGTCTCCTGCTCCGAGGGCGTGAGTCTCGCCATGGCTTCGAGCAACCATTTCTGTTTCGCGGCACTGCGCCGATGTCGCGCCTGGATGCCAGTCTCCGTTAAAACGAACAGAACCTGTCGGCCATCGGTCGGATGCGGCTGGCGCGAGACCAGCCCCTCGCCTTCCAGTTCCGCGAGAGTGGCACCCATGGATTGCGGCTTGACCCCCTCTGCCCGCGCGAGATCGGCTGTCGTCATCGGACCGGCTTTATCAAGCCGCGCCAGCACCATGGTCTGGGACCATGTCAGCCCGTCCGGGTTGGTGTCGGCACGCAGGCGCCGCAAGAGCTGGCCGACCGCCAGCGAAAGCTCGGTAACGGCCGTTTCGAGAGGCGCGGGCATGCCGGAAGATCGATCCATGCCCTCCCCCTTACATAACAACAGCTAGACTTGCAAGTTTTCCTGTTAAATAAACAGTGCGGCGCAAGCGACGTTATCTCATGGCCGCCCGATACCAAGGCGGTTGGCGGCCTCGCGCGCTTCCGCCTCGCGGCGCGGCAGAATATCCGCCATCCGTTCCCGATAAGCTGCCAGGATCGCGGCCGGGGCGGTTTCCGGGCGTCCCGCGTCGAACGGCGGCGCGGGGGCATATTCAAGGCTGAGCTGAATGGTCTGCGCCTGTTCCACGCCACCGATCTCAGCCAGCACAGCCAGCGCGAAATCGATGCCCGCCGTCACCCCGCCACCGCTTATGATATTGCCATCACGCACCACCCGCCCGTCATCGGCGATCGCGCCGAACAGCGGCAGAAGATGCCGCCACGCCCAGTGACAGGCGGCCCGCCGGCCAACCAGCAGACCGGCAGCGCCAAGGATCAGCGAGCCGGTACAAACCGATGTGACATAGCGCGCCGCCAATCCCAGACGCCGGATCTCGGCAATGAAGGCCGAATCCAGCGCCGTGGCGGTCGTACGGCCGCCGCCCGGCACACAAATCAGATCGCAGGTGTCAATCTCCGCCAGCCGCCTGGTTCCGGCAAAGATCAGCCCCTCGCTCGGCACGTCGCCCCCGGCGGGGCTGGCGATGATCACCTCGCTATCGGGCCGGCGCACGAAAAACTGGTGCGGTCCAGTGAAATCGAGCTGGGTCATGCCGGGATAGATGGCGAAGACGATGCGGAAAGGCTGTTCGGTCATGGATGGCTCCTGATGCTGACGAAAGCATGCCCGAACCGCCCGATTGACCAAATGACAATGATCCCTCATTTTCTGACAGTGATGAAAAACATCGCCCTCTTCCTGTTTGATGATTTCCAGATCCTCGACGCCGCCGGCCCAACCACCGCGTTCGAGATCGCCGAGCGGCTCGCGCCCGGCTCCTACCGTCTCCTGATCCTTTCGACACAGGGCGGCACGATCCGCAGTTCGTCCGGCCTCGCCCTCGACAGCCTCCGGTCTGATGACGCGCCGGCCATGGACACGCTGATCGTGGTCGGCGGCAATGGCAGCCGACGGGCGATGCACCATCATGAAAACACCACCTATCTTCGCAGTCGCGCCCGGGATACGCGGCGTCTCTGCAGCGTCTGTTCCGGTGCCTTTCTGCTGGCCGCGGCGGGGCTGCTCGACGGTAAACGGGCAACGACCCACTGGCATCGGGCGGAAGAATTGCAGCGCCTCTTTCCGGCAATACGGGTCGAAGCCGATCGCATCCATGTCCGCGACGGCACGATCTGGACGTCCGCCGGCATCAGCGCTGGAATCGATCTGGCCCTGGCGCTGGTCGCGGAGGATCTGGGGGAAGCGGTCGCAAAACGTGTCGCGCAACAGATGGTCGTCTATTACCGCAGGCCAGGCGGGCAATCGCAATTTTCCGCGCTGGCCGAGCTGGGCAGCGATGCCACACCCTTCACGCCGCTGTTTGATTACATGCGTGGCCATCTCTCCGAGCGCCTGACCGTGGAGCAGCTTGCGGCGCGAATGGCGATGAGCCCACGCAACTTTGCGCGTGCCTTTGTGCGCGAGATGGGTATCAGCCCGGCCAAGGCAGTGGAACGGCTACGGTTGGAGGTCGCCCGCGAGCGCGTCGAGGCCTCCCGCGAGCCGATCGAAAAAATCGCTGCATCGACAGGATTTCATGATCCTGAACGGATGCGCCGGGTGTTCGTTCGCTATTTTGGTCAATCGCCACAGGCAATGCGCCGCGTTTACGCGTAGCCGAATACAGCTGGTTCTCCACGATGCGCATGGCTCCAGCAGTCATCCACGAATCATTCGACTGATCCCTGGCCTGCGCCCCAACCCTACGCCCTGCTTTTCTCCCGGGTGATTCCGGTATGATTCCGGGCGTTGGTTTCGGATGCGCAAAAGGCCGCCATGAAGCGGCCTAATACTTTGATATATAATGAAGGATCTGGTTGCGGGGATAGGATTTGAACCTATGACCTTCAGGTTATGAGCCTGACGAGCTACCGGGCTGCTCCACCCCGCGGTGGTTTTGGTGGCTGGTCTCCGGCTGATTGGTTTTCTTGGCGCCGGAAGATTGGTTGGATAGGTTGGAGGACCTGGCGGCGACCTACTCTCCCGTGTCTTGAGACACAGTACCATGGGCGCTGGGGGTTTTCACGGCCGAGTTCGGGATGGGATCGGGTGCGGGCTCCCCGCGATGGCCACCAGGTCGTCCAGCCTATCGATCGGGATCGATGACTGGTGATGGATTTGGTGCGTATGTGTGATTACCGAGACATAGAGGATGTCTATGCATGGTGGGGGTGGGTTGTAGTTGATCTCAAGTTCTATCGGGTGATTAGTACCGGTTAGCTGCGTGCGTTACCGCACGTCCACACCCGGCCTATCGACGTGATGGTCTATCACGACCCTCGGGGAGACCTATTTTCGAGGTGGGTTTCCCGCTTAGATGCTTTCAGCGGTTATCCCGTCCATACTTAGCTACCCGGCGGTGCCGCTGGCGCGACAACCGGTCCACCAGAGGTATGTCCATCCCGGTCCTCTCGTACTAGGGACAGCTCCTCTCAAGTCTCCAACACCCACGGCAGATAGGGACCGAACTGTCTCACGACGTTCTAAACCCAGCTCACGTACCACTTTAATCGGCGAACAGCCGAACCCTTGGGACCTGCTCCAGCCCCAGGATGTGATGAGCCGACATCGAGGTGCCAAACCTCCCCGTCGATGTGGACTCTTGGGGGAGATCAGCCTGTTATCCCTAGAGTACCTTTTATCCGTTGAGCGATGGCCCTTCCACGTGGAACCACCGGATCACTATGGCCGACTTTCGTCTCTGCTCGAGCTGTCGCTCTCGCAGTCAGGCGGGCTTATGCCATTGCACTCAGCAGCCGATGTCCGACCGGCTTGAGCCCACCATCGCGCGCCTCCGTTACTTTTTAGGAGGCGACCGCCCCAGTCAAACTGCCCACCATGCAGGGTCCCGGGCCGGGATAACCGGCCGCGGTTAGACATCAAAAGCGCGCAGGGCGGTATTTCAAGGGTGGCTCCACACAAGCTAGCGCCCATGCTTCGATGCCTCCCGCCTATCCTACACAGCACTCTTCTGATGCCACTGCAAAGTTGCAGTAAAGGTTCATAGGGTCTTTCCGTCTGACCGCGGGTACCCCGCATCTTCACGGGGAATTCAATTTCGCTGAGCCGATGCTGGAGACAGTGGGGAAGTCGTTACGCCATTCGTGCAGGTCGGAACTTACCCGACAAGGAATTTCGCTACCTTAGGACCGTTATAGTTACGGCCGCCGTTTACCGGGGCTTCAATTCAGAGCTTGCACTCCTCCTCTTAACCTTCCGGCACCGGGCAGGCGTCAGACCCTATACGTCGTCTCTCGACTTCGCAGAGCCCTGTGTTTTTACTAAACAGTCGCTACCCCCTCTTTTGTGCCACCCGCACATGGTTGCCCACATACGGGTCTCGCTTATCCCGAAGTTACGCGAGTAATTTGCCTAGTTCCTTCAACATCGTTCTCTCAAGCGCCTTGGTATGCTCTACCAGTCCACCTGTGTCGGTTTAGGGTACGGTCTATACGCTGGAGCTATTTCCCGGAATGCTCAAAAAGCCCGGCCAATCCGATAAGGCCGAACAACATCTCGCATTCGTCACTTCCAGCAGGCGGAGGAATATTCACCCCCTTCCCATCGACTACGGCTTTCGCCCTCGCCTTAGGGGCCGGCTCACCCTGCGCGGATTAACCTTGCGCAGGAACCCTTGGACTTTCGGCGACAGAGTTTCTCACTCTGTTTGTCGCTACTCATGTCAGCATTCGCACTTCCGATACCTCCAGGAGGGATCACCCCATCTCCCTTCACAGGCCTACGGAACGCTCCGCTACCGCGCATGAACCCTGACGAGATCATGCACCCACAGCTTCGGTATGTGGCTTTAGCCCCGTTACATTTTCGGCGCAGGATTTCTATTAGACCAGTGAGCTATTACGCTTTCTTTAAAGGATGGCTGCTTCTAAGCCAACCTCCTGGTTGTTATGGAATTCCCACATCCTTTCCCACTTAGCCACAATTTGGGGACCTTAGCTGGTGGTCTGGGCTGTTTCCCTCTCGACGATGGACCTTAGCACCCACCGTCTGTCTGCCGCATAAGACACTTCGGTATTCGGAGTTTGGTTAGGTTTGGTAAGACTTTGGGTCCCCCTAGCCCATCCAGTGCTCTACCCCCGAAGGCATACATACGACGATCTACCTCAATAGATTTCGCGGAGAACCAGCTATCTCCGAGTTTGATTGGCCTTTCACCCCTAGCCACAGCTCATCCCCGACTTTTTCAACAGGCGTGGGTTCGG
>NZ_JAIMBZ010000021.1:17500-54940 GCF_025499445.1 Acidiphilium sp. AL
TCCTCGGTGACGGCTTCGTTGACCAGATGCCCATCGCCCTGTCCGGCAGCAAGCTTGCGTTCGAGATCGGGAATGACGCCGTACATCAGCTCGGACGCACGGGCGAGATTGCCGGCCCGTTGGACCATTTCCATCTCGCCGCGCGCCTGATCGAGTTTTTCCTTGAGCTTCTGGGTCTCGGCCAGGCTGTCTTTCTCGGCTTTCCACGAGACACTCATCGCATCGGATTTCTCTTCGAGATCGGCCAATTCGACCTCAAGCCGCGTAAGCCGCTCCTTGGATGCCGCATCGCTTTCCTTGCGCAACGCCTCGCGCTCGATTTTGAGTTGCATCAGCCGCCGGTCGAGTTCGTCCAGCGCTTCCGGCTTGGAATCGACCTGCATGCGCAGGCGCGACGCCGCTTCATCAATGAGGTCGATCGCCTTGTCGGGCAGGAATCGGTCGGTGATGTAGCGGTTCGACAGCGTGGCCGCCGCGACCAGCGCCGCATCGGCGATCCGCACGCCGTGATGCAGCTCGTATTTCTCCTTGATCCCGCGCAGAATCGAAATCGTGTCCTCCACGCTCGGCTCATCGACGAACACCGGCTGGAACCGCCGCGCCAACGCCGCGTCCTTCTCGATGTATTTGCGATACTCATCGAGCGTGGTGGCGCCGACGCAGTGCAACGCGCCACGCGCCAGTTCCGGCTTGATCAGGTTGGACGCGTCCATCGCGCCATCCGCCCGGCCGGCACCAACCAGCGTATGCATCTCGTCGATGAACAGAATAATCTCGCCGTTCGCGGTCTCGATCTCCTTCAGCACGGCCTTCAGCCGTTCCTCGAACTCGCCCCGGAATTTTGCGCCGGCGACCAGCGCGCCCAGATCAAGCGCCATCAACCGCTTATTCTTCAATGCCTCAGGCACGTCGCCATTGACAATGCGCAGCGCCAAGCCTTCGACGATCGCGGTCTTGCCGACGCCGGGTTCGCCGATCAGCACCGGGTTGTTCTTGGTCCGTCGCGCCAGCACCTGGATCGCGCGGCGGATTTCCTCGTCGCGCCCGATCACCGGATCGAGTTTTTGCTCCCGCGCCGCTTCGGTCACGTCACGCGCATATTTTTTCAGCGCATCGAAATTCTGCTCTGCATTGGCGCTATCCACGGTGCGTCCCTTGCGGATATCAGCGACCGCGCGCTCCAGCGCCTGCGCCGAAGCCCCGGCCGATGCCAGCGCACGCCCAGCAGGCGTGCCACTCGCGGCAAGCGCCACCAGCACACGGTCCTGCGCGACATATTCATCCCCGGCCTTCCGCGCCATCGACTGCGCGGAATCGAGCACGCGCAGTAGATCCGGCGTGATCTGCGGCTGGCCCGCGCCCGATCCCTGCACCTTCGGCAGTTTCGCGACGGCGGCATCGGCGGCGAATTTCACCGCGCCCGGATCGCCGCCGGCGGCACGGATCAGCCCGGTCGCCGCCCCCTCCTGATCGTCGAGAAACGCCTTGAGCAGGTGCTCGGGCGTGATGAACTGGTGATAGTCCCTGACCGCGATGGTCTGCGCGGCCTGAACGAAGCCTCTGGCCCGTTCAGTGAATTTTTCAAAATCCATGATTCGATCCCTTTCATAGGCGACCCGGTCCCGTCATCCCTCAATAGGCAATGGCGCGACCTTGCTCCAGGCATTTGGTTCCTGCATTGATCGCACTCAAGAGGGGAAACCATGCGGATCGACTCGATCTATCGCTACCCGGTGAAGGGGCTGACGCCGGAAAACCTGGCGACGGCGCAATTGCGCCCCGGCCGCGCGATCGAATGGGACCGCGCCTTCGCGCTTGCCCAGGGCGATTGCGGCTTCGATGAATCGGCAGCCGCATGGCGTTCCAAGACCGAATTTCTGTGCCTCGCCCGCAATCCAGACGCGGCTTTGCTCGCGTCTCGGTTTGACGAGACCGCGCACCTGCTCACCCTGACCGCCCCGGATGGTGCGACGATCGACGCCTCGCCGTTCGAGCCGGAAGGCCGCACCGCGCTCGCCGCGTTCATTGCCACCGCCCTGCCTCGTGCCATGCGCGGCACGCCCCGCTTCGTCTATGCCGAGAACCATAGTTTCTGCGATAACAAAACCCAGGTGGTCAGCCTGATCGGGCTGCCCAGCCTGCGCGCGCTGGAAGAAGCCGCCGGCGCGCCGCGCCAACCCCTGCGGTTTCGCGCCAGCCTCTACCTTGCCGGCCTCGATCCCTGGGAAGAATTTACCTGGCTGAACCGCACCATCGCGATCGGCGGCACGAAATTGCGGGTGACCGCCCGCATCACCCGCTGCGCCGCAACCTGCGTCAATCCCGAAACCAGGTGGCGCGACGCCAATCCGGTGAAGGAGCTGATGACAAATTTCGGCCATGTGGATTGCGGCATCTATGCCACGGTGATCGAAGGCGGCCCGATCGCGCCGGGTGACGTCGTGCGACTCCTGTCATGACCGGCAATTCCAACCACGTGCTGCGCCCTGGCGAAACCTGCTGGTGCCTCGCCCATGCCAAGCGCATGGCGGTCATCATCGACGGCGCGGCCTATTTCCGCGCGCTGAAACAGGCGATCCTCGCGGCGCGCCACACGGTGCTGATGATCGGCTGGGATTTCCACACCGGCATCGAGCTGGAACGCGACGAAATCACCGAACCCGACGCGCCCAACACGCTGGGCGCATTCCTCTCCTTCGTGGTCAAGCGCAATCCTTCGCTGCACGTGCATGTGCTGCGCTGGGATCTCGCCTTCTGAAAATGCCGCTGCGCGGCACCACGCCGCTGGTGCTGCTCAACTGGATCACCTCGCGCAACATCCATTTCCGGCTCGACGCCAACCATCCCAGCGGCGGCTGCCACCATCAGAAAATCGTGGTGATCGACGACCGCCTCGCCTTCTGCGGCGGAATCGACAGCACGGTCGGCCGGTGGGACACCAAGGATCATATCGACAACGATCCGCATCGCGACGAACCGGATGGCAAGCGCCACGAGCCTTGGCACGATGTCACCACCGCGGTCGATGGCGAGGCCGCTCGCGCTCTCGGCGACCTCGCCCGGATGCGCTGGCACGCCGCCACCGGCAAAACCCTGACCGCGGCGCCGGGTGAAGCCGAAATCCCCTGGCCGTCCAGCCTCGAACCACGGTTTCGCGATGTCACGGTCGGAATCGCCCGCACCTGGCCGAAAACCGCCGAAATGGCCGAGACGCGCGAGATCGAGGCGCTCTACCTCGCCGCCATCGGCGCGGCACGGCGCAGCATTTATCTGGAAAGCCAGTATTTCGCCGCGCCGCGGATCGGTGCCACCATCGCGGCCGTCCTCGCCGAACCGGATGGCCCCGAAATCATCATCGTCAATCCCAAGCGCGCCTCCGGCTGGCTCGAAGAGGAAGCAATGGGCTCGGCCCGCGCCTTGCTGTTGCGCGACCTGCGCCGGCTCGACCATGGCGGACGGCTGCGCTTCGCCACGCCGGTCACCGAAGGCGGTGCGGATATCTACGTCCACGCCAAGGTGCTGGTGATCGACGATATCCTGCTCCGCGTCGGGTCCTCGAACATCAACAACCGCTCGATGGGCCTCGATACCGAATGCGACCTCGCGATCGAGGTGCCGCCGGACGGCCCCGACCGGCCGGAGATACGGGCCGCGATCCTGGATGTGCGCGACGCGCTGCTCGCCGAGCATCTCGGCACAACCATCGATACATTGCGCGCCGCGATCACGCGGACCGGCTCGCTGGTTGGCGCGTTCGATGCCCTCGCCCGCCCCAGTGGGCGCAGCCTCGTCCCGTTCGTGCCACCGCCGATCAACGACCTGGAAACACATATCGCCGAAAGCGGTGTGCTCGACCCGGACTGCCCCGAGGCGATGGAACCCAATTTTGTTCGCGCGCTGCGGCTGATCGGCGCGCCGCGACCGCGCCAACTCATCACCCGGCTTACCTATGGCGCGAAATCGGCCTAATCTTCCTCCATGTTGACCGATCTGCCGAACGTGCTGACCCTGTCGCGCATCGCCGCGATCCCGCTGCTGGTGCTGCTGGTCGCACTTCGCGCACCGCTCGCCGATCTCCTCGCCGCTTTGCTGTTCGCCCTCGCCGCAATCACCGACTGGCTCGACGGTCAGCTCGCCCGCTCCCGCCGGCAATTGTCCGATCTGGGCCGGATGCTCGACCCGATCGCCGACAAGCTCCTGGTCGGCGCCACCCTCATGGTCCTGGTCGGGTTTCACCGGCTGCCGCCCTTCGGCATCTATCCCGCCATCGTCATCATGCTGCGCGAAATCCTGGTCTCGGGCCTGCGCGAATATCTGGCGGGCATCCGCATCGGCCTGCCGGTCACCAAACTCGCGAAATGGAAAACCGCGACCCAGATGGTCTCTCTGGGGCTGCTGCTGCTGGGCGATTCCGGCGCGCGGGTGCTCGGCTTCGCCGGCTTCCCCGCCACGGCGGTGGGCGGCGCCCTGCTCTGGATCGCCGCTCTCCTCACCCTCGTCACCGGCTGGGATTATCTCACCGCCGGCCTGCGCCACGTGATCCAGCCCGATCTCGCACCCTGAACCGGACCCGGCTTGAGATAACCGGGCAATCCGGCGCATAACGGCACGACCGAACTCTGAAGGAACGAACCCGATGCGGCGCGGCGCGCGATCTGTCACCACACGGTCTCTTTGTCTCGCGGTCCCCGGCGCAATGGCGCTCCTGCTGTCCGGCTGCGCGGGTGTCGGCAATTATCTGGACAGCACGATCAATCCGTTCGGAGATCCGAACGCCCCGCAGGGCTATGCGCTCAACATGCAGCGGGCGCGCGGCAACGATGTCGCGGTGCAGCCGATCCGCCCGCAACCCGGCGATGTCTGGCCCGGCCCGGTGCGCCCGGTGCCGACGCTCAGCGAGATCCAGCAGCATATGAACGTGCCGCTCGGCCAGGAGTATCAGAACCAGTACGGCACCGGGTCCGGCAACGCTCCTGCGACCTATTCGGTGCCGCTTGGCGCGGTGCCGCGCCGCCTCGCGCCGGAGCATCGGCCGGGTGCCGCGGGCACGAATGCCGGCACCACCAAATTCGGCGGCTACGGCCATGCCGTGACCGGCAGTTCCACCCCGCCGCCAAGCAGCCAGACCGCGATGCCCAATGCGCCGGCGGCGGTAGCCGTCAAACCCACGCCCGCGCCCGCCATTTCCGCCGGCAAGGGATTCGCCGTGGGCGAGACGCTGATGAGCCCGGCCGGTCCGGCCGGCGTGGTGACCGGCGCCAGCAACGGCCGCTATCAGACCGTCGCCCCGATCAACGGCCAGGGCGGCGGCATTCTGATCCCCAACGGCAACGGCACGGCGACACTGATCCAGCCCGATGGGCAGGTGGTCACCGTCCAAGGTCAATAATTCGGGACCCATCGGTGACCGGCAACCATTCGATCCCCATATCCAGACCATGAAAATCCTCTATTTTGCCTGGTTGCGCGAGCGCATCGGCCATGCCGAGGAAGACATCACACCGCCCGCCGAGGTGACGACGATCGGCGCGCTGACCGACTATCTCGCGGCGCGCAGCCCGGCCCACGCGAAAGCCTTCGCCGACCGGCGCGCGATCAAGATCGCGCTCGACCAGCGTTTCGTCACGGACGGCGCGGCTTTGGGCACGGCGCGGGAAGTCGCCTATTTCCCGCCCTTCACCGGCGGATAGCCGCGATGACGTTCCGTCAATTGCGCCTATCTTTATTTGAGCGGTCAATCTCATGCCACGCATTTTGGTAACCACGGAAGATTTCGATGTGGGCGCCGAGCTTGCCCGGCTTGAATCCGGCGCCGGCGCGATTGCCAGCTTCGTGGGAGTCGTGCGCGGCGAATCGGATGGACGGGAACTGGCCGCGCTGACCCTCGAGCATTATCCGGGCATGACCGAAACCGCCCTCGCCGGCATCGCCGAGACGGCCATGACGCGCTGGCGGCTGACCGACTGTGTCATGATTCACCGGATCGGCCGGCTGGTGCCCGGTTCGCGCATCGTGCTCGCCGCCGCGTCCAGCGCCCATCGCGGCGACGCGCTTGAGGCTACCGCCTTCCTGATCGACTGGCTGAAAACCGACGCGCCGTTCTGGAAGCGCGAAGACTTCGCCGAAGGCGGCTCCGCCTGGGTCGAGGCGCGCACCGACGATCAGAAGGCCCGCGATCGCTGGCAAATCGGCGGCACGACAGCCGCCTGATCCGGCGCGATTCCCGCTCCCTCGAACCATAAATTCACCTCCTCGGAAACTATCGCGCTGCTGCGCCCCGCGCGGTGACACCGTCATCTGCTCATAATCCAATTGTCGAAAATATTATCCTATTCATTTCAAATTGTATTTGTCTTATTATTTCAACAATTTATATCAAATTAAAATTATTTTGTTGACGTAAGCTTCCTCTGGTTGTATTCATTGTTTGAAACAACTGGAGATTGTTATGAAAATACTATTTTTTGGAACGTATCTTGATAATAGAGACGTTCTGACTGCTTTTTTCAAATCCAAGCTGGCGGTCGCGGATGAAACGTCCGACCCGGAAGAAGCGCTCGATCTGGTCCGATTCTATGATTATGACGCGGTGGTATTACGCATCGCCGACAGCCGGCCGAACGAGGTTGACCTGATTCGCCGTCTGCGCATCGGTGGTCTGCGCTGTCCTATCATCGCGGTAGCTCATGCGCTCGCCGAACCGACAAGGCTAAGGGTTCTGGAAGCCGGAATCGATGATCTGATCGTCAGCGCGATGTCCCAGGACGAGATTTTCCTGCGCGTACAGAATCAGGTCCGGCGCAGCCGGGGCTTTCAGAGCCCGTCGCTCGTGATCGGTACTGTCGAAATCAATATGAACGCGAAAAAAATCTTCACGGCGGGCACCGAAGTGAGCCTCACGAAAAAAGAATATCAGATCGTCGAAATCCTCGCCCTGCGCAAAGGCTGCGTGCTGAGCAAGGAAGCCATCCTCGACCATCTCTATGGCGGGCTCGACGAACCCAACCCCAAGATCATCGATGTCTTCATCTGCAAGATCCGCAAGAAGCTCGCAGCTCTCGGTGCCGGGGAACTGATCGAGACCAATTGGGGCCGTGGCTACATGGTCGCCGAAAAACGCGCCATGCCCACCCCGGCGATCGAGCGGGCCGGAATCGAGGGTTCGGCCGGCCACCGGCCGGGTTCCGGCGCCCTGCTGCGCGTCGGAACCTGATCGAACGCGCCTGTCTATTCGGCGGCGCCGGCCGCCTGCGGCTTGGCGTGGATTTCCGCCATTTTCTGCTCGACGTGACGGGAGAACACGTATTCCGCCGGCCGTTGACCATCGAGCGGGATATCCTTCGCCATCGGCCCCTCGGTGCGGATGCCCTGGATTGCGAGCTTGGCCAGTTTCCACGGGCGCTTGACCGAATCGACGACGGCGGTGGCTTCGAACCCGGAATGGACCATGCAGTCGGCGCATTTCTCGTAGTTGCCGACGCCGTATTTGTCCCAATCCGTAGTGTCCATCAGTTCCTTGTAAGTCTTGGCATAGCCTTCACCGAGCAGATAGCAGGGCCGCTGCCAGCCGAACACGTTGCGCGTCGGATTGCCCCACGGGGTGCACTTATAGGTCTGGTTGCCGGCCAGGAAGTCGAGGAACAGCGGCGACTGGTTGAATTTCCACGTCTTGCCCTGCGCTTTCCGTTCCTTGCCGTAGCGGAAAATCGCCCGGAACAGCTCCTTGGTGCGCTGGCGATTGAGGAAATGCTCCTGGTCCGGCGCGCGCTCATAGGCATAGCCCGGCGAGGTCATCACGCCATCGACGCCGATCTCGTTCACGGTATCGAGGAAACCGGCGACCCGCGCGGGATCGGTCCCGTCGAACAGGGTGCAGTTGATCGAAACCCGGAACCCTTTGGCCTTGGCGAGCTTGATCGCCGCGACCGCCCGCTCATAAACCCCCTCCTGGCTCACCGCGCGGTCATGCATGTCGCGGTCGCCGTCAAGATGGATGTCCCAGCAGAAATTCTTGTGCGGCGTGTACTGGTCGATCTTCTTTTCCAGCAACAATGCGTTGGTGCAAAGATAGATGAACTTGCCGCGCGCCAGGATTTTCTCGACGATTTCCGGCATTTCCCTGTGCAGCAGCGGCTCGCCGCCCGCGATCGCAACGACCGGCGCGCCGCACTCGTCCACCGCCTCCAGCGCGTCGGCGACCGACAGGCGCTGGTTTAGGATCGGCGCCGGATAGTCGATCTTGCCGCAGCCGGAGCAGGCGAGATTGCAGCGGAACAGCGGCTCCAGCATCAGCACCAGCGGATAGCGCTTGCGTCCGGTCAGGTGCTGCTTGAGCACATAGGTTCCGACCTTGATCGCCTGGTTGAGCGGCACGCCCATGGAACACTCCTCGAATTACAAAGGCGCCTAATTAGATTACAGCATAATTAGGCAAATCGTCACGCGTCGATGACTCCGCCGTCGCGGTCACGCATCGATCACTTCGTTCGGCAGCTTGAACCGGACATCCTCCGGCGTGCCGGCGAGCATCTCGATCTCGATCGGCCCGAACCGCTTCAGCCCCTCCAGCACCCCGCGCACCAGCACTTCCGGCGCGGAAGCGCCGGCGGTGACGCCCACGGTCCTGATCCCCTCGAACCAGCTCGGGTCGAGATGGTCGGCGTCGTCGATCAGATAGGACGGCCGGCCGAGTTCCGCGCCGATCTCGCGCAGCCGGTTGGAATTGGAGGAATTCCGGCTACCCACCACGAGGATGAGCTCGACCTGTTCGGCGAGATGATGCACCGCCTCCTGGCGGTTCTGGGTAGCATAGCAGATATCGCGCACATCGGGACCGATGATCGAGGGAAACCGCGCCTGAAGGGCGGCGATGATCCCGCGCGTGTCGTCGACCGACAGGGTCGTCTGGGTGATGTAGGCGAGCCGGTCCGGGTTCTCCACCGCGAGAGCGGCGACATCCTCGACCGTCTGAACCAGATAGACCCTGCCGTCGATCTGGCCGATCGTCCCCTCGACTTCCGCATGGCCGGCATGTCCGATCAGAATGATTTCCCGGCCCTGCCCGGCATAGCGCCGTCCCTCGGAATGCACCTTGGCGACCAGCGGACAGGTCGCGTCGATCACCGGCAAGGCCCGGTTCGCCGCCGCCTGCTGCACCTTGCGGGCGACGCCGTGAGCGGAAAACACGGTGATCGCGCCGTCAGGCACCTCGCTGACCTCATCGACGAACACCGCCCCGCGAGACCGCAGATCCTCGACCACGTGGCGGTTGTGGACGATCTCGTGACGTACATAGATCGGCGGGCCGAACTTCACCAGGGCGCGTTCGACAATCTCGATCGCGCGTTCGACGCCGGCGCAGAACCCGCGCGGCTGGGCGAGAATCACCTTCATCGCGGACGCGGTCCCGACCGGGGGCGCGGCTTGCACCGTCTCGGTCTGGATGAGAGACATATCCATCGTGCCGTCGCCCTTTCGTGTTCGGGGTGAACGCCGGGAGCGGGACGTTCTCGAGCCCCGATTTCATTTCAAGGGACCTGAAATAGGTCATCGGGCATCGGTTCCGCAAGAGCCGCCATCGCCGGACCGCATTGCGCGCCCCTTACCGGGCGGCAATGTTGCGAATTTGCCATGCTCTCTTGCCAAACCGGTCCGCCGGTTTCATTTCCCGCCGGTTGCGCGTATGTCTGCAGTGTCGAGACTCGGCTCTTCCTTGACCGGAATCATCGGCGGGTGGCACGCTTGGACGCAGCACCCGCCGCGTACCAGCAAGGATGTTCGTTACGGATATGAGGATCAGCATGACCGCAGATAGAATTGGCGACCGGCAGGAACCCAGTGCCGGGGTAGGGCGCTGATGCCCCCGCGCACCCCGCTGCTCGACCGGGTAAGGACGCCGTCCGACCTGCGCAACCTCTCGACCGATCAGCTCAGGCAGCTCGCCGATGAGCTCCGTGCCGAGACGATCGATACGGTCTCGGTCACCGGCGGCCATCTGGGCGCCTCGCTCGGGGTGGTCGAACTGACCGTCGCCGTCCATGCCGTGTTCGACACCCCGCATGACCGGCTGATCTGGGATGTCGGCCATCAGACCTATCCGCATAAAATCCTGACCGGCCGGCGCGACCGCATCCGCACGCTGCGCCAGCCGGGCGGCCTGTCCGGCTTCACCCGCCGTTCGGAAAGCGAATACGACCCGTTCGGCGCCGCCCATTCCTCGACCTCGATTTCCGCCGGGCTCGGCATGGCGGTCGCGCGCGACCTCAAGGGCGAGACACCGAAGCGCAACGTCATCGCGGTGATCGGCGACGGCGCGATGAGCGCCGGCATGGCCTACGAGGCGATGAACAATGCCGGCGCCGGCAAATCCCGCCTGATCGTCGTGCTGAACGACAACGACATGTCGATCGCCCCGCCGGTCGGCGCGATGAGCGCCTATCTCTCGCGGCTGATCTCCTCGCGCAGCTTCCTGAGCTTGCGCGATTTCGCGGCGCGGATGGCCAAGCGTTTCCCACGCACGATCGAACGCACCGCCAAGCGCGCCGAGGAATATGCCCGCGGCATCCTGACCGGCGGCACGCTGTTCGAGGAGCTGGGCTTTTACTATGTCGGCCCGATCGACGGCCACAACCTCGACCACCTCCTCCCAGTCCTGCGCAATCTGCGCGACGCCGACGGCGAGGAGCCGATTCTGCTCCATGTCGTCACCCAGAAGGGCAAGGGCTATGAGCCGGCCGAAGCCTCCGCCGACAAATATCACGGCGTCTCCAAGTTCAACGTGGTCACCGGCGAGCAAGCCAAGGCGCCGCCCGGTCCGCCCTCCTACACCAAGGTGTTCGCCAATGCCCTGATCGCCGAGGCCGAGGCCGATCCGCGCATCGTCGCGGTCACCGCGGCGATGCCGAGCGGCACCGGACTCGACGCGTTCGGCAAGAAATTCCCGAGCCGGACCTTCGACGTGGGCATCGCCGAGCAGCACGCGGTCACCTTCGCCGCCGGCATGGCGACCGAGGGCATGGCACCGTTCTGCGCGATCTATTCCACCTTCCTGCAGCGCGCCTACGACCAGGTGGTGCATGACGTGGCGATCCAGTCGCTCCCCGTGCGGTTCGCGTTGGACCGCGCCGGGCTGGTCGGCGCCGATGGCGCCACCCATGCCGGCGCCTACGACCTCGCCTATCTCGGCTGCCTGCCGGGCATGGTGGTGATGGCGCCGTCCGACGAGGTGGAGCTGATGCATTGCGTCGCCACCGCCGCCACGATCGGCGACCGGCCCTCCGCATTCCGCTATCCGCGCGGCGAGGGAATCGGGCTCGACCTGCCGGCGCGCGGCACGCCGTGGGAGATCGGCACCGGGCGGATGATCCGCGAGGGCAGCCGGATCGCGATCCTCGCCCTCGGTCCGCGCCTGCACGACGCGCTGAAAGCCGCGGACGAACTCGCCGCGCGCGGCTTTCCCACCAGCGTCGCCGATGCCCGCTTCATGAAGCCGCTCGATACCGGCCTGATCGGCCAGCTCGCCCGCCACCACGAGGTTCTGATCACCATCGAGGACGGTGCGTCCGGCGGGTTCGGCGCGGCCGTCGCCCACCATCTCGCCTGGACCGGCGCTTTCGATCATGGACTCCGCTTCCGCCCGATGACCTTGCCGGACCGCTTCATCGACCACAACACGCCCGCCGGCCAGTTGATCGACGCGGGATTGACCGCCAAGGACATCGTCGCCCACGCGCTCGCCGCACTCGGCCATGCCGAAACTTCCGAAAAAGACCCGGTGGCGGTCGCAATTCCGGCACAATGATCCCAGTATCTGGGGTCATGAAACGCCGCATTCTCCTCGCAGCGCCGCTCGCCGCGGTGCTGCCGTTCGCCGTTCCGGCTGCACGCGCCGCTGCACCCGAAACGCAACCGATCGAGGCTCTGGACAACGCGCTGATCGCCTTGATGAAGGCCGGTAGCGCCCGTCAGAGCTTTGCCGCGCGCTACGCCGCGCTCAAGCCGGTGGTCGAGCAGAGCTTCGATCTCGCCGAGATCCTGCAATTCTCCGTCGGCCTGCTCTGGTCGCAGGTTCCCGCGGCAGAGCAGCAGGAACTCGGCAAATTGTTCCGTCAATATACGGTGGCGAGCTACGTCCATAGCTTCGATTCCTATGACGGCCAGCGCTTCGACATTCTGCCCGGCGCCCGCAAGGTCGGCGCCCGCCGGGTGGTTGCGACCGATCTGGTCTCGAAATCCGGCAAGAAGACCCGCCTCGCCTATGTCATGACCGATGCCGGCGGCGCCTGGAAAATTACCGATGTGCTGTTCGACGGTACGATCAGCAAGGTCGCGACCCAGCGATCCGATTTCAGCGGGCTGGTCGCCCCCGGCAACGCCACGCAACTGATCGACGCGCTGAAGAAGAAAGTCGCGACCCTTTCGAACGGTGCGATAAAGGACTGAGTGATGGTTGCGGTCCTGTCCGCGTTCGCGGAGGCGCTCTGCATCGCGGGCCTGGCCCAGCAGGCGATCGGCTCCTTGCTGGTCCGACCGCAGCGCCGAGCGCCCGCACCGGGCACATCGTTGCCGCCGGTCTCGATTCTCAAGCCGCTGCACGGGGCGGAACCTTTGCTGGAGACCGCGCTGGAATCGTTTTTCCTGCTCGACCACACGAAATTTCAGCTCATTTTCGGCACGGACGATCCGGCAGATCCGGCGCTCGGCATCGTCGAGAAACTCCGCCGCCGCTATCCGCGCACCGATATCGCCGTGGTCGCCGGCCCGACGCCGCCGGGACGCAACCGCAAGGTCGCCAACCTGATCAACATGCTGCCTTCCGCCCGGCACGAGTTGCTGGTGATATCGGATGCGGACATGCATGTTCCGCCGGATTTTCTCGCCTCGGTGCTCAGCGCGCTGACCCAGCAAGGCGCCGGACTCGCGACCAGTTTCTATACCGGCCTGCCCGCTTCGGCCGATCTCCCCGCCCGGCTCGGCGCCATGCAGATCAACCATCTGTTTTTACCGGGTGCGGCGCTCGCCCGCCGCTTCGGCCGGCAGGACTGCCTGGGTGCCACGATGGCACTGTCGCGCGCCACGCTCGAGCGGGTCGGCGGGTTGGAAGCGCTGCTCGACCATCTCGCCGACGACAACGTGCTTGGCCGCAAGGTACGCGACGCCGGATCGGCGGTAGTGCTGGCACCGGTGATTCCGGCGACCACGGTGACCGAAACCGACTTCCGCGCACTGATCCGCCACGAATTGCGCTGGGCGCGCACGATCCGAGCCCTGGTTCCCGGCGCCTATTGGGGGCTGGTGATCCAGTTCCCGCTGTTCTGGGCGGCGATGGCACTTCTGCTCACCGGATTCGCGCCCTGGGCCTGGATTGCGCTCGGCTTTGCCGCGATGATCCGCTACGCGATCGCGCGCCGCCTGGAACGCCGGCTCGGCATCAATAGCGCCGGCCCGGCGGCGCCGGGCCTTGCCAAGACCGCCGCGCCGTGGCTTTTCCTCTTGCGCGATGGTCTGTCGGCGGCCATTTTCCTGGCCAGTTTCTGGAGCGATACGGTCGAATGGCGCGGCCATGTTCTGCGCGCCGATGGCGGCAGCGCTACGACCAAGCGGTTGACCAAGCGGACGAGTTAGGATCGATGCGATGATGAAGACCCTGTTCCTGCAACCCCCGTCCTTCGACGGGTTCGATGGCGGCGCCGGCTCGCGCTATCAGGCGAAGCGGGAAATCCGCTCGTTCTGGTTCCCGACCTGGCTCGCTCAGCCGGCTGCGCTGATCCCAGGCTCGAAACTGATCGACGCGCCGCCCGCCGGCCTCGCCATGGCCGATGTGCTTCCCCATGCGCGCGAAGCCGAGCTGGTCATCATCCACACCTCCACCCCGTCCTTCGCCAATGACGTGAAGGTCGCGGAACGGATCAAGGCCGAGAATCCTGGCGTGAAAATCGGCTTCATCGGCGCCAAGGTCGCGGTGCAGGCGCAGGAAAGCCTGGAACGCGCGGCGCCGGTCGATTTCGTCGCCCGCAACGAATTCGATTTCACCATCAAGGAAATCGCCGAAGGCCGCGACTTCGCCGAGGTGGACGGGATTTCCTATCGCGATGGCGCCGGCGCCATCGTCCACAACAAGGATCGCACCATCCTCGAAGATATGGACAGCCTGCCCTTCGTCACCGATGTCTATAAGCGCGACCTGAAAATCGAGGACTATTTCATCGGCTACCTGATGCACCCCTATGTCTCGCTCTATACCGGGCGGGGCTGCAAATCGCGCTGCACCTTCTGCCTATGGCCGCAGACCGTCGGCGGACATCGCTACCGCACCCGCTCGGTCGAGCACGTCATCGCCGAGGTCAGACAGATCAAAGCCGATTTCCCGCAGATGCGCGAGCTGTTCTTCGATGACGACACCTTCACCGACAATCTGCCGCGCGCCGAGGCGATCGCCCGCGAGCTCGGCAAGCTCGGCGTCACCTGGTCGTGCAACGCCAAGGCCAACGTGCCGCGCGACACGCTGAAAATCCTGCGCGACAACGGGCTGCGCCTGCTTCTGGTCGGCTACGAGAGCGGCAACCAGCAGATCCTGCACAACATCAAGAAAGGCATGCGAATCGAGGTCGCCAAGAAGTTCACCAGGGATTGCCACGATCTCGGCATCAAGATCCACGGCACCTTCATCCTCGGCCTGCCCGGCGAAACCCAGGAGACCATCCGCGAGACGATCGAGTTCGCCAAGGAGATCAACCCACACACCATTCAGGTCTCGCTCGCGGCACCCTATCCGGGCACCTTCCTCTACGATCAGGCGGTGGAGAATGGCTGGCTCGATATCGCCAATGCCGAACTGATCGACGATCACGGCATCCAGATCGCGCCGCTGCATTACCCGCATCTGACCCATACCGAGATTTTCGACAGCGTTGAGACCTTCTACAAGAAATTCTATTTCCGCGCGCCGAAAATCGCCGCCATCGTCAACGAAATGATCCGCAGCCCGCAGATGATGAAGCGCCGGCTGCGCGAGGGCGTCGAATTCTTCCAGTTCCTGCGCGAGCGGCACGCTGCCTAGAGCAATATGGTGTTTGATGGAATCGCGGAGCGGTCCAGCAAAGCCATGAAATTGCTCGTCAAACAAAAAGCAGAGTGTGATGAGTCTAAACTCATCACACTCTGAGCTGATATTTTCGGCCGACGATTTCGGCCTGAGCGAAAGCGTCAACGAAGCGGTCGAGATCGCCCATCGCGACGGGGTGCTGACCCAGGCGAGCCTGATGGTCGCGGGGCCGGCGGCGGCGGATGCCGTCGCCCGTGCCAAACGTCTGCCGGACCTCAAGGTCGGGCTGCACCTGGTGCTGGTCGATGGCGATTCGGTGCTCGGCCATCGGGCTCTGCCACATATCACCACCCCGGACGGCCGCTTCGGCGCCGATCAGGTCGCGCGCGGTTTCCGCTACTTTTTCTCACCGGCGGCACGCCGGGAACTCGAGCTGGAAATCCGCGCCCAGTTCGAAGCCTTTCGCGCGACCGGGCTTGCGCTGCATCACGCCGATTCCCACAAGCACATGCATCTGCATCCCACGGTTGCGAAACTGATGATCGGGACCGGACGCGCATTCGGGCTCAGCCGCATCCGGGTGCCCGCCGAGCCGCCCGCGGTCCTCGCCGCCTGCGGCGAGCGTCCGGGCCTTGGCTCCCACGCTTTGTATCGGTGGTCGTCGGTGCTGCGCCGCCAGGTGCTACAAGCCGGGCTCGCCAGCGCCGATCACGTGTTCGGGATAAAATGGTCGGGCCGGATGACCGGCGCAAAACTCCGCACCTTGCTGGTCCATCTGCCCGAGGGCACCAGCGAGATCTATTTTCACCCGGCAACCCGTCATGACGACGGATTGGAGCGGCTGATGCCCGGCTACCGGCATGAGGAAGAGCTGGATACCCTGCTCGCCCTGCGGGTGGAGCATTTTTGAAACCTGAAGTGTTGCAGCGAGATTTCGATACGACGATGCGACGAAGTTTAACTTGTTGACATCTTTAAGTTGCATTATGGGGTGATCGCACAATTCCGGTCTGCGCGTTGACCGGATTTTAACGATCGTTCGGTAAGACTCCGTGTTGCCCCAAAGCTGCCATTGAAGGAGAATTTCGTGTCCGGTTCCCAGATCTCTACGAGCGTCGTCTCCGTCGAGAGCGCCGCGGGCCAGGTTGTGTCGTTCAATGTCGATTCCAGCCTCGCCCCCGTCATCGAACGGCAATTGACCAACAATATCACCTATCTGGTCGTCAACCCGACGCCCTATACGCCGATCACCGCCTCGCCCGTCGTCCTGAACGCGGACGGCAGCGCCGGTTCGCTTCCCTCGGTGCCGAACAATTTCAGCACCGCCGACTACGTCTATCTTTCGGGCACGGTTGCCACGCCGGGGTCGATCACTCTGCCGAACCAGACGATCGGGTCGAATCTCGGCTTTGCCGGGTTGATCGCGACATTCGCCGGCAGCGAGACCGTCACCGGCGGCGCCGGCGAAAATCAGCTCGTGGTGACCAGCGCGCAGACCAACCTGACCTGGGACCCCAAGGGCGGCACGGGCGTCGATTCCATCTATGCCGGCGGCGGCAACAACAATTTCACCCTCGACGGGGTCAATTACAGCGTCGTGGTGAACAGCGGCAACAACACGATCACCGCCGCCCAGAACACCAACCCGTCCAACCCCAACAGCTACAACGAAATTTCCACTTCCGGCGGCAACAACACGATCAATCTGGATTCCGGGTCGAGCACGGTGACCTCCGGCGGCAACGACCGGATCATCGCCCATAACGCCGGCAACCAGATCACGGTGACCGGCAACGCGTTCGTCGGCCTGCCCGCAGGTTCCGCGAACAACCAAGTCTCCGCGACCGGCAGCGATACCGTCAATGTCTACGGCACCGGCAACGCGGTGAGCGCGAGCGGCGGGGCGAGCGTATTCGTCGGCGGCGATCAGAACGCGATCGCGATGAATGGCGGCGTCCAGGCAATGGTCAGCGGCAACGGGAACACGATCTCGGGCAGCGGGAGCGCAGCACTCGCGGTTTTCGGCCAGAACAATGTCGTCGACGGCGCGACCTCGGGCGGGATATTCGCGTACGGCAGCGGCAATATCGTCAATGCCTCCGGGGCGGACACCGTGCTTCTCAACGGCACCGGCAACACGGTGAACGACAACGGCGCCGGCGTGATTTTCGCCGGGGGCACCAACAACTCGATCACCGCCAGCAACAGCACCTTCGTCGTGCTCGGCGGCAGCGGCACCAGCGATAGCGCGACCCTGAGCGGCACGGCGATCGGTTTCGCCCAAGGCAACGCCTCGATCGACGCGACTGGGAGCAATTACGTCATTTTCGCCGCCGGCTCGAACAGCGCGACGCTCGGCGGAGGCTCGCTCGCCTATGTCGGCGCGGGAGCGGACACGGTCAGCGCCGCCGGTTCGGCCTTCGTCTATGGCGGTGCGGGCTCGCTGGACTTCATCGGCGGATCGTCCCACAGCGTCATCGAGCGCGGCATCGGCAGCGTGACCGCGCAAGCGGGGGCCGGCGGGCTGACCGCGTTCGGCGGTATCAGCGGCAGCAATTCGCTCACAGGCGGTTCCGGCACCAATACGCTCTACGCGGGCGGCAATGGCGACACATTGACCGGCGGGAGCGGAACCAACAATCTCGTCGCCGGACCGGGAAGTGCGACCATGATCGGCGGCGCCAATGCCGCCCTGAACAATTTCGTCTTCGACGGCAATTCGGCCGGGACAACCGACGTGATCAGCGGTTTCCGTCTCGCGACCGACAAGATCACGCTGGGTTCGGGGATCACGGTAACTACGCAGACCGTCTCGGGCGGCGCGCTGAGCCTCACCTTGAGCGATGGCACGCATATTGCCATGACCGGCATCACCTCGCCCCTCACCGCCGCCGGCAGCGGATCGGGCACGGTCCTGACCTGATCGTCTCCCACGCCTGAACCCCCCGCGCCGGTCTCTCTCGGTCACCGCCCCGTGATCTTGCAGAGGCCGGCAACGCGGCGCACCATGGCGCCATGCAGAACGATCCCCTTCGCCTCACGGTCATCCAGATGGCGCCCGGCGCCGACAAATCCGCCAATATCGAACAGGCGCGCGGCTTGATCGAAGCGGCGATCGCACAGGACCGGCCGCATCTGATCGCCCTGCCGGAAATCTGGACCTGTCTGGGCGGCAACCGGGCCGCCAAATTCGCCGCCGCCGAAATCCTGCCGCCCGAAGGATCGAACGAGGCGGGGGGCGTGGCTTATGAATTTCTGCGCGCGATCGCCCGTCGCCATGAAATCCATGTCCATGGCGGGTCGATCGGCGAATTGAGCGGCGAAAAACTGTTCAACACAACCATCGTCTTCGATCCCGGCGGCCGCGAGATCGCGCGCTATCGCAAGATCCATCTGTTCGACATCACCACGCCGGACGGCCAGGGCTACCGCGAAAGCGCCGTCTACGGCGCGGGCGAGCAGGTCGTCACCGCGCAGATCGGCGCGCTTACCGTGGGATTGACCATCTGCTACGATATGCGCTTCCCGGAACTCTATCTTTCGCTGCGCCGCGCCGGGGCGGATCTCATCATGGTCCCCGCCGCCTTCACCCTGCAGACCGGCAAGGATCACTGGGAGGTTCTGCTGCGCGCGCGGGCGATCGAGACCCAATGCTGGATCGCCGCTCCCGCCTGCACCGGCACGCATTACGACGGTTCGAACGAACCGCGCGTGACCTACGGAAATTCCCTGATCGCCGACCCTTGGGGGCATGTCGTAGCGCGGGTCTCCGACGGTCCGGGCTTCGCCACCGCGCGCATCGATGCGGCGCGCATCGCCAGGGTCCGCCGCGACATGCCCGTTCTCGACCACCGAAAACTCGCTTGACCGCGATTCATTTTGCCGCGGCGTCGACCGATCAGGCCCGCGCGGCGCGGGACCGGCTGGTCGCCCGATATGGCGACGCGCCGCCGGATGCCGCGGAGGTCGTCGTCGCTCTCGGCGGCGACGGGCTGATGCTGGAAACCATCCATCGCCTGCTCGACCACGCCCTGCCGGTCTATGGCATGAATTGCGGTTCGGTCGGCTTTTTGATGAACGATTTCTCGGAGAACGACCTGCCCGCGCGCATCGCCCGCGCCCACAGCAACGACCTGCACCCGCTGCGGATGCACGCGGTCACCGCGACCGGCGCGGTCGAAGAGGCGCTCGCTTTCAACGAAGTCAGTCTGCTGCGCCAACTCCGTCAGGCGGCCAAGATTCGGATTTCGATCGACGGCAAAATGCGCCTGCCGGAACTGATCTGCGACGGGGTTCTGATTTCCACGCCGGCCGGCTCGACCGCCTATAACCTGTCCGCCCACGGACCGATCGTGCCGCTTTCGGCCAATCTGCTGCCGCTGACGCCGATTTCCGCGTTCCGGCCGCGCCGCTGGCGCGGCGCCCTGCTGCCCACCAGCAGCGAGATCCTGTTCGAGATTCTGGAGCCGGAAAAGCGCCCGGTCGCGGCGGTGGCCGATTTCAGCGAGGTGCGCCGCGTGGTCTCGGTTGCGGCCAGCGAAGACCGTTCGGTCTGCGCGCAAATCCTCTCGGACCCCGACCGGGCCTTGTCGGAGCGGATCATCCGGGAGCAGTTCACGGTATAAACCGCTCCCGGCATTCGGTCACTTCAGCAAATGCGCAATCGCCGCGCGCTCTTCCTTGAGTTCGTTCAGCGTGATCTCGAAGCGCGAGCGGGCGAACTCGTCGAGGGCGAGGTCGCGGATGCGCGTCACCTTGCCGCCCGAGGCCGTCACCGGCACGCCGAACATGATGCCCTCGGGCACGCCGTAGCCGCCGTCCGACGCCACCGCCATCGACACCCAGCGCCCGTTCGAGCCGACCACCCAATCGCGCACCTGATCGATCGCCGCATTCGCCGCCGACGCCGCGGAGGAGGCGCCGCGCGCCTCGATCACCGCGGCACCGCGCTTGCCGATGGTCGGGATGAAGGTTTCGCGGTTCCACGCCTCGTCGCCGACCAGCTCGGCGAGCTTGCGACCGCCCGCCTCGGCGAACCGCCAGTCGGGATACATGGTCGGCGAGTGATTGCCCCAGATGATCAGTTTTTCGATATCGCCGACATTCACCCCGGCCTTGGCGGCGAGCACCGAGGCGGCGCGGTTGTGATCGAGCCTGATCATCGCGGAAAAACAGTCGGGCGACAGGTCGGGGGCCGATTTCATCGCGATATAGGCGTTGGTGTTGGCCGGGTTGCCGACCACCAGAACCCGCACGTCGCGTTTCGCCGCGTCGTTCAGCGCGCGGCCCTGGACGGTGAATATCTCGGCATTCGCCCCAAGCAGGTCCTTGCGCTCCATGCCCTTGCCGCGCGGCCGCGCCCCCACCAGGAAGCCGATATCGATATCCTTGAACGCGGTCTTGGGATCGTCGGTCGCGACCATGCCTGCGAGCAGCGGGAAGGCGCAATCCTCCAGCTCCATCATCACCCCGCCCAGCGCACCTTGCATCTGCGGCAGGTCGAGCAAATGCAGAATGACCGGCTGATCCGGCCCGAGCAGCGCGCCGCTCGCGATGCGGAAGATCAGTGCATAGGCGATCTGGCCGGCGGCACCGGTCACTGCGATTCGGACGGGGGATTTTGCCATGGGACATGCTCCTTGTTCGGTGGCGGCACTATCGCCCGCGCGGGCTTCCGGTCAAGGCGGGCGCCGTGCCAATCTGACCCGATGAAACGCAACCCTCGCGATATCGGCGCACCACCCGACGCCGCCCGGCTGCGCGAAGCCGCTCTCGCCCATCTTGCCCGTTTCGCCGCGACCGAAGCCGGGCTCGCCCGCGTGCTCGGCCGCCGCGTCGATCGCTGGGTGCGCGCGGCGGAATCTGCCGGACTCGCGCCCGACTCCATCGCCCAGGCGCGCCGGGACGGCCGTGCCGCGATCCCTTTGGTGATCGCCGCCCTGCGCGACCTCGGCGCTCTGAACGACACCACTTTCGCCGAATCGCGCGCACGGCGACTTGCGCGTGAGGGACATTCCCGCCGCGCGGCACTCGTGCATCTCGCGATGAAGGGTGTGGATCAGGATATTGCCGCCGAAGCGCTGCCCGAAAGCCCCGAGCGGGATCTTGCCGCCGCCTGCGCCTATCTGCGCCGCCGCCGCCTGCCGCCGTTCGCCGGAGGTGAAGCGCTGCGCATGAAAGCTCTGGCCGCCCTCGCGCGCGGCGGCTTCGATCGCGATATCGCCGAACGCGCCCTCGCCCTCGATGCCGATTCCGCCGAAACGCTGGTCATCGCGCTCCGCCAGGGCACGCTCTAAAATGACGCGGGCGGAGCCGCCTCCGCCCGCGTCATATTCCTAACAAACGCTAAAAATCAGCCGCTGGTGTCCCGATTCGGAAGTTCGTTGGTGCCGATAGAGGCGTTTTACGAACTTCCGAATCGATCAGGACACTAGCAAACATTTGATTCCAGTGTGGTTTATGGTTCTGAAGTTCCTAAAATCGCTACCGCGTATGTATAGGAACTTCAGAACCACCACACTGGCCGGGATTACGATCGGCCCTGGGTCTGGCCAATCTGGGCGAAGCGGGTCGCCCGATGCGGCGCCGCGATGGTCGGGTAATTCTGCCCGACGGTGACATCGGCGATCCGGGCGGACACAACCGGGGTCGCGGCCGCGCCGAAAGCCGGATAGGCCTCGCCGATTACCGCGGGGGCCGACGCGGAAACCACCGGCTGAGCCGGCAGGTTCGGAATGCCCTGACCCGCCTGGGCGGCGCCGGCACCGGCAATGGTGGCGACGGCAAGGGCGGCGACAGCAAGAATGTTTTTCATGACAAGCTCCAGTTCCGATCGGGTGGGGCGGCCTCACCATGGGGCCATTTCCATCTCACCCGGTGCTGAGCGGAACATAAGCTTCTGCCCGATCGCTAACCACGCGTGCAATGCGCATAGAATTCATAACGCCAGGAGATGAATGGCTCCCTTGACCTGATTGGCTATTCCAAGTGCGGAGCAGCTTGTTTCGGCTCTTTGGTACCGAAGGCGATCCAGACACCGGACAGGGCGACGAGCACTGCGGTCAGTCCCATCGCCGGCCTGACCGCGCCCGAAAACTGGGCGACGAGGCCGAGCAGGATGGCGCCGATCGCGTAACCGGTGTCACGCCAGTAGCGATAGGTGCCGAGCGCCTTGCCGCGCCAGAGCGGCGGCGTCAGGTCCGACATCGCGGCGATCAGGTTGGGGTAGAGTAGCGCCATGCCGAACCCCATGATCGCGGCGGCGGGGAACCACACAATCGGCGCCGTGCCGATCGCGGTCAGCGCGATCCCCGCGGCGAGGAGAGAAAATCCGGTCACGATCGGCGGTTTGCGGCCGATCCGGTCGGCGAGATGCCCGGTCCAGAGCTGCGAGAACCCCCAGACCATCGCATAGAGGCCGGTGATCCAGCCGATTTCGGCGAGCTTCATGCCGTGAGCCGCGAAAAATACCGGAAACAACGCCCAGACCAGCGTGTCGGCGATCTTGTTGGCGACACCGCCCTGGCAGAGCGCGCGATATTGCGGATCGCGGAACGACACCACCATGAAGATCGCACCCCAGCCGGGGGTTGCTGCGCCGATTGTGCTCGTGGGCTTCGTCTGCGCGTGTTCGGCACGCACCCAGGGCAGCGTGTCGCGCACCCCAATCAGCAGGATCAGTGCCATGGCGATGGTGACCAAGCCAAAACCGAGCAGCGCCGTGCGCGGCCCGAATGCCTGCGCCAGATAGGCGCAAGCGAGCCCGGCGATGCCGACCGCGACATAGCCGGTCGCCTCGTTGATGCCGACCGCAAGGCCGCGCTGATCACTGCCGGCGAGATCGATCTGGCTGGTCACCGTCATCGTCCAGGTGAAACCCTGGTTGATGCCGAGGAAAATATTGGCGGCGATGATCCACCACCAGTTCGGCGCCAGATAGATCAGCACCGGGATCGGCAGCGCGGCGAGCCAGCCCATCAGCAGCACGCGCTTGCGGCCGACCCGGTCCGACAGGGTGCCGGCCACGAAATTCAGCACCCCCTTCACCAGACCGAAGGACAGCACGAAGCTCGCGAGGAAGAAGAAGGCGTGGGACCTGACGCCGAAATCGGTACTCAGCGCGGGCAGCACCGCGCGCTCCATGCCGATCACCAGACCGACGAAAAACACCTGAACCGCCTGCAGCGCGAACTGACCCTGGTTGAGCCTGATGCCGCGCCGATACGCCTGCGCGGTGAGGTTCATTCGGCGACCTTCGTCATCAACCCGGCATTGACGGCGCGATTCGCCGCCGCATTCTCGGGAGGTGGCGGGATATCGTCGACCATGAAGCGAATGAAAGCGGCTTCGTCGGTCATCGCGAAGGCCCTGTTGTGCCGAAGCTCGAAGCCGATGGTGGAGGATGGCTTGCCGGACAGGCCGCGCCCGCAGACCGAGCCGGCGAAAGCGCCGGGCAGGATCTCCAGATATTCCGGCAGCACCTTCAGCCGGGCGAGGCTGCGGAACAGATTGCGCGCGCCGGTCGCGGCGTCGCTCGCCAGCTCGGTACGGCCGACATCGCCCACCATCAGCGTATGGCCGGTCAGCACGAACCACGGCTCGCCGGCACGGGTGCGGTCGGTCACCAGAAGACAGAGATGCTCCGGCGTATGGCCCGGCGCGTGCAGCACATCGAGCACGACATTGCCGAGCGAAAGCCTGTCGCCATCGGCCACGCCGTGGAAGGCGAAGCCGGTCATCGCACTTTCGTGCAGCACGTAATCGGCCCCGGCCGCTTCGGCGAGGGCGCGCCCGGCGGAGCGATGATCGGCGTGGAGATGGGTATCGATCACCCAGCGGAGCGGCGTGGCGGAGAACTCCGCCGCTTGCAGATACGGTTCGATCGGGAACAGCGGATCGACCGCCGCACCCGCACCGCGACCGGCACAGCCGAGCAGATACGACACAGCGACCGGGTCCTGATGGTGGAATTGGCGCAGAATCATGGCATTCTCCTCGAAGACCTTGACGACCTAAACGATCTATTGTTCAATCAATCCGTTGATTGATTCCTTTATTGGAGCACCATGTCAAGCCTCGGTCCCAAGCAGCGCATCTTCGCGAGCCTCGCCGACATCGCCCAGGCGATCGGCCATGCGCATCGGCTGGAGATTCTCGAACACCTCGCGCAGGGCGAACGCAGCGTCGAGGATCTCGCCGCGCGCATCGGGTTGACCATCGCCAACACCTCGCGGCATCTGCAAATCCTGCGCCGGGCACGCCTCGCCGAGCCGCGCCGGGACGGCAAGCGGATGCTCTACAGCCTGCTCGGCGAGACCGATGTGATTGCCCTGCTCAAAGCACTCGGGCGGATCGGCGAACGGAATGTCGCCGAGATCGAGGTGGTGATGGCGAGTTATTTTCGCACGCGCGACGCGCTGGAGCCGGTTTCGCGCCAGGACTTGCTGGCGCGCATCCACGACCGCAGCGTCACCGTGCTCGACGTGCGGCCGGAGGACGAATTTGCCCAGGGCCATCTGCCGGGAGCCATCAACATTCCGCTCGCCGCCCTGGAACGCCGGATTGCGCTGCTGCCGCGCGACCAGCCGGTGATCGCCTATTGCCGCGGACCGTATTGCGTTCTCTCGGTCGAAGCCGCCAGCGCCCTGCGCCGGCTCGGCTTCGATGCGCGCCGGCTTGAGGATGGCTATCCCGAATGGAAAGCCGCCGGGTTGCAGGTGGAAACCTGATCGCCTTCCTTGCCTGAAAAAAGGTGCGAAGTTCCGCATATCAGGCTAGTTTCACAACGATAAAAGGATGAGGGACCATGAAGGGATGCCGTCTCATTGCCTTGGCCGCGATCGGTCTCGGCCTGATCGCAACACCACAGGCCCGGGCGGACGGAAGCGGTGCCGTTTCCGCCGCCAGCCTGGTCCGTCCGGGTGACCTCGTGTTCGGCAATCCGCACGGCAAGGTCACGATCGTCGATTTCTACGACATACGCTGCCCGCCCTGCCGGCATATGGACCGGCGATTCAAGCGCCTGCTGCGTCACGATCACGATGTGCGCTATGTGCCGGTGGCCTATCCGATTCTCGGGCCGGCCAGCGTGCTCGGCACCGAAGCGATGTTCGCCGCCGGCGCGCAGGGCAAACTTATTCCGTTCCGCGCCCGGCTGATGACCCAGAAACGCCCGCCGACCAACGCGATACTGAAGACTGACGCGAAAGCTCTCGGCCTCGACTGGCGGCGCATGGAATTCGCGATGAACGGCGACGGGGTGATACACCGCATCCAGGCCAATCTCCGGCGCGGACGCAGCCTCGGGATTCACGAAATCCCCACTCTTTTCATCAATAATACAAAAATCGTCGGGTCGGTGAGCTATGCCGACCTCGTCTCGCTGGTCCACGCGGCGCGAAAAACGGCGGAAGCGGCGGCACGCGGTGCTGCATCATCGCCGTCATCCACACATGGGACGTGATCGGTCCAAGAATCCCGGTTTCGGGACCGATGAGGGGACATAACAGCCCGAAACGAACTGGCCCGGATCTTGCGATGCTCCGGCGGAACCATTGCCGGAGCCGCCATGCCAGACTTCCAGATTCCCGATCAGGTTCGCCGCAAGACCAGGCTGAGACACCGCGCGGCCTGGGCGTCGGGGGTCGCGATCGGCACGGCGCTCGTCGTGGCCTTGATCTGGCTGTTGCCGTCCGGCCCGTCGGTCGCGCGGGAGTCGCTGGTGATCGGCACCGTGCATTCCGGCGCGTTCCGGGTGCGGGTGCAGGCGCCCGGCGAACTGCGCCCGCGCGGCGAGCGCTTCGTGACCGCCGCGGTGCCGGGAACCGTGGCGCGGGTGTTGGTCCGCCCCGGCGATTCGGTAAAAACGGACACCGTGCTGCTCCGCCTGGTCAATCCGCATCTGCAATCGGCCCTGGTCCGCGCGCGCTCCAACCTTGCGGACGCGAAGGCGACATTGGCTTCCACCAAAGCCACGCTCGACAATAATCTGCTCTCGCTCGAAGCCGATCTCGCGACCGGGCGCGCGGCGGCGGCGGCGGCAGGCTTGCGCGCCGAGGCCGAGCGCGGACTGGAAGCCGAGCATGTCGTCGCCCGGCTCGATTACCGAAAGACGGTGCTCGATGCGGCGAATGCGCGCCAGCTTGTGGCGCTGACGCGGCAACGGATCGCCGCGTTCAGGGATAATCAGTCGGCACAGATCGAAGCGCAGAATGCGCGGGTTTCCGCGTTTCAGGCGGCGCTCGCCGAGGCGCAAGCGAATGTCGCCGCATTGTCGGTCACCGCCGGGGAACGCGGCGTGGTGCAGAGCGTTGCCGCCCGTCCCGGCCAGACGCTGGCGCTGGGCGGGGCGATCGCGCGGGTCGCGAGCCTGACCCATCTCAAGGCCGCGCTCGATGTCGCCCCCAGCGAGGCGGGCGAGATTACCGCCGGGCTGCGCGCGACGATCCGCCTGAACGATGCCGGCGAAAGCCGCATCGACGGCGTGGTGACGCGGGTGTCGCCCTCGGTGGAAAAAGGCAGCGTGCGGGTGGATGTGAAACTGCCCGCGCATTTGCCGGCGGGAACCCGCCCCGACCTCGCGGTGCTCGGCGATATCGATGTCACCACCATTCCGCGTGCGCTTTATGTGGCGCGGCCGGTTGATGCCCGGCCCGATTCGATGGCGACCGTGTTCAAGCTGGTCGATGGCGGCGACAAGGCGATTCCGGTGCGCGTCCGCTTCGGCGCCGCCTCGGCCAACGCGATCCAGGTGCTGTCCGGGTTGCCGGCCGGCGCGCGCATCATCGTCTCCGACACCGGGCGGTTCGCCGGCAAATCCCTGGTGCGCATCCGATGAGATTTTTGTTAGTGTGCATCGCGCTTGTGGCGATGCTGCCAAACGTGGCGCGGGCATCCACGCTCTGGCAGGTCTGGCGGGCCGCGCGCGCCAACGATCCGGCGTTCCTCGCGGCCGGCGCGAAATTGCGCGCGACGGCGACCGATCGTCCCGCCGCCCTCGCCGCCCTGCTGCCGCATGTCGCCCTCGCCGCCGGTGCCGGTCCGCAGAACCAGTATGCGGCGGGCCCCGAGTTCTACGGCACCGGGTTCGAGCCTATCACCGAATTTCAGCGCATCGGCGTCTCCACCTGGCAGGCGACGCTGACGCAGACCTTGTTCGACTGGGGCTCGGTCAAATCCTATCAGGCCGCCGGGTTCCGGGTTCAGGCCGCCGCCGCGACCTATCAGGCAACACTTGAGGCGCTCACGGTGAAGGTCGCCACCGATTACGTCGCGGTTCTCGCGGCAAACGCCGATCTTGCCGCCTTGCGCGGCGCGGAACGCGGCTTCGGCAAGCAGTATCACGACGCCGAGGCGCGCTACCGGGCCGGGATGGCCGGAGTGATCGGCGCCGATGAAGCGCGGGCGGCACTGGAATCGTTGCGCGCCCAGGTGGTTCAGGCCCAAACCACGCTGATCGCCGCGCGCGAAACCCTCGCCGCACTGACCGGAAACCCGGCGATCGACGCCAATGGCTCCCTGCCTGAAGCGCTGCCGCTCCCAAAGCTCGGCGGCATTGGCGCCTGGATCGACCGCGCCCGGAGCGGCAACCCGACGCTTGCGGCGGCGAACCTGACCGCGCGCGGCGATGCGGAACTGGTTTCGGCGGCACAGGGTTCGTATCTGCCCAACGTGTCGCTGCAATTGCAGCACACCCATATCGCCCAGGGCGGACACGCGGCCTATGCGTTTCTCGGCCAGAGCATCACCGGGCCGGGCAATCTGCTCCAGCAGGGCAATTCGGTCACCGTGCAGCTCAACTGGCACGTGTTTTCCGGCGGCGCGACGGTTGCCGCGACCGACCGCGCGCGGGCGCTGCGCGACGAGGCGCACGATAACGCCGCGACAGCGCAGCTTACGGTGATCCGCACCATCCGCACCGATTATTTCGCCCTCACGCTCGACCGCTCGCGGCTCGATGCCGCGCGATCGGCGGCGCTGGTCGCGGCGAAGGCGGTGCGGGCCGCAAGCGACGGGGTACGCGCCGGGCTGATCAGCGAAAGCGACCTGATCGCCGATCGTCAGCAATTGCTATCCGCCGACCTCGCGCTGCATGCGGCGATCGTCTCGGCGATCGGTCATGAACTCGGCCTTGCCCAGGCGGAAGGCAGCGCCACCCCCGCGTTAGTGCATAGTCTATCCACGACAATCGCTCCCACGCATAATCCGAAGGAAGCCAAACCATGACCAATGCCCCCGTGATCGAAGGCCCGGTGATCGAGGTACGCGACCTCACGAAAATCTATCGCACCGATCAGGTGGAGACCCATGCGCTCGCCGGGGTCGATCTGGCGGTCGGGCGCGGCGAATATGTCGCGGTCACCGGGCCGTCGGGCTGCGGCAAATCGACCTTGATGGCGATTCTCGGCCTGCTCGACGACCCGACGGGTGGGAGCTATCGCCTCGCCGGGCAGGACGCGGCGGGATTGCGCGAACGCGACCGCGCCGCGTTCCGCAACCGGCATATCGGCTTCGTGTTTCAGGCGTTCAACCTGATCGGTGATCTCACCGTCGCGGAAAACGTCGCCCTGCCCTTGATCTATCGCGGCGGCATCGCCAAAGCCGAGCGCGAGGCGCGGGTGGCCGCGATGCTATCGGATATCGGCATCGTGCACCGGGCGAACCACTATCCGGCGCAATTGTCGGGCGGCCAGCAGCAGCGCGTCGCGATCGCGCGCGCGCTGGTGACCGAACCGGACATCATTCTTGCCGACGAACCCACGGGAAATCTCGATTCGCGCTCCGGCGAGTCAGTGATGGAACTGCTGGAGGAGCTGAACACCAAAAAGGGTGCGACGATCCTGATGGTGACGCATGATCTCCACTACGCCCGCCGCGCGCGGCGCATCGTGCTCCTGTCCGACGGTCAGGTGGTCGATGAGGGGTTCGGCGAAACCGTGGTCACGCTGCACCCCGAAGATGATCTGCCGGAAAACGCAAGGAATGCCTTGTGATGTTCGGAACACTTGCCCACGACGGGTCGGTGGCGTGGCGCGGGCTGATCCGCAAACCATTCTACCCGATCGCGACCATCATTATGTTAGCCTTCGCCATCGCCGCGAATGCGACCGCTTTCGGCATTTTCTACGGGTTTTTGCTCCGCCCCCTGCCATATCGCGACCCGCGACAGATAAAATTGGTGGGCGAATTCCTGCCGAACTTCAACCCGGATTTCGCCAATATATCACCAAGCGCCTATCGCGTCATCCGTCGTGACATTCCACAGATGGCCGATGCGGGTCTCTACAGCTATGGCGGCGCCGCCCCGGTGATGATCGCGCATCATCCGAAAGCAATCACCTACAGCCGGGAAACGCCATCGTTCTTTCGTACGCTTGGGGTGGTGCCGCTGCTTGGCAGGCTGCCCAGCCTTGCCGCTGGCCGGCAAGGCGGACCCGCTGAAATCACGATTTCCGCCAAGTTCTGGCACAGCGCCTATGACGGCAACCGGAATGTGCTGAACCACCGGCTAACGGTAAACGGCATCGATTACCGGATCGTCGGTGTTCTGCCACGCGATTATGCCTTCAACGCCGGTGCGGATGCCCAGCTTCCTCTTGTGCTGCCGATCAAGGGGCTACGCGAACAGACCCTCAACTCTGTCATGATCGTCCGGACACCAGCCAATCTTTCTGCCGCGCAGGCTAACCTGCTGCTGGCAGACGCGCTGCCGCAAATCCGCAAAAGAGTATTGCCGCGCCTCGCCACCATGTTCGGGCACGGCCTCAAGGTCGAAACCCGCAAACTGCGACCTTCGTTCACCGCAGGCTCCAGCCTTGGTGCATTGCCCTGGGTCCTGCAAGGCACGGCGCTTCTTCTGCTGCTTCTCGCAATCGCCAACGCTGCCAACCTGGCGTTAGTACGGCATCGCTCGCGCCTGCACGAATTCGCGTTGCGCCGTGTGCTGGGCGGGTCCGGGGCGGATCTCATGCGGCTGCTGTTTCTGGAACAAATTCCGCTGTTCGCGGTCCTCTCGGCAACCGGAACCATCCTGGCATGGCTCGGCGCACGATTCATCCTGTCCTATGGCTCGGCGATCGTCTCGCCGCCGTTCCGCTTCGGGTTCGGTTGGGACGACATCGCCTGCGTCCTGGTGCTCTCTGTCGTTTCACTGCTTGCGGTCACGATCGCACCGATCATGCTGACATCCCGGCTGAAGCTGCAATCGGCGATCGGCCAGGGACCGAAATCGACCCTCGGCAGGGGTGCCCGCATAGTCCAGCGCGGTCTCGGCATCGGTCAGATTGCGCTAGCCTTCGCGCTGCTCGCCGGCAGCCTGACCCTGACCGTCAGCCTGCATCGCTTCCTGAACCGCCCGCTCGGCTTTCAGCCAGACCACCACATCGTCGCGAGCATACTGGCCCCAAAATCCATCGACATGACAGCCGCCATGGAGCCGGCGATCGCCCGACTCCGGCAACAATCTTATGTCCGGTCGGTAACGGGAGTCGGTTTTGGGACCAGACCGTTTTCCCATTCAAATGCAACCATTCCGATCCGGCGCATGGCGCCCGGTTCGAAGCCGCATAACATCAACGTGACGCTTGCAGGCGATAACTTTTTCTCCGCGATGGATATTCATATCCTGAAGGGCCGTGCGCTCAGGTCGCTCGATCAACAACATGGCGCCAAGGTTGTTGTCCTGGGCGCAGGCAGCGCGCGACGGCTATTCGGCACCACGAACATTGTCGGACGCATGGTTCACCTTGTCCTTCTCGGCGATTTCCGGGTGGTGGGCGTCGCGGCGCCGGTTGTCTGGCGCAGCAAGCCGTGGAACCGGACCTTTGGGACGGTCTATGTTCCCGCGTCCTCGTTCAAGGTCAGGGCCTACCCGGTTTATGTCGCGGATATCATCGTGAATGTGCGCGGCTCCATTCATAGCGCCGGACAGGATGCAAAAAAACTGATCGAATCGGCGATTCCCGGCGCGGTCGTTACCTCGGTCCGGCCTTACCATGCGATCATCGCCCGTTACCTCGGCTTCCGCCATCTGGCTGCCTCGATCGTCTCGATTTTCGCCGTCCTCGCCTTGGTGCTCGCTGCACTCGGCGTCTATGCCGTCAATGCCTTCATCGCCCGCGCCCGCCTGCCCGAATACGGCATGCGCGCAATGCTTGGTGCCAGCCCGCAACACCTGCTCAGGCTCGCCCTGACCGACGCGGCGTGGCTGCTCGGGCTCGGCCTCGCGAGTGGTCTGATCGGCGGGTTTCTGCTGGTTCGCGCCATGCTTCCGCTCCTGTTCCACGTCAATCAAATCGCCCCCGCCGTCTTCGCCATTTCCCTCGCCATCATCGCCATCATCGTGCTCGCCGCCGCATGGCGCCCTGCCGCGCGGGCGGCGAACACGCCGGTCAAGACGCTGCTGGATGCGGGGTGAATGGAAAAACCATGGAAAATCGCATGCAAGATCACCTCTCGACCCTGGTTCACGACGCTTCGGTCGCATGGCGCGGGCTGATCCGCAAACCGTTCTATCCGATCGCCACAATTATCATGTTAGTGCTTGCGATCGGCGCGAATGCGGCGGCGTTCGGCATTTTCTACAGCTACGATCTGAAGCCGCTGCCCTATGCGCATCCGTCCCGGCTGGTTCTGGTCCGCGAGATGATCCCGAGGAGCGGCCTGAACTTTGCGATGACCTCGCCGGATACCTACCGCAAACTTCGCGCCGCGCTGCCATCGATCGCGGATGCGGGGCTATGGACCTTTGGCGGGTCGGTCGCCGCCCGGATCGACGGCAAGCCGCGCGCCGTTCATGCCGTCAGCGTCACGCCGTCGTTTTTCTCGACGCTGGGCGTGCGGCCGGCATTGGGCCGGTTGCCAAGTCTTGCGTCCGGCCACAAAGGCGGCCCGAAACAGGCGATGATTTCCTATCGGTTCTGGCAAAGCGCTTACAGCGGCGATGCCGGCGCCATCGGCAAGAGAGTTTCGTTCAACGGCGCACATTACCGGATCGTGGGGGTTCTGCCCCGATCGTTCGGCTTTATGAACCCGACCGATCTCTGGGCGTCATTCGTGCTGCCTCGAACCGGCGAGCAGGCCAGCAACATCGACGATTTCATGCCCGCCGAATTAGCGCCCGGCGTGTCACTCGGCCAATTCAACGCGAATTTGCACCGGTTCCTGCATGAGGAGGAACGGGAGGCGACACCCGAACGCGCCGCGAAAATGCGCGCGGAACGGCGGCGCCTCGATGCACGGCCGATTCGTCAGGTGTTGCTTCTGGCAAACAGCGATATCGGCGATATCCCGATCCTGCTCCAGGGCGCCGCGCTGTTCCTTCTGCTGCTCGCGGTGATCAATGCCGCCAATCTCGCGCTGGTGCGTCATCGGTCACGCATGCATGAACTGGCGCTGCGCCGGGCGCTGGGGGGCTCGCGGCTCGATTTGCTGCGGCTGTTTCTGCTGGAACAGGTGCCGATCCTGCTCGCGATCGGTATCGGCGGATCGCTGCTCGGCTGGCTGGTGCTGCGAACCCTGGCAAGCTACCGAACGGTGTTCGACGCGCCGCCATTCGATATCGCAACCGGCTGGCCGGTATTCGGTTTCGCGTGGCTGCTCGCCCTTCTATCCAGCGTTGCGATCGCCGCCGTGCCGCTATGGCAGACATCGTCGGTGCGGATTCGGGCCGTGCTCGGCCAAGGGTCGAAAGCGACACTCACGCCCGCCACGCGGCGCATCCAGAACGCGCTCGGCGCGGTGCAAATCGCGCTGGCCGCGGCACTCCTGATCGGCAGCACCATGCTGGGATTGAGCCTTTATCGAGTCCTGACCCAGAAGCTCGGATTTTCGCCCGACAACCGGATCGTGGCGTCGGTTCTGTTGCCGGATGCACAGAACAACGCGGCGGGGTTGGACTCCACCGTCCATGCCGTGACCGAAAAAACCTTCACGGTCTCCGCCGGCGGCGTCACGTTCTGGTCGTTTCCGTTCACGCAAAATCATTCGAATACCACCGTGTCGCGGATCGCGCCCAATGCACCGTCGCATCTGGTCGTTCAGGTGCCGGTAACGCCGGGGTATTTCAGAACCTTGGGCATCCATCTTGCCCAAGGCCACCGCTTCAGCCCAGCGGCGGAAATGGCGAAAGGAAGCCATGAGGTCATTATCAGCCCCGGCGTCGCTAAAGCGATTTTCGGGCGAAAAGATGCCGTCGGGCACATGCTGAAAATCGATTCCAGCGACTACCGGATCGTCGGAATCGCCGCGCATGTTCAATGGCGGCCGACACCGTTGAAAAACGATATCGGCGTGATCTACATGCCGTTTGCCACGGCGAATTTTCATGGGTTTCCACTGACCGGCGCGACCGTCATCATCCATTATCGCGGCTCGCTCCGATCGGCGATGCGGCAGACAAAAAACGCGATCGAAACGGCGATACCCGGCGCGGTGATCACCTGGGTTCGCCCCTATCGCCGGATTATTTTCGCCTATAGCGCGCTGCGGGCGGTCGCTGCCGGGATGGTCGCCGGGTTCGCCGTTCTCGCTTTGGTTCTCGCCGCGCTTGGCGTCTATGCGGTCAACGCGTTCATCGCCCGCGCGCGGCTGCCGGAATACGGGATGCGCGCGATGCTCGGCGCCAGCCCCCAGCGCCTGCTCAGACTCGCTTTGACCGATGCCGCATGGCCGCTCGGATTCGGGCTCGCCGGCGGGGCGATCGGCGGCTATGTGTTGGTCAGAGCCATGTCACCCTTGTTGTTCCATGTCGGTGCAATCGCACCCGTCGTATTTGTCGCCTCGCTCGCGGTCATCGCGGCGATCGTGCTCGCCGCCGCATGGCGCCCCGCCGCGCGGGCGGCGAACACGCCGGTCAAGATTCTGCTGGACGCACGATGAGCAGGCAACGCATCCTGATCGCCGACGATCAGGCGGATATCCGCGCCTCCCTCGCGCTGGTGCTGCAATCGGAAGGCTACGAGACCGGCGCCGCGGCCTCGCCGGCCGAGGCGATGCTGCTGCTCAAACGCGGCGCGTGGGACGCGCTGCTGCTCGACCTCAATTTCCGCGCCGATACCACCTCGGGCGAGGAGGGTCTTGCGCTCCTGAGTTCCGTTAAACAAATTAACGCCGATCTGCCGGTGATCGTGCTGACCGGCTGGGGCTCGGTCGATCTCGCGGTGCGCGCCCTGCGCGCGGGGGCGGCGGATTTCCTCGAAAAACCCTGGGAGAATACGCGGCTGCTCGGCGTGCTGCGTGCACAGCTCGCGCTGGAAGCGGCGCGGCGCGCGACGGCGGCACTCACCATCCCGCTTCCGCAAGGGGCGATCCTGCATTCCTCGGCGACGATGCGCGCGGTGATGGCGCTGGTGGCGAAAATCGCCCATGCGGATGTGCCGGTGCTGATTACCGGCGAGAGCGGCACCGGCAAGGGAATGCTCGCGCGGCATATCGCCAGCGTCTCGCCCCGGCATGACAAGCCGTTCGTCACGGTCGATCTCGGCGCGGTGCCGGAAACCCTGATCGAGAGCGAATTATTCGGCCATGCGCGCGGTGCGTTCACCGATGCGAAGACCGATCGGCCGGGGCGGTTCGAAATCGCCAATGACGGCGTGATCTTCCTTGACGAGATCGGCAATGCGAGCCTCTCGACCCAGGCGCGGCTGCTCGGCGTGCTGGAGGATGGCCAGATCACCCGCGTCGGCGAGGCGCGGCCGCGCCGCGTGGATGTGCGGCTGATCGCCGCGACCAATGCCGATCTGCAGGAGCGGATCGCGGCGGGCGGTTTCCGGCGCGACCTGTTTTTCCGGCTCAACACGGTGGAAATCGCGCTGCCGCCGCTGCGCGAGCGGATCGACGACATTCCACTCCTCGCCGGGCAATTCCTGCTGGCCAGTGCGTCGCGCCACAACCGGCCCGCGCGCGGATTCGCCCCCGACGCGATGGCGGCGCTCACCACCTATTCCTGGCCCGGCAATGTGCGCGAGCTTGCCCATGTGGTCGAACGCGCTGCACTTCTGGCCGAGGGCGAGACCGTGCATCTGGCAGATCTCCGGCTCACCCCCGCCGGACCGGCGCCGGTGGAGCGCATGACATTGGATCAGGCGGAGCGTTACCTGATCCAGCGCGCGATGGCGGATGCGGGCGGCGACGCCGAGGCGGCGGCGAAGCAGCTCGGGCTGTCGCGCAGCGCGTTCTACCGGCGGCTCGCCTCGTTGCGGAAATGATCGCCGCGGCGCTCGCGATTCTGATCGCCGTCACGGCGGGTTATGCGCTGGCGCGGCGGCGGGCGGCACGCGATCATCGGCAGATCGCGGCACTTCTGCTCGGTTTGCGGGACGGTGACTACGCGCTGCGGGCGGCACCGGCGCACGGAGCGCGCGGCGCGGCCTTCGCGGCGGTGAATGCCCTGGCCGACGAACTCGCCGGCACCCGCCGCGCCGGCATCGAATCGGATGCGCTGCTCGGCAAGCTGCTCGGCGCGGTCGATCTCGCGATCATCGTGATCGGGCCGCGCAACACCATCATCGGCGCCAATGCGACCGCAGGCACGCTGCTCGGCGCCGACGCGGACCGGCTCACCGGCAGGCCGGTGGCGGAGCTGGGCATCGCAAGCTGGATCGAGGGCACCGGGATCGACCGGTTCGAAACGCCGCTGCCCGGTGGCGCCGGACCGTGGGAAGTGCGGCGGGTGCGCTTCCGCCGCGCCGGGCGGGACCATGTCATGCTGGTGGCGAGCGAGCTTTCGCGCGCGCTGCGCGAGGAGGAGCGGCGCGTCTGGCGCGGGCTGATCCGCGTGCTCAGCCACGAGACCGGCAATTCGCTCGGCCCGATCCAGGCGACCGCCGAGGTGTTAATGCGCGGGATCGGCGATGCCGACCCGGAGCGGCTGCATGACGGTCTCGCCCTGATCGAGCGCCGCGCGCGCGGGCTCGGCGGCTTCATCCGCCGCTATGCCGATCTCGCGCGGCTACCGCCCCCGGTGCCCGAACCGATCGCGCTGGCGTCGCTGGTCCGCCGGGTCGCCGCCCTGGAAACCCGGCGTGATGTGGTGGTCGAAACGACCACGGAGGGACTGGCCGACGCCGATCCCGCGCAGATGGAGCAGGCGCTGATCAACCTGATCCGCAACGCCACCGACGCGGCACTCGAGGGCGAAGGCGGTGTCGCGATCCGGCTGGCCGAAGACGTCCGCCATATCACCATTGAGATCATCGATGATGGGGCCGGCCTGCCGCGCAGCGAAAACCTGTTCGTTCCAGGCTTCACCACCAAACCAGGCGGCAGCGGCATCGGCCTCGTGCTTGCGCGCGAAATCATCGAGGCACATGGCGGCACGCTGGCGCTCGCCAATCGCGCGGATCGGCCCGGCGCGATCGCCCGGATTCGCCTGCCGCGCGCCAAGCCATGAGCGTCGCTTCCCCATTGGCTGCCCGCGCTAATCGAGCGGGGGCAGCGAACTCAAGTGTGTGGCCATCCCGGCAAGTGCAACCAGGCGGGCGGGTGACCTTGCGGCACTTCCATTCCCGGAAACAGTTTGTGAACCAGTAGCAGCACGATAATGAGGGCGGCGAAGAGGCGGCCCAAAACGCGGATCGCAAGAATCACCAGGCTCACCGCCACCACGACGAGTAAGATGGTCTGCACATTCGGCGGTATGCCGCCCGAAGTCATCAAAGCGGCCAGGAGACCGTCGATATACGCGACAAAATCCATCACCAGACCGGCCAGGGCCAGGATTACAGACACAACTACATCGGTGGCATGGGTCACTGCGCGGTCCTCGTTCTATTTCCTGCCATATACGCCAAGTTATCGCGCAATCCGTTATGGTTCGCTATCATTCAGGTAAATTCGCGCCCGGTACGTCACCCCGCGAGCATCCCGACGCAGGGGCAACGACTTTTTTATCAATGAATACAAAGGATTGTGCTGGATGCGTGGTGGAGGGGGCTGGATACTCCGTCAATACAATACAACTAGATGATTTTATGAATTTTTTCTTAGTGGCTCGTGGAAAATTATAATGCGCCGTACAATTTCACACAAGAGCAGATAAGAGATGTTCCGGCATATATCGAATATCGCTTGATATTACTCAATGACTGGGCCGGATCTCTATCCTCGACGCTCTCCCACTGCGATATTGAACCGAGGTAGCCGTGCCGTGACGGCGCCGACATTCACGCTCCCGCGCGGGGAGCGACTTTGACGTGTCGTCGTCATATCCCTATCAAATGGTTTCGATCCACGCTCCCGCGCGGGGAGCGACCACCTGCCTGTAAGCGCGCATTTTGACGCACATGATCGACATTTGCGTGCGGACGCGGTCATGTTCGGTGTGCTTGGGATTGAGGCTGATCCGCGCGAGTTGGCGGATCAGCCTGTGTTTTCGGCGACGCTGTCGCGTTTGCGGACGA
>NZ_JAIMBZ010000022.1:0-51987 GCF_025499445.1 Acidiphilium sp. AL
CCGGCCTGAACGCCACCTCGCAACATCAATGACCACGCTCAGAACAACAATCGCCCGCACCCTCGCCAGAACCCTGCCTAGATGCCCGTGTTGCCAACGACAAATCGAGAATGCTCGATTTATGACACAGTAAGACTAGTCATCGACGTGCAATGCGGCATGTTCGCCGATCCGGCGGTGCAGCCGCATGAGGGCGAGGCCGTAGTCGGGCGGATCGCGCGGCTGATCGACGCCGCCAGGACCGCCAAGGTGCCGGTGATCTTCGTGCAGCATGACGGCGGGGCGGGCGACGTGCTGGCGCGCGGCGAGCCGGGCTTCGCGTTCCGCCCGGAACTCGCGCCGCGAGACGGCGAGCCGGTCGTAGTCAAGCGCTTCTGCAGCGCGTTCCAGGAGACGGATCTCGCCGATCTGCTGGCGGCCTGGGGGATCGGGCGGGTCGCGGTCTGCGGCATGCAGACCGAATATTGCATCGACACGACCTGCCGCTCCGCCTTCGAACGGGGGCTTGAGGTCACGCTGATCGGCGATGCGCACACCACCTTCGACAGCGACGCCATGCCGGCCGCCGCGATCATCCGACATCACAACGCGACGCTGAATGGCGGTTTCGTCGCGGTGCGCCAAGCCGAGGCGGTCCGGTTCGGCGATTGACTCAGGGTCGGGAATCGCAACGACGTTTACGAATCGTGCCTTCGGTCAGTGCGAGCCGGGATAGGGCACCATCGGCGTGCAGGCGGCGGATTTGGCCGAAAGTGGCGTCTTGCCCGCGGGGTAGTGGTTGACCTGAAGAATATAGGCAAGCACGTTCAGATAGTCCGGTTTGCTCAGGCTGCCGGGAGCGTTCGCCGGCATATGTGCGGACATGTAGTCGAACAACTGCCCGGCGGTCATCTTGGTGAATTGCAGATAGGACGCGAAGCTTCCGCCGGCGAGCGCGGGGCCGGACGCGCCGCTCAGGTTGCTGGCGTGGCAGGCGGCGCAATGGGCGTCATAGACACTCTTGCCCGCCGCCGCTTGCTGCGCCGTGTAATCGCCGCTGCTCGGCGCGCAGGCGGCAGCGGCGAGCCCGGTCAAGCCGAGCGACAGGATCAGCGCACCGGCGAATGTTGCGGGCCGGAAGTTCCCGCGCCGGGAGACTGCGTAGTAAGGCGTTGAGGGATGGCGATCATTCATCGCGGCCTCCAATCTTCGAGACGAGATTCGTGTCAATGTTTCGGCAGCGCAAAGGTGATGACGGAATCACCGGGCTTGGTATTCAGAAGCAGGTTTCCCCCCGCCGCGACGGTAATATATTCCTTCCCGGCGATTTGATAGGCGATGGGCGGCGCATTGACCCCGGCCCCGCATTGATGCTGCCACAGCAGCTTGCCTGTCTTGGCCGCGAAGGCATCGAGCATGCCGTTGTTTTCGCCGACGAACACGAGTCCGCCGGCGGACAGCGAACCGCCGATCATCGGCTGCGGGCTTTTATACTGCCAGGCGATCCGCCCGGTATCGACATCGATCGCGGTGAACGTGCCCGACCCGGGCTCGGTCGGCAGAACCTGCTCGCGGCTGCCCGCCCATCGCGCGCTGCCGCTTTTCCATTCGGCGTAAGGCAGCGGCTTGTCGAATCGGGGCTGCACGATGCTGGCGACGAACACGAGATGCGTGGCGGGGTCGTAGGACACCGGCGACCAGTTCGCGCCGCCCAGCGCTCCGGGTTCGATCAGGCTGCCGTTCGGTCCGGGTTTCTGGTAAATCGTGCTATTGGGCGCGAAAGGCTGGGAGACCCGGATCAGCTTGCCGGTCTTGCGGTTGACGACATAGAACCACCCCGTCTTTCCGGCCTGGCCGATCGCCGGAACCATCTGTCCCTTGGCGTCGCGGGCCTTGAACAGCACGGTCGGGCTGGTCGCGTCATAATCCCAGACGTCATGCGGCGTTTCCTGGTAATACCATTGCATTTTCCCGGTATGGGCGTTCAGCGCCACGATCGAATCGGTATAGAGATTGTCACCAGGCCGGTGCGACCCGATGAGCTGGGGCGCGGGATTGCCGGTCCCGAAATACAGGATTCCCTGCCTGGCGCTGAGCGACGGCGTCGTCCAGACCGGGCCGCCGCCGTGCTTCCAGGCATCGGCATATTTCGCGGCATCGGCTTTTTCCTTGGCGATGTCGCGATGCAACGAAATGCCATGAACCGCGGTGCGGTATTTGCCTTCCCAGTTTTTCGAGGTCGTCCACCAGCGCCACAATTCCTTCCCGGTCGCCGCCGCATAGGCCGTCACCGATCCCCTGATGCCGTATTCGCCGCCCGCACTGCCGACATAGACCATCCCACTCCAGGCAAGGGGAGCCAGCGTCTCGCTGAACCCGTGCTTGGGGTCGCCCACAACGGCGCTCCACACCGGCTTGCCGGAGCGGGCATCGAGGGCGATCAGCCGTCCGTCGAGGGTCGCGACAAACACCTTGCCCGATGCCACGGCAACGCCCCGGTTGACCGGACCGCAGCAGAACGAGGTGAAGCCGAGTTTCGGCAGGTATTTCCACTTGAGGGTCCCGGTCGCCGCGTCGAGCGCGAAAACGCCGTCATTCGCGCTGGTCAGGTACATGGTCTTGCCGACGACGATCGGCGATGCCTCGAACGACCCCGGGATTCCGGTCTGAAATGTCCAGGCGGGCGCGAGCGATTTGACGTTTTGCGGATTGATCTGGGAGAAGGATACATGCCTGGTATTGGCATAATCGTATCCGTAGGTGGTCCATCCGCTAGGGCTTGCCGCGAAGGCTGCCGGGGCGGCGAGCAGAAGGGAAACCAGCGTCGCGATTTTTCGGACGTACTCAGGCGATTTGAGGTGCATCGGAATTCCCCCGTTTAGCTGAGCAGTGGATTCACTCTGACTCAAATGGGGGAATCATGGAAGAACTTTTTCGCTAGGCGAGGAATTTCGTCTCGCCAAGCGGGATATATCCGTCCCGGCCGGGCGCACCCCGACCTTGCTAAACATCCAGCTCGCCAGCGCTCGCCGCGCGGTCCTGAATGAAGCGGAACCGCAATTCCGGCTTGCGGCCCATCAGGCTTTCCACCATCTCGGCGGTTTCGGCGCGGTTTTCCGGCAGCGCCATCACCCGCAGCAGGGTGCGCTTCGCCGGGTCCATCGTGGTGTCCTTGAGGATCGCGGGCGGCATTTCGCCCAGCCCCTTGAACCGGCTGATCTCCACTTTCGCGCCGGTCTTGAACGCCGATTTGACCAGCCGGTCGCGCTCGGCATCGTCCATCGCATAGACCGATTTGCCGCCCTGGGTCAGCCGGAACAGCGGCGGCTGGGCCAGAAATACATGACCGGCCCGGATCAGCTCGGGCAGCTCGCGGTAGAAGAACGTCATCAGCAGCGAGGCGATATGCGCGCCATCGACATCGGCGTCGGTCATGATGATGATGCGGCCGTAGCGAAGCTGATCGAGCCGGAATCGCTCGCCCACGCCGCAGCCGAGCGCCTCGATCAGGTCCTTCAATTCCTGGTTCTGGCGCAATTTCTCAGTGGAGGCCGAGGCGACGTTCAGGATCTTGCCACGGAGCGGCAGCACCGCCTGGGTTTCGCGGTTGCGCGCCTGCTTGGCCGAGCCGCCGGCGGAATCGCCCTCGACCAGGAAAATCTCGGTGTCCTCGCGCGATTCGCGCGAACAATCGGTGAGTTTTCCGGGCAGGCGTAGCCGCCGCGTGGCCGATTTGCGCGGCGTGTCCTTCGCTTCGCGGCGGCGGATACGCTCCTCGGCGCGCTCGACGACATAGGCGAGCAGATTGTCCGCACTCGCCGGGTCGCCGGCCAGCCAGTGCTCGAACCGGTCGCGCAGCGCCGCCTCGGTCACTTTTTGCGCCAGGGGCGAGGTGAGTTTTTCCTTGGTCTGGCCCTGGAAATGCGGGTCGCGGATGAACAGCGAGAGCTTCGCGGCCAGGGTGCCGGTGATGTCATCGCCGGTCACCACGCTAGCCCGCTTGTTGCCGCGCGCCTCGGCGAAGCCGCGCAAGCCTTTCAGCAGAGCCGCGCGAAACCCGGCTTCGTGAGTGCCGCCCAGCGGGGTGGGGATGGTGTTGCAATAGGTCGCGAGCGAGGCGTCGCCGTTATCGAGCCAGGCGCAGGCCCATTCGATGCGCCCCGCGGCCTCGGGCAGATCGGCCTCGCCGGCCCAGACCGGCGCCACCAGACTGGGCGCCGCGCCCAGTTCCTCGGCCAGCGAATCGGCGAGTCCGCCGGGGAAATGCAGTTCCGCCTGGGCTGGAATATCGGACCCCGCCGGAATCAGCGCCGGGTCGCACGACCAGCGGATGCGCACGCCGCGAAACAGATAGGCTTTCGAACGGCACATCCGGTACAGCAGCTTCGCGCTGAAGGCATGGTCGCCGAAAATCTCGCGGTCGGGAACGCAGCGGAACAGCGTGCCGCGCCGGTTCGGCGCCGGGCCGGCATTGATCAGCTTGGTGAGCGGCTTGCCGCGCGCATAATCCTGCTTCCACAGCACGCGGTCGCGCGCGACCTCGACCTCCAGCCGTTCGGACAGCGCGTTGACCACCGAACTGCCGACGCCGTGCAGGCCGCCCGAGGTATTGTAGATCTTGCCGGAGAATTTGCCGCCCGAATGCAGGGTGGTCAGGATCACTTCGAGCGCCGATTTGTCCTTGAACTTGGGGTGCGGATCGACCGGAATGCCACGCCCGTTGTCGCGCACCGCCAGTAGATTGCCCTGGGCGAGGCTCATTTCGATCATGGTGGCATGGCCGGCGACGGCCTCGTCCATCGCGTTGTCGAGCAACTCGGCCGCGAGGTGGTGCAGCGCGGCTTCGTCGGTGCCGCCGATATACATGCCGGGCCGGCGCCGCACCGGCTCCAGCCCCTCCAGAACCTCGATGTCTTTGGCGGAATAGGCGCTGGTCTGCGCCGATTGCTCGAACAGATCGTTCACCGTCGCTCCTGTTGTTGATGCCTTGCTCGATTAAGCTAGGCGGGCAGCGATGTCGATGTTACCCCTTGGACAGAGCCTGGTTCACCAAAGCAGCGGCGGCGGCGAAGGCGTGATCGGCATCGAGGGTGCTGGTGTCGAGCCGGTGCGCGTCCCTCGCGGGGCGCAGCGGTGCGGCTGCGCGGGTGCGGTCGGCTTCGTCGCGTGCGGCGAGATCGGCACGCACGGCCTCTAGGGTGGTCGCCACACCCTGGGCCTTGCGTTCGGCGAAGCGCCGTTCGGCGCGGACGTCGAGCGAGGCGGTGATGAACAGCTTCACGTCCGCTTTCGGGAACACGATGGTGCCGATATCCCGCCCGTCGAGCACGGCGCCGGAAACCTGGGCGAAATCGCGCTGGAAATCGAGCAGGGCGGCGCGCACCGGGGCGATCGAGGCGACCGCGCTGGCCGCGAGATCGACCTCCTTGGTGCGCAGATCGTCGCGTTCGAGATCGACCCGGTTGAGAGTGCGCGCCTGCTCGGTCGCGGCCTCGGCGTCGGCAGGGTCGGCGCCGTGGTCGAGCACCCGGCGCGCGACCGCGCGGTAGAGCAGGCCGGTGTCGAGATAGGGCAGATTGAACGCGCCCGCGAGCCGGCGGGCCAGCGTGCCCTTGCCGGACGCGGCGGGGCCGTCGATCGCGATGACGATCGATTTCATGCTGGCGCGCCCTCCGCCGCGATATCGGCGCCGAGGCTACGCATCAGCGGGATGAAGCCGGGGAAACTGGTGTCGATGAAGCGCGCATCGTCGATCGTCACAGGCGCGTCGGCGGCGAGGCCGAGCACCAGCGCGCTCATTGCCAGCCGGTGGTCCATCTGCGTGGTCACCAGGCCGCCGCCGAGGCGATTGGCACCGCCGACGATGACGAGATCGTCGCCCTCGATCGCGACCGAAGCGCCGTTCGCGCGCAGCATGTCCGTCGTGGCGGCGAGGCGGTCGCTCTCCTTGACCCGCAACTCGGCGAGGCCGCGCAAGCGGGACGGACCGCGCGCGAAGGCGCAGGCGATCGCGAGGATCGGGTATTCGTCGATCATCGACGGTGCTCGGTCCGCCGGCACGTCGACGCCGCGCAGCGCCGAGGCGGCGACGATCAGGTCGCCGACCTTCTCGCCGGCCGCCTCGCGCGCATTGATGACGGTGATGTCGGCGCCCATTTCGCGCAGCGTGGCGAACAGGCCGGTGCGCAGCTTATTGAGCCCGACCCCCTCGATGGTGATGCGCGAGCCGGGGATCAGCAGGGCGGCGACGATCGGGAACGCAGCTGAGGAGGGATCGCCGGGCACCACGATATCCGCCGCGCGCAACTCGGGCTGACCGCGCAGGCGGATCAGCCGCCCGGTGCCCTGGGCGTGGATGTCGATCGAGGCACCAAAATGCCGGAGCATGTTTTCCGAATGGTCGCGCGTGGGTTCCGGTTCCTCGATTTCGGTGACGCCGCGCGCGTTGAGTCCGGCGAGCAGCAGGGCCGATTTTACCTGTGCCGAGGCGACCGGCAGGCGATAGGATAGCGGCAACGGCTCGGCGGCGCCGGTGACCGCGAGCGGCAGGCGGCCGCCGGGGCGGGCGGCGAAGCCGGCGCCGGTCGCGGCGAGCGGCTCGATCACCCGGCGCATCGGCCGGCGGCGCAGCGAGGCGTCGCCGGTCATCACCGCGAAAATATCGTGACTCGCCAGGATGCCGCAGAGCAGCCGCGCCGCCGTGCCGGAATTGCCCATGTCGAGCACGTCGTCCGGGCTGCGCAGCGCGCCTAACCCCGGACCGGCGACAAGCCATGCGCCGTCGTCCAGCCGCGCGACCTCGGCGCCCAAAGCGCGCATCGCCGCCGCCGTGCGCAGCACGTCCTCGCCTTCGAGCAGGCCGGTAATGCGGGTCTCGCCGATGGCAAGGCCGGCGAACATCAGCGCGCGGTGGGAGATCGACTTGTCGCCCGGCACGGCGATGGTTCCGGCCAGCGGTGCGGCCGGCCGGCGGGCGCGATGGGGGATCGGGGTTTCTGCGTTCATCGCTGGGCGCTTAGCACGGGGCGCGCGGTTTGACATAGGTGAAGATGGATGGCATGGCGCCCGCCCTGAATGGATCGTTTCCGAACCTGCAAGAGGCTGTGATGGCGAAGCCGGAACTTGGCGACAAACATACCTGTGTGTCCTGCGGCGCGCGGTTCTTCGACCTCGGCAGGCAGCCCGCGATCTGCCCGAAATGCGGGACCGAGCAGCCGATCGAACAGCCCAAGCTGAAGCGGGCCGCTTCGATGCCGGAAGACGTCAAGAAGCCGGTAAAGGCCGCGGTCGTACCGGGCGACGATGTCGAGGTCGACGCGGCGGACGACGCGGCGGACGAGGACATCCTGGAGGATACCGAGGATCTCGACGACGATGCCGACGCGATCGAGGGCGATATCGAGGTCGAGCGCGACCCCGACGAGACCGAGCACTAACCGCCTGATTCCGGCATTTCGCGTGTATCCGTGATAAGGCGCTTGTAGCCCCTGCGTTGCCGAACCATGCCGTGTCCGGCAATCATGGAGACGACAAGATGAAACAGCGCGCGCTCGGCCGGTCCGGCATCGCCGTCCCGCCCGTCATGTTCGGCGGCAACGTGTTCGGCTGGACCGCCGACGAGCCGGCCTCGTTCAAGCTGTTCGACGAGCTGCGCGAGGCCGGGCTCAACGCCATCGACACGGCGGATGTCTATTGTGCCTGGGTGCCGGGGCATCAAGGCGGCGAATCGGAAACCGCGATCGGCAACTGGCTGAAGTGCAACGGCGGGCGAAACTCCGTCGTCATTGCCACCAAGGTCGGCATGGCGAAGGGGCCGGATGGCAGGAAACTGTCCAAGGCCAGCCCGCGCGGCCGAGCGTGACCGCGCCGATCGCCAGTGCCACCAGCCTCGCGCAACTGGACGATCTGGTGAAGGCGGCGAGTCTTGCATTGTCCGACACCGCGATCGAAACCCTGAACCGGGCGAGCGCGGCCCCACGCGATTTTTCCAGGCTGGCGTCCCGACTGCGAACAATCCGGGAACTGGGAGCTGCTGATTTCGGTCCCTTCAAACTTGTCGGGAAAGAATAGATAGTCATCGTTGAGCCGAATTGGCTGTTATCGGGCCCCTCATCCCGTATTCGTGGGTTTCCTGACTTGCACTCTGCCGGCCAAGCAACAGAATGGCCGTTGGGCTTCAGCGTGGACGTCAGTTCGATGCCGAGCGGTTTTTAGGAGAAACAGGATGCGTGCCATGCGAAAATTGCTGACGGACCCGTTCGAGCCAGCCAGCCTTCATCCGTCCGTAGTGCAGCACGCGGGCCCGCTCGATGGTGACGAGGCCGCTCTGCATCATCTGGTCGAGCACCGGCAGGAATGCCTCGATCTTGTGCGTGGAATCAACAATCTCGATGATCACAGGGTAGTCGTCGGAAAACGGCAGGAGATGGCCTTCGTGCAGGCGCTTCGTGTGGCCGAAGCCCATCGGGCCGCGCAGCACCGTCGCACCGGCAAGCCCGTGCTCGCGAGCGGTGTTGACGATGGCGACGAACAGCGAACTCAGCCCGTAGCGGTCGGCCGAACTCGTGTAGATGCGGAGCAGCAGGGCTTCATGTGGAACATCCATGGGTTTCCTCGTGGTTTTTCTGGTTCAGACGGACGTTGTGCCGCGTGGCGCGACGGGGACCAGCTTCCGCGCCTTTAGCGCCTCCATAGTGACCATGCCGGACTCGATCATCCGCTCGATCACAGGCAGGAAGGCGTCGATCTTCTCAGGCAGGTCGATGATCTCGACCACGATGGGCATGCGCGCCCCGGCATCGGGGTTCAGTCCCGAACGCAAGTTGCGCGAAAGGCCGAAGCCCATCGGCGCGGGTAGCACCGTGCCGCCGGCCAGCCCCTCCCTCATCGCGGTTTCGAGCAGCACGCGATAGAGCGGCTGGCCATCTTTCATGTCGTCGTCGCCCAGGAAGATCCTGAGCAGGACGGCGTCCTCCATGATGCGCATCGTGGCTCTCCCTTCAGTTCGGGTCGAACTGGCCCGAGCGACGACATTGTAATCAGCTAATGCCGTCACGCCGGCTCTGTCAGCTAAAATCGTCAAGAAAAGTATTTTCGCGTTTTCCCAGCGTCGGCCAGGCGTGTGGATCGCCAGCAAGCACGCGGATCGCGTCATGCGCGGCTTCCCGCCGCTCCGGCGGCAACATGGCGAGTAGGTGCGGCAGATGCGGCAGGCAGACCAGCGCAGCCGAGCCGGGTTCGCACGTCGTTTGATCGTCGATCGCCGCCGCTTCGACCCGCGCGGCGATGACATCGAACTGACCGAGCCCAGCCTGATCGCCGGCGGAAGCGAGCAGGTCACGCACGCGCCGCACCATCGCGACCAGGAAGGATTGCGTGCGACCCTCGATCAGGAACGCATCCGCCGCGCCAAGAAATCCCGAGTCGTGCGCGCATTGACCTCGATGGAGGAGCCGAGGCCCGGCGTGTCGATGAAGCGAAACCCGTAGCGCAGCAAGCCGTGCAAGCAGTTCGCCCCTGAGCGTGGCGGGCGGCCCTGGGGCTGCGCGATGAACGCGCAGCAGCGCGGCGAGTTCGAGCTTCAGCTGCTCATAGGCCGCAGGCGCCATGGCTGGTTCGGTCATGGGGCTATTCCCATGCTCTGTGGGTCGTTGCCGTCTTCGCCGAAGATCTGCCGATAGAGATCACGACCGAAGCTGGTCGAAAGCGGCTCTCCTGGCAGAATACGGAAACTGCGTCGCCCGTCCGCCTCGCGCTCGGCGCGGAGGAAGCGAACCGTGACCTTGTTTGTCTTCATGTACGCTTCGGCGAAGGCGTACATGTGGGTCACGAAAATGACGCGCGCCCCGGTCTCGATCAGCGCGGTGACGATCTGGCGAGCGATCTCCGAGCCCTCGCGCTCGTTGGTCGCGGCGAAGGATTCGTTGAACAGGAACAGTGGCGCCCGGCCCGCCCGATCGACGATGCGGTTCATCCGGCGCAGCTCCTCGTCGAACTTGCCGCTATTCAGACCCGGATCCTCGCGTCGATGGTAATGGGTGAACACGCCATCGCGCAAATCGGCGGAAAAGCGCCGAGCGGTGACGAACATTCCCGCCTGCATCATCATTTGCGCAAGCCCGATACTGCGCAGGAAGGTCGATTTGCCACCCTGATTGGCGCCGGTAATCATCACGAATGCCGCATGATCCGCCGCGCAATCATTGCCAACGACTTCCCCTTCGATCGCCAGCGACAGGCAGGGATCGCGCAGATCGGTGAATTCGAGCCACTGCTCGCCGGGTGGAGCAATCTCGGGCTGGCACATCGGTGCCCGCTTCGTGGCCAGATGGGCGCGGAGATTGAGGCAGCCGATATAAAATCCGAGCTCAGCTCGAAGCATTGCAAAAAAGTCGAGGATATGATCGCATACCTGCGCCATCGTCTGCGCGGTCTCCGCCAGCGCTTCATCGCGCAGTTCGGAGAGCGCGCGCCCCCCAGCTTCGTCACGCGGATCAATGGCGAAATGATAGCTTGGCGGTCCGCTCTGTAACAAATCCTTGAGCCAGCCCCAGCGCCGCGGCACGAAATGGCGCAGCACATAGTCCTGGCCTTTATTGCCGGGGCCCAGCGAAGCGCTGAACAGCACGCCGGAGCGAAAATGCAACTGAGCCAAGTGTTGATCAACCATGGCGAGATAATCGGAATCAAGCTCGCGCATCAGCACGGCGCAAAGCCGGCGCAACCCACTAGCACGAAACGTCTCGGCATGGTGTGTCGCGAAGTCGGCGAGTTGGCCGATCACCCCGCGCAGCCCTTGCAGAAGCCGAACCGCGCCGCTCAGGGTGATTTCGGGGTGCCGGCTGGTCAGGCCGAAAAACAGGTTCTTGCGCAGCACTTCCAATGGCGCCATTGCCAGTTCATAGAGCGTGCGAATCAGGTTCTCATGCGCAATGCAATCGTCCAGAACGTCCTGCCGATGGCGAATCGTGTCGCGATCGTTGCGGAAGCCGGTGAGCACGACCTTGTGCGCGATCTCGCCGAGAAACTTGTCGCCGTCCGCCATCGCGGCGAACAGGGACTCCATCTCGAGATCCTGCACGAGATCGGCGATGCCGGCCGGAGGCTGGGCCTCGGGGTCGAAGTCGCGGGCGGGGAACATCAGCCGCGCCTTCATGAACGCCGCTCTTTCAGACGCCGATAGGTGACGCCGTATTTCTCCGCGATGGAGAGCGCGTAGGCGAGGCCGTCGGCCGGACGGCGAACGACCTTGAAACTGCGCTCTGCCGGATCGTCGGGTTGGACCATGCTGGTGACGCTGACGGTTTCGGGCCCAAGGACGGAAAGCTCGTCCATGAAGGTGACGCAGACGGCAAGCGCGCCACGTGCAATGATCCGGCGCAGCACCGCCTCGGCGAGGAAACTCGCATCCTTCAGTGCGGTCGAATTGAAGATCTCGTTGAGGACGATGAGGCTGTCCGAAGTCGCGGCGTCGAGGATGGCGCGAATGCGCACCAGATCGTCATGCAGCTTGCCGCGCAGCGTGGTCAGCACCTCCTCGCGCTCGAAATGGGCGAAGATCCGGTCGAGCAGATGCAGCCGCGCGGATCGTCCTGGCACCGTGCAGCCGAGATTGGCGAAATAGTGCATCTGGCCGACCATGCGGGCGAAGGTCGTCTTGCCACCCTGATTCGGACCGGTGACGACGAAGATGCGCTCCTTGTCTTCGAGATGGAAATCGTTGGTGACGACATGCCGCTTTTCCACGCGCAGCTTCTCCGCCAGCGCGAGGTCGAAACCGGACGTGACGCGGATCACATGGTCGGCCACAAGCTCGGGATAGCAGAAATCCAGACCATTCGCGGCGAGCCGGCCAGTGAAGTCGAGCCAGACGATGTAGAAATGGCTCTCGCGGTCGAAGCGCCGGATCACCGGATCGATGAAATCTCGGTGGCTGGCGACGAATGCATGAAGCTTCGCGAAGATCGGCGGATTCAGAAGCGCGACTCCATTGAGGATTTCGGCCTCGACATGATTCATCGTCACCGTCGACCGGTTGCTCTCGAATTCGTGGGATTTGACCCTGCCTTGCTGAAATTTTGCGAAGAGGCCGGCGATCACCGCGTTGTAGTCGGGCTCCACTTCGAAATCCCGCACCGTAACCATGCTGTCGCGGATCAGCACCGTATAGCGGATGGCGCCGAGTGCTGAGCGGTTCTCCGCTACTCCATCGCGCAGCGTGCCGAATCCGGGCGATGCGACATGCTCGCGCAGCGCCGTGCGGAACGTCGTGAGTCCTTTGGAGTACAGGGAGCAGGCATCAAGTCCGTCCGCCAGCGCAACGAGACCGTCACAGTAATGGCCGATGGCGGTCACGAACCGCGCCGCCTGCTGGTGCGGGTAGTGGGATTTCTCTGCAAAATCAGCTTGTTCGCGCACCCGGCGCATCTCGGTGGCGAAACGGCGGAGCACGGCACCGGTCGTCTGGTCGGATGTGTCGCGCAGCACGGCCTGCCGGTAGTCGATCACTGCCCGGTCGTGAGGTACGCAGGAGAACAGCGGCTTGAGATCATAAGCCTCGAATCCTGCCGTGACGGCGGCCAGGATCCGGTCGATCGCAAGATCGGCAAAAAGGGTCGAAACATCCTGCGGCGGCGGCATGGCGTCCATAATCGCGGGGAACAGGATGCTGACCGGATGCATACCGTCTCGTTCCGCCATCAAGTTCGGCCCTACAAGTTGCATGCGATATAGGTGCCGAAGAACACGCCGATAAAGCCAAACACGACCGAAAGCCCTACATAGAGTAATGCTTTCAGCAGCTCACCGTTCTCGACGATGGTGAGGGTTTCGGGTTCGAGGGCGAAAATGACGAACAGCCTTCGGATCATGAGAAACCCCATGATGTTTCAGAACAGGGAGATCACAAGAATGACGACGAGCAACAGGCCGAGGATTGCGAGATAGAGATTCAGATGGCCCGATTGTAGAACGCGGATGCGCCGGGCGAGGTTGGTGATGAACCGCACCAGGGGTGCGAACAGCAGAGGACCGAAGATCGGCGCAACGTCGTGCTCGAAGCTGAGCCGCCTGACGAAATAATCTGAGACGCTGGTCTCCCGCCCTGCTTCGGCGCTCGGGCGATAGACGAAACTGTAGAAGGTGCGGAGCGAATTCGAGAATGTCAGTGCGGTGGTCGCGGCGCGGACCGGGTCCTGCGGGCTGCCGCCATACCAGACCGGACTGCGCCGCACCCTCAGACGTTTCGAGGCCAGGAGCAGCCCGATCGGCAACAGGGCGAGCAGAGGCATCGCGATGATCAGCTTGGAGGGCGAGATGAAGGCGAATTTGTCGGTCAGCGGCACCAATATCCAGCCGGCGGTCATGTGCGCGGCGGCATCGGCGCCGAACCGCGCGAGATCGGTCTGGTTGAGCGCGCCGAGCCAGATCGGCATCCCGACCGCGAGCGCGAGAACGCCAAGGCCGAGAGCGCCGACAGCGGCGGCATGGCCGATCCTCACCCGGACCGGCGTACCGTCCGACCGGCCCAGCAGGCCGATGCCGAACAGCTTGACGAAGGTGGCGAAGGCGATCGCGGCGGTGAGCGCCAATCCCGCGCCGGACAGCACGAGGGTCAGCCGGCCGGCGAGATCGGGCAGATGGAAACCCTGGAACACGGTCTCGAACATGAACCATTCGGAGACGAACCCGGCCTGCGGCGGCATCGCGGCAAGGCTCATCGCCGCGAACAATGCGCCGGCGCCGAAGATCAGCCGGTTCGCCCGCAACGCGCCGCGCTGGACGATGGCGTAGTCGCCGGTGGCCAGGAAAATCCCGTCGGCGCTCAGGAACAGGCAGCCCTTGGCGAGGGCGTGGCCCGCGAGGTGCAGCAGCGCCACGGTGAAGGCGAGGCCGGCGAGCATCGGTTCGTGGCCGGCGCGGAACAGCAGGCAGGTGCCGAGCGCGATCACCGCGATCGAGGCGTTTTCGGCCGAGGAAAAGGCCAGCAAGGCGCGCCAATCCTCCTGCTGGAATGCGTAGAGCGTGGTCAGAATGGCGCTGACCACGCCGAGCGCGCAGAGCAGAATGCCGAAACCCTGGTCGAACGATTGCGGCGCCCAGCTCAACATGCCGCGTGCGAGACCGAAGAACGCGGCGTTCAGGATGACGCCGGACATGATCGCCCCGGTGGCGCCCGATCCGGCGCCATAGGCGCCGGGAAACCATTCGTAGAACGGCAGCAACCCGAGCTTGGCGCCGAAACCGAGGATCAGAAGCACGCCGACGATCGCGGCGACCGCGCCGGGCAGATGTGCCGACACCGCGTGGAATCCCGCGAAACCAAGGCCGCCGCCTGCCGTGCCGAGTGCCAGGATCGCGGCCAGCAAGGCGATCGCGCCGACCTCCAGCAGCCCGAGCATGAACAGCGCGCGCTGACCGGATTTGGTCGCCAGACTTTCGGCAAGGATCATCATCGCACCGCCCAGGCTCATCATTTCCCAGGCGATCAGGAACTGCGCGCCGTTGCGCAGACCGAACACTCCGAGCGCGCCGAGCAGGCTCATCGCGAGGCCGAACAGCCAGCTTCGCCCACCGTGTCGGGCGGGTGAGCCGAGCAAAGCGACCAGCGTGGCGGGCGCCAGCCCGAATCCCATCAGCCAGAGCGCATCGGGGGTCAGGCGGAATTTTGATCCGCTGTCGGCGATGCGCAGGAACGGCAATGCTACGGCGGAGGTTCCGTCCGGCAAAGCGAGGATCGCCGCAGCGATGCCGGCGAGGCAGCCGAGGGCTGCAATCAGGCGGCCGGCGGTTGGCGCCACGCCGGTGAGCGCGAGCAGCGCCGCGAGGCACCAGAGCGTGGCGGCGGCGGCGATCAGGTCATTCGCCATCGATCCGCCCCTGGTGGACGCGTTGGGGCATCCGGTCGAGGAACAGCAGCAGCGCCTCGATCAGCGCGGCGGGATTAGGTGGGCAGCCCGGCAAATAGAGATCGACCGGCAGCACCGCATCAAGGCCGTTCAGGCACGGCCCATCCGGCGCGATGCCGCCGGAGACAGCACAGCTTCCCGAGGCCATCACCCAGCGCGGCTCGGGCATCGCCTTATAGGTGCGGAGCAGCGGCTCCAGCATGGCTTTGGTCACCGGGCCGGTTACTAACAACAAGTCAGCAAAGCGCGGCGAGGGCGTGAAGAAGATGCCGAGCCGGTGCAGATTGTAGAACGGGTTGTTCAGCGCCTGAAGTTCGGATTCGCAACCGTTGCAGGACCCGGCATCGACATGGCGAACATGCAGGCTGCGCCGGAAGCCTCGGCGCGATGGCGCGGCGGGATGGGCGGCGGGTTCGGCCGGCGCTGTGATCAGATCGGCGCGGTTGCGCACTCCGAAGGCCCAGTCATGGCTTTCGGAAAGCGCGCCGGTCGGGCAGACCTCGACGCAGCGCTGACAGACCACGCATTTGCCGTAATCCAGCACGGGGTTTTGCGCCGATGCCAGGGCAATCGCGCCGGTCGGGCAGGCGGCGGCGCAATCGGCGCAGCCATCGGCGCATTGTGCCGCATCAAGGCGCGGCATTCCGAGTCCGCCGGCCTGACCATCAGGTCCCTCGCCCAGTGGCCAGCGCGTGGTCGCCTGGCCTTCGGCGAGTCCGATCAGGGTCCAGAGCGCCATGCCACTCTCCTCATCGTGCGCAGCCGGAAATCGTGAGGCCGAAACTCGCCTCGTTGATCGCGTAGTCCATCATGTTGGTTTCGTGAACCGTGTAGGGAAACACCCGCCAGTTCGAGAACGAGGGCGACTTGATCTTGACCCGCGCCAGGCGGCCGGCGGCGTCGAAATGCACGGCGTAGATCAGCGTGCCGCGCGGCGATTCCGCCCAGCCGAGCGCCTCGGACTGAGCTACCGGCGGGCAGGGAACACGGATCGGCCCATCCGGCAGCACCGCGAGGGCGCGCCGGATCATCGTGATGCTGGCGTCGATTTCGGCGATGCGCACCCGCGCGCGCGCATTGGCGTCGCCGTCCTGATGCCCGGCAACAGTAAGGTTCAGATTGTCGTCGGCATAGGCGGCGTAAGGGTGGTCGCGCCGCAGATCGCGATCGAGGCCGGAGGCGCGGGCGATCGGGCCGGTGGCGCCCTGATCGAACGCCACCGCGCGGGGCAGCGGACCGGTGGTGGCGAGTCGGTCGAAATAACTCTCCGAACGATCGAGCCGGGCGATATAGCGGCGGATCGGCTCGCGCAGCGCATCCAGCGTCTCGGAGAGCCGGTCGGTGTCGAGGATGCGGCGGAGTCCGCCGGGCGCGATCGCGCCGCGCAGAAACCGGCTGCCGGTGACGCGCGCGTTGATCTGTTTGACCCGTTCGGCGAGCAGAACGCCTTCCGCGTGGCCAACTTTCAAAGTCGTGGTGTCGGCGAGATGGCCGAGATAGTGCAGATGATTGTAGAGCCGTTCGAGTTCGACGATGATAACGCGCTGGTAGAGCGCGCGATCCGGCACGGTGACGCGGCAGGCCGCCTCGATCGCCTGCGAATAGGCGAGCGCGTGGGCCGCGCTGCCGACCGCCGAAACGCGCTCGGCGAGCACCGCGCCGGTTTCGATGTCGCAACCGACGAACCGCTCCTCCATGCCGCGATGCTTGAGAAACAGATGCGGGACGTAATGCAGGATCGCCTCGCCGATGTAGAAGAAGGTGAATTCGGCGGACTCGACGACCCCCGCGCGCACTGGTCCGAACGGCAGGAACTGCACCGCTTCGCCCTCGACATCCGGTAATTGCCGCCAATCGTCCGATTCCGCGCGGCCGAGCGGCTGGATCAGCGGAAACGGTTCGGGATGGCCGGTAAAACGGATTGCGTGCCGATCGGCGATTTCGCGCTCGTACCAACCGAGCAACGGCCAGATTTCGGCGAGGCTCGGAACCTCATTGCCACCCTGGATTTGCCATTGATCGAACACCTGCGCGCCGGAAGGCGCCGATACGTAGCGCAATTCGGGCGCATCGTCGTCGCCGGTCAGCGCGTAGGCCATGATCATCCGGCCGCCTTCGGTGCGCAGGGTTTTTGCGGCATCCCGCAGCATGGCGGCCTCGATCGAGCGAACGCTCGGCGCGTTCATGCCGGACGCCTCGGGACGACAGGCGACGTGGTTTGCGCCTGCTGGCGGGCCGCGACAGCCGGAACGCCCGCGATGTCGTGCGCGACGGTCTGAAAGTCGCGCCAGAAGCCGGAAGGCCACCACAGCCCGAAGATCAGCAGCGGCACGAGCGCCAACCACATCGGCGCCACGCACCAGCGGCTGACCGGCGCGGGGGCCGAATCCGGCTCGGCTCCGTCATGATACATCAGGCGGAAATGATTGAGGAATCCGATGAAGATCACGATCAGCAGGACCGCCATGACGATCGCTGCCCAGAGCCCGATGCCGGCGAAACCGGCGCGCAGTATGGTGAGTTCGCTGGCGAACAGACCGAATGGCGGCGCGCCGGTGATCGCGACCGCGCCGGCCAGCCACAGCGCGCCGGAGACCGGAAAATGCCGCGCGAACGATGTGATCCGCGCCATCGCCTTGGCGCCGTAGCTGCGCATCGCGTTGCCGGCGCCGAAGAACATCAGCGATTTGTTCAGCGAATGGTTGAGCATGTGATACATCGCCCCGGCGACGCCGAGCGGGCCGCCGAAGCCGAAGCCGAGGGCGACGATTCCCATGTGTTCGACGCTGGAATAGGCCATCAGCCGCTTCACGCCGCGCTGGCGGACGATGAACAAGGCCGCCACCACGAGCGAGACCACCCCGAAGGCGACCAGGATCTGCCCCGGCAGGGCGACCATCGCGGCGCCGTGCAGAACCGCGAGATACCGCACGATTCCAACCATCGCCGTGTTCAGCAAGGCGCCCGAGAGCATCGCCGAAACCGGCGTCGGACCTTCGCTGTGCGCATCCGGCAGCCAGGTGTGCATCGGGGCGAGACCGACCTTGGTGCCGTAGCCGACCAGCACGAGCAGAAAACTCAGCAGAAGCAGTGGGTGATTCATCCGTGGCGCGGCATGGCGCAAAATCGCCCAGGTCATGTCGTAGGTCGGGCCGAGCACGAAGGTTCCGTTCCAGTAGAACAGCACGGTGCCGAGCAGAGCGAGGGTGATGCCCGCCGAGACGACGATGATGTATTTCCAGCCGGCCTCGATCGCTTCCGGCGCCTGCTCGAAGGCGACCAGAAAGGTGCTGACCACCGTGGTCATTTCGATCGCGATCCAGTAGACGCCTGGATTGTTCATCAGGGGTGCTATGAAGATCGTCAGGGCGAAGGTCGCGAACAACTGGTAGAAGCGCGGCAGGCGCTCATCCTCGTCCAGCGTGCGCATGTAGCCCAGCGCGTAGATCGAGGCGAGCAGATAGACGATGGCCGCGCACAGGATGATCCAGGCGCCGAGCGGATCGACGATGACATAGTGCGACAGGAACGTCACACCGTGGGGCGGCGCCGTCAGCGCCAACGCGATCGACGCCGCGAACGAAACAATGCTTGCCAGAAGATTGACGATTTCGGCGAATTCCCGCCGCGGCGCGACCAGCATCGCCAGCACCGCGAGGGTCGGCGCCGCAACGAGAACGATGGCGAACAGGCCGGTCATTCAGCCCACCAGCCGGCGGAGGTGCAGCGTGCTCGTGCTGCCGACCTGCCCCATCAGATAGCGCACCAGAACGCCGAAACAGACCACTACGATCAGCAGGTCGAACAGGATGACGAGTTCGAGCAGCATGGGCATTCCGGGAACCAGGATCTGGGTGCCGAGAAAAATCCCGTTCTCGAGCACCAGCAGCCCAAGCACCTGGCTGACCGCCTCGTGGCGCGCCGCTAACATCAGGTAGCCGATCAGCTTCATCGACAGCATCACGGTCAGTGCGAGAATGACGACCTTGCTGGACAGGTCGAGCGATGTACCGATGTGTTCGGCGACTGCAAGCGCGAAGACGACCGAAATCGCTCCGATGACGAGACTCGAACTCGGTTGCAGGACCGGGACGATTTCGCGCTCCACATTCATCCGCCGCACGATGCGCAGCAGCAGGTAGGGCAGCAGCAGGCCGCGGAACAAGGCGGTCAGGATCGCGATGACGTAAAGTTCGGGATAGCGATCGATATAGCCGACGGAGGCGGACAGAATCGCGATCAGCCAGGATTGCGCGGCGAACGCCATCAGGTAATGTCGCATCCAGCGCGAACCGAGCATGACGAAGGCAAGCAGCAGGCTGGCGATCGCGATCAGGCTGAAGATCGAGGCGACGACCGGGCTCGCGTGAAATGCGGTCATCGGATCAGCCGATCTGCGTGCTGATGATCGCCAGCACCGCGAGCAGGAACGACGCCGCCAGCGGTTCCTGATAGCGGTAGAATCGCAGGCGCGACTGGATCGTATCCACCACCACGATCGCGCCGGCGACCAGAACGAATTTTACGATCACCGCAATGCCGGCGCCGATCACCCCGACCGCGAGCCCCCTGGAGGACATGAACCACGGCAGGGCCAGAACGTTGCAGAAAATGGTATAGAGGACGAACTGCTTCATCATCGACGCCCATTTCAGAAGTCCGTAAAGCGGGCCGGAATATTCCAGAATCCGCGCTTCCTCGATCATGTAGACTTCGATATGGGTGCTCGAATGGATCGGCAGCTTGTCGGTTTCCACCGTAAGCAGAATGAAGAAAGCGGCGACCAGGAACAGATGGGCGGGACCGAGATAGACCGCGGGCTTCGCGACCAGCAGATGATTGACCACGAAGGGCAGCATCGAGCGGGCGAACAGCGTTATCCCGACAAACACGAGGATCAGGGTCGGCTCGGCGAGGATCGAAATGATCGCGGAACGGCTCGACCCGATGCCGCCATAGGCGCTGCCGGAATCGAGGCCGGCGAGCGTTATCATGAACGAACCGAGCGTCAGGATCAGGCCGCCGCCGAGAATATCGCCCATGTTCGACAGCGGCAGCGGGAAATTGGTCAGCACCGGAATCAGCATCGGCACCGTCATCATGCAGACGAACGCGACGACGGGCGCGATCCAGAACAGCCAGGATGCCGTTTCGGGCACGACGATCTGCTTATGGAACAGTTTCCACAGATCGCGATAGGGCTGAAAAATGCCCGGCCCCCGGCCGCGCTGCACGCGCTCCTCGAACTGGACGATGCAGCCCTGGATGAGGGGAGCCGCGCCGATGGTGAACCCGACCTGAGCGATCTGGAGAACGACATCGCGCACGGTCATCGGCAGTGTGTTCCACATCGGGCGCGGGTCGCACACACAGCCACCCTCGTGAACAATCGTCGTTCAGACACCTGTTCGCCTCCGCAAATACGGACCTGAACAGGAGTCATCAGCCCCAAGGGCGGTTTTACGGCGAACCCCATCGCCTAAGCGGTATCGTGGTATCGAGATCGGCGCGTGTCAATCACTTTCAGTCAGAGCACACCTTTGCCTCCGCGTACCGGGCCCCGCCAACATCGGGGCGCGGACACTGGGGTTACACTGCCTTTGACCGCACTGCCCTGATATCGGCGGACCAGTTCGCCGCCCCCGCGATCCTGCGCCTCTTGGCGCTGGTGAGCATGGTGATGCTTGCGTCGCGACCCGCAAATCGGGGCTTGCGTGGCTCGGCTATTCCCTGGGCCTGTACCGGCCGGCGGGAGAGACGGAGGTGTCCGCGTCGGCGGCCCGATGCCGTGTGACGGGTGAGATCCCGGTTTGGTCTCGCGCGCAAAGCTGACGGCGCGCGCGGCGTTGTTTCGGTCGGTAAGCGTTTCTGTCGGAGTGGCCGGTGCCAGGGTAGCGCTGCGCACCGCAACCTCATCTGCACCTGCGCGCCACTCTCGGACTACGCGGAGGCGGCGGAGTGAGGGTAGCAATGGCACGCTTCAAGATAAGATCGGATGATTAGAGCATTTTCCGTTCGCTTTGGCTCACGGATAAAGCTCTACCTGATTACGCATTTTTCTCCGCGAGTTTGAGCAAGGCATATGGCATTGGCGGGGTGTGAACTGCGGCGTATCCGAGGGACGCAACCACGTGGCTCCGGCCTATCGCCCGCGCGATATCAACCGGCAGCCGCGCCCGAAAATAATACCGGTTTCGCCGCTTCTCGACGAACGAACACAACGCCATCCTGGATTCCCATGTGTGGCACAAGCGTGTGTCGCATCAGCGGGACGGCACAAAATAAATCGTTGTTTTTCAACAGGTTAAAGGCGATGGCGTCCCCGGCGGGATTCGAACCCACGGCCCCAGGATTAGGAATCCTGTGCTCTATCCTGCTGAGCTACGGAGACGTGCCCGTTGTATAGCCGGTCGCGGTTCGCCCGTCACGCCGCCTGCGGGCCGGCCTCCTGGTTCAGCCGGTATCCGCCGCCCTCGGTGATCAGCAGCCGCGCCTGGGCCGGTTCGGGTTCGATTTTCTGGCGCAGCCGATAGACATGGGTTTCCAGCGTATGCGTCGTCACCGCCGCGTTGTAGCCCCATACCTCGTTCAGCAGCACCTGCCGGCCGACCGATTTGCCGCCGGCGCGATAGAGGTATTTCAGAATCGCCGCCTCCTTGTCGGTCAGGCGGATGCGCTTGTTCTTGACCGGTTCGTGCAGCAGCTTCACCGCCGGGCGGAAGGTGTACGGGCCGATCTGGAACACCGCATCCTCGCTATTCTCGAAATTGCGCAGATGCGCGCGCAGCCGCGCCATCAATTCGGCGAGCCGGAACGGCTTGGCGATATAGTCGGTGGCCCCGGAATCGAGCCCGCGCACCACATCCTGCTCCTCGGCCGAGCCGGTGAGCATGATGACCGGGATCTTTACTCCCTGCTGGCGCAGCCGGGCGCAGAAATTCCGTCCGTCGCCGTCCGGCAGGCCGACATCGAGAATGATCGCATCGAAACGCTGGTCGGGTTTCGCGAGCATCGCTTCGGCCTCGGCGATCGAGCCGGCTTCGGCGGGGGTGAATTCCGCGTCGGCCAGCAACTGCTCGGTCAGGGTGCCGCGCAGAGCGGGGTCGTCGTCGACAATCAGGATCGGATGGTGGGCCGTCATGGTGCTATTCCCCTCGAACGCTCGATCTCCGGCAGCGCGGCATCAAGGCCGCGACGCCTGCATGGGCCATTATAGGCCAATTATGGCGATTCTCTCGCCACGGCCGATATTTTCGCTCCCGGATCGCTCACATGAGCGTTATGCGTCGTTGCGCTGCGGGCGAACCGGACTCCGCTCTGGCCGAACCAGTCGGCCCGATCCATATTAGCGTTCTGGATATAAGATTGAGATGACTGGATTGCCATGATTTCCGCAACGCCCGCCGTGTCCGGCCGCGGTCCCGACGCATCGGCGCCGATCGGCGCGCCGCGGACGCGCGCGGTGCATCGCGCGGTGGCCGACGCGCGGCGCGGGGTTCCCGTGGTGCTGGCCGGACAGCACCCGCTGATCGTCGCACCCGCCGAAACTGTGGGGGCCGAAGGGCTGCATCTGATCGACCGTCTCGCGGCCGGGCCCGCGTCGCTGCTGCTGGCGCCCGCGCGCGCCGCCGCCGTGCTGCGCCGACCCTTGGCGGAAACCGCTCCGGCGGTCGCCCTCGCGCTCGCCCGCCCGCTGATCGACGCCGCGACCCTGCGGCGCGTCGCCGACCCGACACTCGAGCAGATCATGCCCAGTTTTGCCCTGACATCGGTTCCCGACCAGGCCGAGGCGGCGCTCGCGCTGGGCAAGCTGGCGCGGCTGCTGCCGGCAATGGTCGTGGCCCCGGTGCGGCCGGGCTGGGCGTCGCTGCCGCTGGGTGCCGGGTTGCTCGCCGTGCCGGCGGCCGATCTGCTCGCCTACCCCACCAATCTAGCGGCAACGCTCAACCGGGTGGCCGAGGTGGAAATTCCGCTGGAGGATGCGCCGGATGCGCGGCTGATCGCCTTCCGCGCGCTCGACCAGGGAATCGAGCACATGGCCATATTGGTGGGCGCTCCCGCCGCCAAGGCGGCGCCGCTGGTGCGCATCCATTCGGAATGCTTCACTGGCGATCTGCTTGGCTCGCTGCGCTGCGATTGCGGACCGCAATTGAAGGGCGCGATCCGCCGCATGGCCGAGGAAGGAGCCGGCGTCGTGCTCTATCTGGCGCAGGAGGGGCGTGGCATCGGCCTGATCAACAAGCTGCGCGCCTATACGTTGCAGGATCGCGGGCTCGACACGGTGGACGCCAATCGCGCGCTCGGCTGGCAGGCCGACGAACGCAATTTCCACATTGCGGCGGCGATGCTCGATGCGATCGGCCTCAAGCGCATTCGCCTGCTGACCAACAACCCCGAGAAAATGGCGGGGCTCGCCGCCTGCGGGGTCGATGTCGCCGAGCGGGTGCCGCATGTCTTCGCGCCGAACGGCGTGAACGACGCTTATCTGGACACCAAGGCGCGCCGCTTCGGGCATCTGCTTGACTGACCGGCGCGCCATGACCGCTCGCGTCGCGGGCGACGGGTTTCTGCGCCTGGGCGGCCGGCAATGGCGCGTTTCGATCGGCGAGCGGGGCATCGTGGCTCGCAAGGAGGAAGGCGATTGCGGCACGCCGTGCGGGGTTTTGCCGCTGCGCCGGGTTTTGTTCCGCGCCGACCGGCTTGCCGCGCCGCGCTGCGCGGTTCCGATCGAGCCGATCGCGCGTGACGATGGCTGGTGCGACGATCCCGCCCACCCCGACTATAATCGGATGATCCGCCTGCCGCATCCGGCGCACCACGAGGAATTATGGCGCGCGGACGGGCTGTATGACGTGATCGGCGTGCTCGGCTGGAACGATGCGCCGCCGATTCGGGGCGCCGGCTCAGCGATTTTCCTGCATGTCGCGCGCGCGGATTACGCGCCGACCGCGGGCTGCGTCGCGCTCGCTCTGCCGGATCTGCTGGAAGCGCTTGCCGCCGGCCTTACCGCGATCGAGACCGGGTGAGGCCGAGGACGAGATCGAGGGCCGACGTTACCGGCCATCGAGCGGGATGTTGATCCCGAACGCCAGGCTGGGCGGCCCGTAATAGGCCGGCGGCGGTGCGTAGTACACTGGCGGCGGGGGCGGCGCGTAATAGACCGGGGGCGGTGCGTAATAGCCGCCGCGCCAGCCCCAGCCGTTGTCATCGTCCCGGTGCCAGCGATGGTGCCAGCCGCCGCGGCCGTGCCAGCCGTCATGAGCCCAAGGCGGGTCCGCGAAGGCGGCGCTGCTGGTCGCCGCAAGACCGATCGCCGCGAGCGCCGCCGCCAGAACGAATTTCGGTGCCCGATTGCGTTTGCGATTCATGGTCGATAACTCCTACTAAAGCTTTCGTGATATGGACACGGCATCGTGGCGCGGGAGGGGCGGCAATTCGGGCAAAATATGGCTTACCAAGTTTTCATTCATGCGCTGACCGATTGGATGGGTTTGTGATCGGGGCTTGCGGAACCCCAGCGCTGGTGGGCATTCTGCCGTCATCAATGATCGTGATCGGTTCCGGTGCCATGAAGCGGCCTGTCCCATGAAGCGGCGCATCCGGGCGGCCGTCCTGCCGCTCCTGCTGCTCGCCGTGACCTTGTATTTCGTGTTCAACGCGATCAACGGCTCGCGCGGCATCGAAGCGCAGCGCCGTAACCGGGACGTACTCGTCCAGGACCAGGCCACGCTGATATCGGTCGCGGCCAGGCGCGACCGCTGGGAGGCGCGGGTCGATGCGCTGCGTCATCACGCCATCGCGGGGGATATGCTGGATCAGCAGGCGCGCTCGGTGCTCGATCTCGCCGATCCCGGCGATCTCGCCGTGCCGCTCAAGTCGCCGCCCGCCGGCAAGGCCGCGCAATAAGCGTCATCCCGCGCACGGCTTGATTGCGTTTTCGGCATTCGCAGCAGGCGGTTTCGGCAATCCCGAATTCATGAACAGGGTGTTAACCATAAATCGGTTAACATCGATATTGCGTTGCACAATCAATGTTTTTTCCATGACACGCTTGCCATTCAAGCCGGTTCCGGCGATCTAGCCCTGAAGCCGACAGCGATGGAGGGGGATATGGCGGCACGCCAGACGAAATCGACGACCAAGGCGAAGGCTTCTGCCGCGCCGCGCAAGCGGGCGAGCAAGCAGGCCCCTTCGATGGACCGCGACGAATTGCTCGCCGCCTACGAGAAAATGCTGCTGATCCGCCGTTTCGAGGAAAAGGCCGGCCAGCTTTACGGCATGGGGCTGATCGGCGGGTTCTGCCATCTCTATATCGGCCAGGAAGCGGTGGTGACCGGGATGCAGCACGCCCTTGAGCCGGGCGATCAGGTCATCACCTCCTATCGCGACCATGGCCACATGATCGCCTGCGAGATGGACCCGAAGGGCGTGATGGCGGAACTGACCGGGCGTTCTGGCGGTTATTCGCACGGCAAGGGCGGCTCGATGCATATGTTCAGCAAGGAAAAAGGCTTCTATGGCGGCCACGGCATCGTCGGCGCGCAGGTGAGCCTCGGCACCGGGCTCGCCTTCGCCAATCGCTATCGCGGCAACGACCGGGCCTGCCTGACTTATTTCGGCGAGGGCGCGTCGAACCAGGGCCAGGTGTTCGAGAGCTTCAACCTTGCCGCGCTGATGAAACTGCCGGTGATCTACATCATCGAGAACAACCGCTACGGCATGGGCACCAGCGTCGAGCGCGCCTCCGCCTCGCACGATCTCAGCAGAAACGGCGCGCCTTGGGGGATTCCGGGGATGCAGGTGGACGGAATGGACGTGATGGCGGTGAAAGCGGCGGGGGTGGAGGCGGTGGCGCATTGCCGCGCCGGCAAGGGGCCGTTCCTGCTGGAAATGAAGACCTATCGCTATCGCGGCCACTCGATGTCCGATCCGGCGAAATACCGTACCCGCGAGGAGGTGCAGAAAATGCGCGCCGAGCACGACTGCATCGACCTCGCCCGCAAGGAACTCGAAGCCCAGGGCGTGCCGGAGGACCGGCTGAAGGCGATCGACGACGACGTCAAACGGCGCATTCAGGAGGCGGCGGATTTCGCACAGGAAAGCCCCGAGCCGGACGAGGCCGAACTTTGGACCGATATTCTGGTGGAGGGCTGATTCATGGCAACCGAAGTTCTGATGCCGGCCCTGTCCCCCACCATGACCGAGGGCACGCTCGCCAAATGGCTGAAAAAAGTCGGCGATTCGGTGAAATCGGGCGACGTTCTCGCCGAAATCGAGACCGACAAGGCGACCATGGAGGTCGAGGCGGTCGATGAGGGCGAGATTCTGAAAATCCTGGTCGAGGAAGGCACCGAAGGGGTCGCGGTGAATACGCCGATCGCGGTGCTCGGCGAGCATGGCGAAGAGTCGCCGGGCGCCAATCGCCAGGCGTCGGACAAAGCCGCCGGCGGTCAGGCCGCGGAGGAACCGGCAGCCGCCAAAGCCCCGCCGAAGCCCGAGCCGGAGCCCAGATCCGCACCCGCGCCGGAGCCGGAGCAGGATTGGGGCAAGACCGAGGAGATCACCGTCCGCGAGGCGTTGCGCGACGCGATGCTCGCCGAGATGCGCCACGACGACAAGGTGTTCCTGATGGGCGAGGAGGTCGCGCAATACCAGGGCGCCTACAAGATCAGCCAGGGTCTGCTTGAAGAATTCGGCGACCGGCGGGTGATCGACATGCCGATCACCGAGCACGGCTTCACCGGCATGGCGGTGGGGGCGGCGATGTCCGGCCTGAAGCCGATCGTCGAGTTCATGACCTTCAATTTCGCGATGCAGGCAATCGACCAGATCGTTAATTCCGCGGCGAAAACCCTCTATATGTCCGGGGGCCAGATGGGCTGCCCGATCGTGTTTCGTGGCCCGAACGGGGCGGCGGCGCGGGTCGCCGCGCAGCACAGCCAATGCTATGCCTCGTGGTATGCGCATTGCCCCGGCCTGAAGGTCATCGCCCCCTGGTCCGCCGCCGATGCGAAGGGCTTGCTGCGCGCCGCGATCCGCGATCCCAACCCGGTGATCTTCCTCGAAAACGAAATTCTATACGGCCACAAGCATCCGTGCCCGGTCGATGAGGATTTCATCCTGCCGATCGGCAAGGCCAGGATCGAGCGCCCAGGCGAGGATGTCACCATCGTCGCCTTCTCGATCATGGTCGATGTCGCGCTGAACGCCGCCGAGGCGCTGGACCGGCAAGGCATTTCCGCCGAGGTGATCAATCTGCGCACGATTCGTCCCCTCGATATCGACACCATCGTCGCCAGCGTGAAAAAGACCAACCGGATCGTCAGCGTCGAGGAAGGCTGGCCGTTCGCCGGCATCGGCGCGGAAATCGCCATGCAGATCACCGAGCACGCCTTCGACTGGCTGGACGCGCCGCCGACCCGCGTGGCTGGGCTCGACGTGCCGATGCCCTATGCGGCCAATCTGGAAAAACTCGCCCTCCCTCAGCCGAACTGGGTGGTGGACGCGGTAAAAAAACTGTTCTGAGGGAGCAAAAGCATGGCGACCAACATCCTGATGCCGGCGCTGAGCCCGACCATGACCGAGGGCACCCTCGCGAAATGGCTCAAGAAGGAAGGCGATGCGATCAAATCCGGCGACGTGATCGCCGAGATTGAGACCGACAAGGCGACCATGGAGGTCGAGGCGGTCGACGAAGGCATCCTCGGCAAAATTCTGGTGACCGAAGGCACCGAAGGGGTGGCGGTCAACGCGCCGATCGCGATCCTGGTCGAAAAGGGCGAGAAAGTGCCGGACCAGGCGCCGGTCGCCAGTCGTCAGTCTTCGGAAAAGCCGGAGGCGGAAACCGCCAAGGCGACGCCGGTGCCGACACCCCGATCCGAGCCGAAGCCGGAAGCGCCGAAATCCGCGCCAGAGGCGCAAAAAACCGACCATGGCGACCGAGTCGTTGCCTCGCCGCTGGCGCGGCGCATGGCCGAACAGGCCGGACTCGATCTCGCATCCCTGAAGGGCAGCGGCCCGAACGGCCGAATCGTCAAAGCCGATATCGAGGCCGCGCGCGGCCGGAAACCCGAAGCCAAGCCGGAAGAAGCCGCCGTACAGGCGCCGGCTCCGGCAGCGCCGAAACGCGCCGATATCACCGCGCCGCACGAGGCGATTCCGCATTCCACCATGCGCAAGGTCATCGCCAAGCGCATGGTCGAATCGACGCAGGCGATTCCGGTCTTCTATCTCTCGATCGAGATCGAGATCGACTCGCTGCTCAAGCTGCGCGCCGACCTCAACGCGCAATCGCCGAAAGATGGCGATGGCGCCTTCAAGCTTTCGGTCAACGATCTGATCGTCAAGGCCGCCGCCATAACATTGCGCCGGTTCCCCGCGGTCAATGCGAGCTTCACCGAAGACGCGATGATCCGTTATCATGATGTCGACATTTCGGTCGCGGTCGCGATCCCGGACGGCCTGATCACGCCGATCATCCGCAAAGCCGATCAGAAAGGCCTCGCCGCGATCAGCAACGAGATGAAAGACCTCGCCGCGCGCGCCAAATCGGGCAGACTGAAACCCGAGGAGTTCCAGGGGGGCTCGTTCTCGATCTCCAATCTCGGCATGTATGGGATGAGCCACTTCACCGCGATCATCAACCCGCCGCAATCGGCGATCCTCGCGGTCGGCGCAGGCGAAAAGCGTGCCGTGGTGCGTGGCGGCGAACTCGCCGTCGCCACCATGATGACGGTGACGATGTCCTGTGACCACCGGGTGATGGACGGCGCGACCGGCGCGGAATTCCTCGCCAGGTTCAAGGCGATCGTCGAAGCGCCGCTGAGTTTGATGCTGTAATGGAGCAAAAACCCGATGTCGCGCTGCGGGAAGCAACACCGGACGATGTGCCGGCGCTGCTCGGGTTGGTGCGCGATCTCGCGGTCTATGAAAAGGCGCCGAACGCGGTCGAGATGACCGAAGCCCTGTTGTCTGCGGCTTTGTTCGGCGAAACCCCGCTCGCCCGCGCCGTTCTGGCCGAAGCTCAAGGCAAGTCGCTGGGTTTTGCGATCTGGTTCACCAGTTTCTCCACCTGGACCGGGCGGGCCGGGCTGTATCTGGAAGACCTGTTCGTCGCCCCACATGCGCGGGGCAGGGGAGTCGGCCGGGCTTTGCTGCGCCATCTCGCGCGCGAGGCGATCCGTCTCGGCTGTGCCCGGCTCGAATGGTCGGTGCTCGACTGGAATGCGCCGGCAATCACCTTTTACCAAAGCCTTGGCGCCGAACCGCTCGACGAGTGGACCCGCTACCGGCTGCATGGCGAGGCGCTTGGCCGTCTCGCTCAGGAGAACTGACCCATGGCAGAGCAGAATTTCGACGTGGCGGTGGTGGGCGGCGGCCCCGGCGGCTACGTCATCGCGATCCGCGCGGCGCAACTGAAGATGAAGGTTGCGGTGGTCGAGCGCGAGCATCTCGGTGGCATCTGCCTCAACTGGGGCTGCATTCCCACCAAGGCGCTGCTGCGATCGTCCGAAATCAACCATCTGCTGCATCATCTCGACGAGTTCGGGTTCAAGGCGGACAATATCGGCTTCGATCTCGCCAAGGTGGTGAAACGTTCGCGCGCAGTGGCCAAGCAACTATCCTCCGGCGTCGCCCATCTGCTCAAGAAGAACAAGGTCACGGTGTTCGACGGTGCGGCCAGGCTCGCGGGCAAGAACACGCTCGCGGTCGAGAAGGACGGCAAGCCGGTCGCGACGCTGAAGGCGCCCCACATCATCCTGGCGACCGGCGCGCGTGCCCGCGTGCTGCCCGGCGTGGAGCCGGACGGCAAGCTGATCTGGACATACAAGGAAGCGATGGTGCCGGATCTCATGCCGAAATCCCTGGTGGTGATCGGTTCCGGGGCGATCGGCATCGAATTCGCGAGCTTCTATCGCAACATGGGCGCGGAGGTGACGGTCATCGAAGCCCTGCCGCGAATTCTGCCGGTGGAGGACGAGGAAATCTCCGCCTTCATGCACAAGCAGTTCGAAAAGCAGGGCATCAAGCTGCTGACCGGCGTGGTGGTGAAATCCGCCGAAAAGAGCAAGGATTCGGTCACCGTCAGCGTCGAAATCGGCGGCAAGGAACAGAAAATCACCGCCGGGCGGGTGATTTCGGCGGTCGGCATCGTCGGCAATGTCGAAAATCTCGGCCTCGATGGCACGAAAGTGAAGGTCGAACGCACCCATGTCGTGGTCGATGGCTTCGGCCGCACCGGCGAGCCGGGCGTCTATGCGATCGGCGATCTCACCGGGCCGCCCTGGCTCGCGCACAAGGCCAGCCACGAAGGGATCGTCTGCATCGAGAAAATCGCCGGGCTCGATCCGCATCCGTTCGATACCGGCAATATCCCCGGCTGCACCTATTGCCGGCCGCAGGTCGCCTCGGTGGGCATGACCGAGGCGAAAGCCAAGGAGACTGGCCGCAAGATCAGGGTTGGGCGCTTTCCGTTCATCGGCAATGGCAAAGCGATCGCGATGGGCGAACCGGAAGGCATGGTCAAAACCGTGTTCGACGCCGAAACCGGCGAATTGCTCGGCGCCCACATGGCCGGCGCCGAAGTGACCGAGCTGATCCAGGGCTACGCGATCGCGCGCACCCTGGAAACCACCGAGGCGGAGCTGATGCACACGGTGTTCCCGCACCCGACGGTGAGCGAGGCGATGCACGAATCGGTGCTTGACGCCTACGGCCGCGCGATACACTTCTGACCCATCATGCGAGTCGAGATCGACCATCGGGCCAGTGGTCCGTCAACCGGCGAACGGGTCAGGCACCCGGAAAAGCAGCATCGGGCGGATAACCCGATCCAGCGCAAACCCGCCTGGATCAGGGTGAAGGCGCCGACCCATCCAGTCTATCACGAAACCCGCGCGCTGATGCGCGCCGGCAATCTCGCCACCGTGTGCGAGGAAGCCGCTTGCCCGAATATCGGCGAATGCTGGTCGCAGCGCCACGCGACCATGATGATCATGGGCGAGATCTGCACCCGCGCCTGCGCGTTCTGCAATGTCGCGACCGGCATGCCCAACCCGCTCGCCGTCGACGAGCCCGCGCGCGTCGCCGATGCGGTGGCCAAGCTTGGCCTGCGCCATGTGGTGATCACTTCGGTCGATCGCGACGACCTGGATGATGGCGGGGCGGCGCATTTTGCCGGGGTGATCGGCGCGATCCGCGCCGCCTCGCCCGGCACCACCATCGAGATTCTGACGCCGGATTTCCTGCGCAAGCCGGGTGCTGCCGAGACCGTGACCGAAGCGCGTCCCGACGTGTTCAACCACAACCTCGAAACCGTCCCGCGCCTCTACCCCACGATCCGGCCCGGCGCGCGGTATTTCCAGTCGCTGCGCCTGCTCGATCGGGTCAAGCAGATCGACCCGACGATCTTCACCAAATCCGGGATGATGGTCGGGCTTGGCGAAACCCGCGCCGAAATCGGCCAGGTGATGGACGATCTGCGCATCGCCGATGTCGATTTCCTGACCATCGGGCAATATCTGCAACCTTCCGTGAAACACGCGGCGGTCGAGCGTTTCGTCCCGCCCGATGAATTCGCCGAACTGGCCGCGATGGCGCGCGCCAAGGGATTCCTGATGGTGTCGGCGACGCCACTGACCCGCTCGTCCTACCACGCGGATGCCGATTTCGCCGCCTTGCGGACTGCTCGGGCCGCGCGGCTCGCCGCCTGATCGTGCCGAAATATTCCGAACGCAAGCTGGTTCCCTATCGACCCGACCAGATGTTCGCGCTGGTCGCCGACGTGGCGAAATATCCGCAATTCCTGCCCTGGTGCATTGGCGCGCGCATCCGCTCGCAAAAGGAAAACAACCTCGTCGCCGATCTGACCATCGGTTTCGGCCCGTTCCGGGAAAGCTTCACGTCGCGGGTGACCCTGGACGCGCCGGAACGCATCCTTGTCCATTACGAGAACGGTCCGTTCAAGTATCTGCGCAACGAATGGCGTTTTATCCCCGACGAAGGTGGCACGGTGATCGATTTCTACGTCGATTTCGAATTCAGCAGCTTCATCCTGCAAAAGGCGATCGGTGTTGTGTTCACCGAAGCGGTGCATCGCATGGTCAACGCCTTCCTCAAGCGCGCGCGCGACATCTACGGCGCAACATCGGCTTCGGCTCCCGCTCCCGTCAAAGGATAACCATGTACGCTCCGATCCCGCCCGATCCGGCTGCCCCATCGGTGCGGGTCAACCTCTATTCCGACACCCAGACGCGGCCGACGCGGGCGATGCGCGCGGCGATGCTCGATGCCGAGGTGGGCGACGAGCAACTGAGCCTCGATCCCACGGTCAACGCGCTCTGCGCCCGCGTGGCCGTGCTGCTCGGCAAGGAAGCGGCGATGTTCCTGCCGTCCGGGGCGATGTGCAATTCGGTCGCGATTCTCACCCATTGCCGGCCGGGTGACGAGATCATCGCGCACGAAACCGCCCATATCATCGAAGCCGAGGGCGGTGCGCCCTGGGCCCTGGCCGGTGCACGCGTGCTTGGCCTCTCCGGTCCGCGCGGGATGTTCACGGTGGACGATTTGCGCTCGGTGCTGCGTAGCCCGTCCCGCTATTCCGCCCCGCAAACCCTGCTTGCCATCGAGCAAACCTCCAATCTGGGCGGCGGCGCGGTGTGGGCTCTCGATACGCTGCACAGTCTTGCGGCGGTCGCCCGCGACCACGGCATGGCGACCCATATGGACGGCGCGCGGCTGATGAACGCGGTGGTCGCGTCCGGCATTAAGGCAAGCGATTTCACTGCCGGGTTCGACACGGTATGGATCGACTTCACCAAGGGTCTCGGCGCGCCGCTCGGCGCCGTCCTCGCCGGCTCGGCGGACATGATCGGCCGCGCCTGGCGCTGGAAGCAGCGCCTGGGTGGGTCGCTGCGTCAGGCCGGCATCTGCGCCGCCGGCTGCCTCTACGCGCTCGATCATCATGTCGACCGGCTGGCGGAGGATCATGCCAATGCGAAGCGCCTTGCCGAGGGCCTGTCGCGCATCCCCGGTCTCACGGTCGAGACGCCGGAAACCAACCTCGTCTATGCCGATGTCGCCGCGAGTGGCCGCGACCCCGCCGGCTGGGCGGATGCGCTGCGTGCCCAGGGAATCATGGTCTCGGTGATGGGCCGCACCCGGCTGCGCCTCTGCACCCATCTCGACATCACGCGCGCCGATATCGACGAGACGATCATGGCTTTCGCCGCGATTAGAGCAATATGGCTTTAATTGGAATCGCGCAGCGATCCACAAAGCCATGAAATTGCTCGCCCAAACAAAGAGTAGAGCGTGATGACTGAAAGTCATCACGCTCTACTTGATTTGCCGCTCCGCGGCGGGGCATCAACCCGCCGCGCCCGCCTTGCGGCGCAGGCGCGGCTTCGGCGGCGGCTCGGTCGCATCCAGCAGGGCATGGATCGCGGCCACCGCCTCGGGCGGCAGATGGCGCAATTGCCGTGCGAAACGATTGGCCAAGGCGGTCTGCTCCGGGGTCAGGCCCGCCGCGTTCAGGCCGATGCGCGGCTTTGAAATGCGCGCGAGATCGGCAAGATCGTGCGCTTCGTCCCAGATCAGGCCGAACGTGCCACAGATCTGCTGCACCAGCCCGGCCGAGGGCGCGCCGCGCCGACCATGTTCCAGCGCCGAGAGATAGGCGGGCGACACCTCGATCGCCGCCGCCATCGCCCGCAGCGTGATTCCGCGTTCCGCGCGCAGCGCCCGCAGCCGCGCCCCGAACGGCGTCATGGCCGCTGCCGCCGCAGTAGCACCAGCAGCGCGCCTTCGTTGGCGACGTGCGGGTGGCAGATCGCGAGGATCATCGCCCGCAGTCCCGGCGCATTCAGCCAAAGCGGCACCTCGCGCCGCAGTACGCCGCCTTCGCCGCCGCTCCGGCGGCCATGGCCGGTGACGATCTCGACACAGCGCAGTCCTTGCCCCGCAGCCCCAGCGATCAGCGCGGTGACCGCCAGATGGGCGTTCGCCGCCGTCATGCCGTGCAGGTCGAGCGTGCGGTCCGGCGCGATCCTGCCGGTGCGGAACCGCGTCCAGGTCGCGCGGTCGAGCCCGGACGGTGCCGTACCGATGGCGATCGGCGCCGCACGCGGCGTCTTGGGAATGGGGCGCGCGGTGCGCTGCGAAGGCGCGGCCGGTTTCGGTTCGGATGGCGCCGCCGCCTCGATCTCCGGCGGAACGGGCATTCCCTGCAATGGCTGCACGCCGCGCAGATAGCGCGCCCAAAGCTCCTGCTCGGCTTCCGGGATCGGTTTACGCGATCGCGCCATCCAAGCCGCTCCCGTGGGGCCCGACCAGCACGATGTGCAGCCGGCGCGGGCCATGGGCGCCCAGTTCCAGCGTGCGCTCGATATCCGCCGAACGCGACGGGCCGGTGACCAACATCACGTTGCGCGGCATGTCCCCAGCCACGCGTAGCCGGTCGAACGCGTCCTCGTAGGGGCCGACGATTTGCGCCGCATCGAGCACGACGATCTCGGTGTCCGGCAGCAAGTTGAGCGTGGTCGGCGTCCGCGCGCCAGACGGCAGCATCAGCGTGCCGGTTTCGGCGATGCCGGCGAAACCCTCCTGCACCGACACCATGTCGGCGGGCGCGGCACGGCCGAACCTTGCGGTCAGCAGTGCGGTTCCGGCCCAATCGACCGCTTGCAATGCCGGATCGGGCGCGATGATCAGCTCCATCGGCAGGTTCTGGGTCCGCAGATAGGAAGCGATCGCTTCGGGCAATTCGCTCCGGTCCGCGATCCGGTCGATCGTCGCGTATTCCCGCGTCGCATTGGCGACGAACAGCTCGATCAGGCCGTCATGATCCAGATCGACCCGCGCGGGGATGGCCTGGCGCGGATGGGCGGCGAGCCGCGCCCTGAGCATCATCGCCTGATCCTCGGGCAGGGCGCCGCGCTTAAGGCCGCACCGGATCGTGGCGAGGATCGCGTCCCGCCTTTCCCTGTTGCTGGCACTCATCGTCCGCGCTGCTCCCGCCCGTAGCGGGCGAAGAAGGTTTCGCCCTCCGGCGCCGGCATGTCCCGCTCGCGGGTCCAGGCGCCGGCGAGCGGAAGTCTGGCGAAATGCCCGCGCCGCCGGCGCCCGGCGAGGCCGAGACCCCAGGCGGCGGCGCGCGTCGCCGCGCGATACAGGGCCGGCCGGCGGACGAAAAATCCCCAGACCCCGAGCCCGGTGCGCGCGGTCGCCGGGGCGAGATGCCGCTCGAACTCGCGTTCCCGCCAGTGGCGCATCATGCCGGTAAGCGGGATTTTCATCGGGCAGACGCTCTCGCATTTGCCGCAGAAGGTCGAGGCGTTGGGCAGCAGATGAGCCTGCTCGGCGCCGAACAGCGCCGGGGTGAGCACACTGCCCATCGGCCCGGAATACATCGAGCCATAGGCATGGCCGCCGACCGTGAGATAGACTGGGCAATGATTCATGCAGGCCGAGCAGCGAATGCAGCGCAGCATGTCCTGGAATTCGGTGCCCACCATGTTCGCGCGGCCGTTGTCGAGCAGGATGACGTGATATTCGCCCGGTCCGTCCAGGTCATCGGCCCGCTTCGGCCCGGTCGAAAACGTGGTGTAGACCGAAAATTCCTGGCCGGTGGCCGAGCGCGCGAGCACCCGCAGCAAGGACAGCGTATCCTCGACGGTGGGGACCAGTTTTTCCAGGCTCGCTAGCACGATATGCACGCGCGGCAGGGTTTGCGTGAGGTCGCCATTGCCCTCGTTGGTCACGATCACCGAGGTTCCGGTTTCGGCGATCAGGAAATTCGCCCCGGTGATGCCGACATCGGCGGCGGTGAATTTTTCCCGCAGCACGGCGCGCGCCTCGGCCTGAATGTCGCGCTTCTCGTGGAACACCCGGTCGGCGGGCAGATGGGTATGGGCGACGCGGAAGCTTTCCTCCCAATCCTCGCGGTTGAGGTGAAACGCCGGCCCGATGATATGGCTCGGAGCCTCGTGGCGAAGCTGCAGGATATATTCGCCGAGATCGGTCTCGACCGGCTCGATTCCCTGTTTCTCCAGGAATTCGTTCAGGCCGATCTCCTCGGAGATCATCGACTTGCCCTTGGTGACGGTTTTCGCCCCCGCCTTGCGGCAGATATCGAGCACTGCCGTGCGCGCGTCCTCCGGGGTGCGGCACCAATGTACCGCGCCGCCCTGCGCCTCGACCCGTGCGGCATAATGTTCGAGATAGAAATCGAGATGGGCGAGAGTGTGGTTCTTGATGCCCTTCGCGGTCTCGCGCAGCGCCTCGAACTCGGGCAGGCGCGCGACGGCGGCGGCGCGCACGGCGGCAAAGGGTTTCTTTGCCCGGTCGAGCGCCTTTTGCAGCCCCGCATCGTCCATCGCGCGCCGGGCGTTTTCCTTGAATGCGGGACTGGTGTTGAGCATTGGCGCCTCCGGATGATATCTCCCGACTGTAATGCGGGCCGGTGGCGAAGGGAATGCGCGGCGGCCGGATCGGCCGATGAGCTGGCGGATTATTTCCGCCATCAAAAAAAATGGCGACGCTCGCGCGCCGCCAAGTTTAGGGAGGAAACGTCCAAGAAAGCAAACAAGCGAACAAGTCGCTGTTGCCTGACCTATATAGCTGCGCGCCCTGCCCGGCGCAAGAACTTTTTTGCAGTGCAGCATCGCGTTCCATGCGCGCATATCTCCCTGCAATTTCCGTATTTTGCCGCTCATCGGCAGGATTTTCGGCGAAAAATTACCCAGTATTAACCTGTCGAGCGGATAATTCGGCGCATGTCACGGAAGGGCTTTCGCGGCCTCGCGCTGCTCACGGTGCTCTGGCTGATGTCCGGGGGCGCCGCCATGGCCCTGCCGTCCGGGATCGTGCCGGCTCTCGCGCCGGTGACCGATCCGTCCGCGCTCTGCGCCGCCGCGATCGGCATGGCCCAGCGGATCGCGAATACCCCGGCCGGATTGCTCAATGCCATCGCGACGGTCGAAAGCGGGCGGCGCGACCCGGAAACCGACCGGCTGGAACCCTGGCCCTGGACCATCGACGCCGACGGTAACGGGCATTTCTACCCGACCGAGGCGGCGGCGATCGCGGCGGCCTCGGCATTCCAGCGCCAGGGCGTTGCGTCGATCGATCTCGGCTGCATGCAGATCAATCTGCAGCATCATCCCGGCGCCTTCGCGACACTGGCGCAAGCGCTCGACCCGGCGGCGAACGCCCTTTACGGCGCGCAATTCCTGCGACGGCTGAAATCCCGTCTCGGCGGCTGGCCTCCGGCTATCGCCGCCTATCACTCCGAAACTCCCGCGCTCGGCCAGCCCTACGAGCAGAAGGTGCTCGCCGCGTGGCAGGGTAGCGCGTCCGCGCCCTCGCTCATCCCCGCCGTATCGGCCATTCCGAAGCCTGTGGTCGTGCCCGATACCGTCGGGAAATCGCCACCGCCCGGTGCGATCGCGTTGCGCCATTATGGCGCCGGCGGGTTCCAGTTTTCCGCATTGCACGGTCACGGCCAGATCATCCCGATCGCGATGCCAAGCTCACGCGCCGCCCCGATCGGCGGAATCGGGGCGCGCGGTCTCGCCGCCTATCGCGCCGCGCCGATCCCGATCACGGGTGCCAAATGAAGCACCCTCAAGACAGCAGCGGTCCCCAGGACGGATCGGTGGCGTTGGTCGGTGTGGGGGTGATGCGCTCGTTGAACCCGTCGGTGCCGATCGTCACCAGATGGGACACGTTGCCTACCCGCAGCGGCGTCTGGCGATAGAACATGATCACCCGTCCGTTCGGACAGAAGCTCGCACCTTCTTCGAGATAGCCTTGCGACAGGATGCGTTCGCCCGACCCGTCCGGCTTCATCACGCCGATGCCGAATCCGCCCGAACCAAGCTTTGTGAAAGCGATCATATCGCCGGTCGGCGACCAGTCCGGTTCCGCGTAGCGGCCGCTGCCGTAGGAAATCCGCTGCACGTTCGAGCCATCCGCGCCCATGACGAACAATTGCTGATCGCCCGATCCGTCGCGGTCCGAATTGAACACGATTTTCGAACCGTCCGGGCTGTAGGACGGGGTCACGTTGATCGAATTCGCGTCGGTCAACTGGGTTATCCGCCGGCTGCCCAGATCGTAGCGCACGATCATCGCCCCTCCGCCGCGTGTGACCGACAGTAGCAGGGATGCTCCGTCCGGGCTGAAGCGCGGGCCGATGCTCATTTCGCCGAAATCACCGACCATGCTGCGCGCGCCGCTTTGCAGGTCGAACAGGAAGACGCGCGGCCGGTTGCTCTCGAAGCTGACGAAGGCGAGCTGCTGGCGCGTCGGGTTGAACTGCGGCGACAAGGCCATCCAGCGCCCGGAGGTCAGGAACCTTGTGTTCGCGCCGTCGTAATCCATGATCGCCATGCGCCGCGTCGGGCTGGTCGGCGGGCCGGATACCGAAATATAGGCGACACGGGTGTCGAAATAGCCTTTTTCGCCGATCAGTTGCTGATAGATGTCGTCGGCGATGATATGGGCGATGCGCCGCCAGTTATTTGCCGTCGTGGTATAGGCGGTGCCCTGCAACTGCTTCTGCTGGGCGATGCCCCAGAGCCGATATTCGACGCGCACTTGCCCGCCGCCCTGGTCGGTCACATTGCCGGTCACCAGCGCCTGCGCGCCGAGAATGCTCCAGTTGTTCCAGACCGGCACGCCGTTCGCGAGCGAATTCGGCACGAAGCTGGTCTGGTCGATCGAGCGGAACAGCCCGCAATGATCGAGATCCGACGTAATGACCTGGGCGATCTGGTCGCCGACCTCGGACGTGCCGGCACTCGCATTGGTGAAAGCCGGCAGAGCGATCGGGATCGGCGCATTATGCGCGCCCGAGACATTGATCGCGTTGCTCGGACCGTTGCCGGAAGGCGCGGTTTGCGCACGCGCGAATCGCGGCAGGATCAGCCCGGCCGCACCGGCGCCGATCATGAATCGGCGCGAGATGGCGGGCAGCCGCTCGACCAGCGTGTCCGGCAGGCGCGGGTGTGGGAAAGGCGTTGGGCGATTTGTCGTCATCGAGCACCTCTGTTCAAGGATATCGGCAATTTCATGGCGTGAATCGGAAAATGAAGGTGTGAACCGAGCCCAGCATATAGGGCGGCAGCGGCAGCTTGGCACATTGATAGTTCTTCACCGCATCGACCGCGCGCTGCGCGTAGGCGGCGAAAATCGGGTCGCCCAGCTTGCCCTGATCCTGCGAGGCCACGCGCGCTTCGCGTACCACGCCGGAAGCGTCAGTCACCACCTGCAGCAGCACGCTGAAATGCGAAACGCCGGGCGCGCCCGCGTCGATCCCCCAGCATGGCTGCACCTCGCTGCCGATCGCGTTGCGGTCCGCCGCCGACAGGCCGGAATTCGCCGTGCTCATCCGCGTGCCGCCGCCTTGCGGCGCGCCGCCCTGTTTCGGGTTGTAGCGCGCGGTCGGCGCCTTTTTCTGCTTTTCCAGCGAACGCAGCTTGGCGATGGTGTTCAGCACCGACTGGCTCATCGGCGCCGGCGTCTTGACCACGTGCTTCTGGCTGGTCGGGCTTTTCTGCGCCGGCGTCGGCGGCTGTTTCTTGGGCGGCAGCGGCAGTTTCTTCGCCGGCTTCACCTCGGTTTTCTTCTGGGGCGGATGCGGCGGTGGCGGCGGCGGCGTGGGCAGCGGCGTCGGCGCATGTGTGGGCGGCGGCGGCGGTGGCGCGGGTGCCGGCGGGCGCGGCAGTTTCGGTTCCTCGTGCGGCGCTGGCGGCGGCGGCGGTGGCGGCGGGGGTGGCGCGATCTTCGGCTGCGGTTTCGGCTTGGTCTTGGCCAGATGCGCCTTATGGACCGTGCGCGTATTGGCCGGCGCCGGCACTTTCCCTTTGTGCAGCGCCTGCTGCGGCACATGGGGCCCGATGATCGTGACATCGACCGCGGCCGATGGCGGCGCGTTCAGCTTTTCCGTCGGCAGGGCGAGGATCGCGAGCAGAATGATCGCGAGATGCATTGCCGCCGAAACGATTGCGCTTCGCCGCAATCGCGGTTCCATGGCCACGGTCTTTCAGCGCTCCGCCGAGATCATGGTCAGCGCCGCGACGGGGTGGGCTGCTGGGCGAGCAGGGCGACCTTGTCGAACCCGCCATCGGTGATGGTCGCCATCACTCTCAGCATGGTGCCGTAGGAGACGCTGGTATCGCCGCGCACGAACACGCGCCGGTCGGTGTTGTTCTTGGCGATCTGCCGCAGGGTCGCCACCAGATTATCCAGGGCCACTTTCGAATTCTGCAGATAGACGTCGCCCGCCGCATTCACCGTGATGGTGATCGGCGTCGCGTCGGTATTGACCGGCTTGGCGTTGGCGTGCGGCAGGTTGACGTTGACGCCGGAGGTGATCAGCGGCGCGGTGATCATGAAAATGATCAGCAGCACCAGCATCACGTCGACCAGCGGGGTCACGTTGATTTCCGCCATCGGACGGTAGCGGCTGCGCCGGTTGCCGCGCTTGTTGTCGAGCAGACCGCCGGCCATGTCAGGCGCGCTCTTCGGACTGGCGCGACAGGATCGCGCTGAACTCCGCGCCGAAGGCTTCGAGCCGGGCGGCGACGCGCGAAAGGTCGGTCGAAAGCTTGTTGTAGGCGAGCACGGCGGGAATCGCGGCGACCAGGCCGATCGCGGTGGCGAACAGAGCCTCGGCGATGCCGGGAGCCACCACGGCGAGATTGGTGTTGTGCATCGCCGCGATCGCCGAGAACGAGTGCATGATGCCCCAGACCGTGCCGAACAGGCCGATGAACGGGGCGACCGCGCCGATCGAGGCGAGGAACACCATGTAGCGTTCGAGCCGTTCCATCTCGCGCATGGTGGTCACGCCCATGGCGCGATCGACCCGCTCGTTCACGCTGCTCCGGCTGACATCGGCGCCCGCGATCCGCGCGGATCGCCGCCATTCGCCCATCGCGGCGCCGAATACGGCGGCCATCGGGTGGCCGGGCTCGGAGCCTTCCTGCTCGTAGAGCTCGTCGAGGCTGCGGCCGGACCAGAATTTGTCCTCGAAGGCATCGGCGTCGCGATTGACCCGGCGGATGGTGATGGATTTCTCGATGATGATCGCCCAGACCCACACGCTGGCGGCGATCAGCAGCACCATGACCAGTTGCACGACGAAACTCGCCTGCAGAAACAGGCCCAGCAGTGACAGATTGGCTCCGGGCGCTGCGAGCCCCGCGGCGTTGACAGCCTGATCCACGTTCAAACCCCTTCCACGGCGATAGCGCCGCCTGCGATTTCATCCGCCCGCATCCGCACGAGCGCGTCGCGCACCGGCCCCGGCAGGCGCGCGGGCCGTCCCGTCGCGGCGTCGATGCAGGCCAGCACGAGATGGACCCGCGCCAGCGCCGCCGCCTCGCGCCAGATCACCTGCTCCAGCGTCACCCGCGCCGCAGCGATCCCCTTGACGTGAGTCGCCACGATCAGCCGGTCGTCGAGTCGCGCGGGCCGCTCATAGTCGATTTCGGCGCGGTGCACCACGAACATCCTGCCATGCGTGCGGATCATTTCCGCGTGTGGCACGCCTAGCGCGCGCAGCGCCTCGGACCGGCCGCGCTCGGCATAGCGCAGATAATTGGCGTGATAGACGATGCCGCCCGCGTCGGTATCCTCGAAATAGATGCGCAGCCCAAAGCGATGAACCCCGCCCGCGACGATGCCAGTGTCCATGCCGGTCACTCGAACGCCAGATCCTGCTGGCCGCCCGGCGCGGGCGGCGGTGCGAGACCGAGATGTGCCCAGACCTCGCGCCCGAGCATCCGCCCGCGCGAGGTGCGGGTGAGAAATCCTTCCTGGATCAGATAGGGTTCGACCACATCCTCCAGCGTGTCGCGCGGCTCCGACAGGGCCGCGGCCAGGGTTTCCACTCCGACCGGCCCGCCATTGTGATGCTCGGCGATGCGGCGCAGATAGCGCCGGTCCATCGCATCGAGCCCGCGCTGATCGACATCGAGCCGGTTCAGCGCCGCATCCGCCGCCTTGCGATCCACCGTCACCGTGCCGGCGACGGCGGCGAAGTCTCGCACCCGGCGGGTCAGCCGGCCGGCGATGCGCGGCGTGCCGCGTGAGCGCCGGGCGATTTCGGCGGCCCCATCGGACGTGAGATCCATATCCAGCAGCGCCGCCGCCCGCGTTACAATTCGAGTCAATTCTTCCGGGGTATAGAAAATCAGCCGCAGCGGAATGCCGAACCGGTCGCGCAGCGGGTTGGCGAGCAGGCCGGACCGGGTCGTCGCCCCGATCAGGGTGAAGCGCGGCAGATCGATCCGCACCGAGCGCGCCCCCGGCCCTTCGCCGATGATCAGGTCGAGCACGAAATCCTCCATCGCGGGATAGAGCACTTCCTCGATGGCGGGTTGCAGGCGGTGAATCTCGTCGATGAACAGAACGTCCCTCGGTTGCAGATTGGTCAGGATCGCCGCGAGGTCGCCGGCGCGCTGGATGATCGGGCCCGAAGTCGCGCGGAACCCGACACCCATTTCGCGCGCGATGATCTGCGCCAGTGTCGTCTTGCCGAGGCCGGGTGGCCCGTGCAGCAGCACGTGGTCGAGCGGATCGCCGCGCCCGCGTGCCGCTTCGATGAATATCGCAAGATTGTCTCGGCTGGCTTGCTGGCCGGTGAATTCTCCGAGAGTTTGCGGCCGGAGCGAGGCTTCCGGGCCGTCCTCCGCGTCGCGGCCGCCGGAGACTAGGCGCTGATCGTCGATTTCGCTCATCGCGCCAGCCTGCGCAGTCCGTCACGGATCAGCGCGTCGAGCGCCGCCTCGGCACCGAGTGCCGCGATGGAGGCGGCGAGCGCCTGCTCGGCCTCGCCGCGCCGGTAGCCGAGATTGATCAGCGCCGATAATGCATCGCCAGTCGCACCGGACGGTGCGGCCGCCACCGGAATCGCGTTGAGGCCGCCCACCGCCCCGACCGGCATCGCCAGCACGCGCTCGCGCAATTCGGCGATCAGCCGTGCCGCGAGTTTCGGTCCCACCCCCGGCGCGCGCGTGACCGAAGCGCGGTCGCCCGAGGCGATGGCCGCGGCGAGCCGGTCCGGCGGCAGCGCCGAGAGCAAAGCGAGCGCCACTTTCGATCCCACGCCCTGGATGGTGGTGAGCAGCCGGAACCAGTCGCGCTCCGCCTGATCGATGAACCCGTAAAGGGTGATCGCATCCTCGCGCACCTGGGTTTCGACCAGAACGCTCGCCCGCGCCGGCGGTGCGGGCAGGGCGGCGAGGCTGCGCGCGGAGAGAAACACCACATAGCCGACGCCGTTCACCTCGATCAAACAGCGGCCATCCTCGATCGAGTCCGCGACGCCGGTGAGCCGGCCGATCATGCGGCGGGAATCCTTGTCGCGGTTGCGAGGTGATGGGCATGACAGATCGCCACCGCCAGCGCATCGGCGGCATCGGCGCGGGTGATCGCCGCCCCCGGCAGCAGCCGCCGCACCATTAGCGCGACCTGGGATTTCTCGGCAGCTCCGGTGCCGACCACCGAACGCTTGACGGTTTTCGCGCCATATTCGGCAACCGGCACGCCCGCCCGCGCCGGCGCCAGCAGCACCACGCCGCGCGCGTAGCCGAGCTTGAGCGTCGCGGTCGCGTTGCGGTTTACATAGGTCTCCTCGACGGCGGCGTGATCGGGCATGAAGTCGGTAAGCAGGCGGTTCAATGCCGCGTCCAGCGCGCGCAGCCGCTCGGGCACCGAGGCATCGCCGTCGGTGCCGATCACTCCGTCGGCGATGTGGCGCAGCCGGTTGCCATCGGCTTCGATGATGCCGAAGCCGGTGAACCGCAGGCCCGGATCGAGCCCCAATATGCGCAGCGGGCGAATCGGCATTTCCGCACTATAGATCAGGCGGAGAGCGCCTGCATCACCGGCTCGGGAATTTCGAAATTCGCGTAGACGTTCTGCACGTCGTCGCTGTCGTCGAGCGCGTCGATCAGCTTGAGCACCGCGCGCGCGGCATCCTCGCCCAGCGCGATGCTGGTCGAAGGCCGCCAATCGAGTTTCGCGGTCTCGGGCTCGCCGAATTTCTGCTCCAGCGCGTCGCGCACCGCGAAAAACGCATCCACCGCGCAGGTGATTTCATGGCCGTCGGCGCCGCTTTCGACATCGTCGGCGCCGGCCTCGATCGCGGCTTCGAGCATATCGTCGGCACTCGCGGCATCGGCGGGATAGCGCACCACGCCGAGGCGACCGAACAGGAAGGCGACCGAATTGCTCTCGCCCAGCGCGCCGCCATGCTTGGAGAACGCGGCGCGGATGTCGGAGGCGGTGCGGTTGCGGTTATCGGTCAGCGCCTCGACGATGATGGCGATCCCCGAAGGCCCGTAGCCCTCGTAGCGCACCTCGGCGAAATCGTCGCCGCTGCCGCCGCCGCTGGCTTTCTTGATCGCCCGTTCGATCGTGTCGCGCGGCATGTTGGCCTGGCGCGCGGCGGCGCAGGCGGCGCGCAGGCGCGGATTGGCGGCGGGGTCGGGCAGTCCCTGCCGTGCCGAAACCGTGATCTCGCGGATCAGCTTGGCGAATTGCCGCGCCCGGCGCGCATCCTGCGCGCCCTTGCGGTGCATGATGTTCTTGAATTGCGAATGTCCGGCCATGTTCAGTCGTCGGTTTTCAGTTGTCGGTCATCAGAAAGACCGGAGCCATAGCAGCGCTCGTGCCCGATGTCAGGAGGTGACGATGGCGCGGATCGCCGCGGCAAGCCGCGGCGCGGTCGCCTGGAGCGCGTAATGTTCGGCGGCGCGCTCGCGCGCGGCGACGCCCATGGCGCGGCGGAGCGGAACATCGTCGCGCAGCCGGCGCAGCCGGTCGCACCACGCGGCTGCATCCCCCGCCAGAAATCCGGTGACGCCGTCCTGCACGATGGCCCGGTTGGCGCCGATCGGGCTGCCGATCGGTGCGCGGCAGGCGGCCATGTATTGCACGAGCTTATAGCCGGATTTGCCGCGCGCCCAGGCATCGTCGGGCAGCGGCATGATGCCGACATGGCACTGGCCGATCAGGTGCGCTTCGGTCGCCTCGCTCCAGGGCATATGCCGGCAGGTCACGCCGTCGATCGCGAAACCGGGTGCCCCGATCACCAGCAGTTCCAGCGGCGCCTCGGCGGCGAGCGTGCGCAGCGGCCCGGCGATGCTGGCGAGATAGGGTGCGGTGACCGGCGTGCCGATCCAGCCGACGGTGAACGGCCCGCCCGGCTCCCCGGCGATCGGATAATGGTCCAGATCGACCACGGTGGGCAGCAGCAATACGTTGCGTGCCCCGGCGCCGATCGCCCAGTCGCGCAGCGTCTCGTTGGCGACGATGGTGAGCGAGGCGCGCCGCAGCAAAGCGGGGAATTTGCCGCCGAGCAAAGTGCGCACCAGCCGGTTGCCCCCGCCGCCGTAGCGCAGGAACCAGGCATCGTCGAAATCGAGAATGAAATTTTTCTCGCCGAGCAAGGCGCGTTCCAGCACTGCCGGCAGGAACGGCAGCAATTCCTTCTCGATCCAGACGAGATCATGGTTTCGGATCGCGGCACGCAGCCCCGCCGCCCGGCCATAGGCGGCGAGAACCGGCTTCACGCGCGACCCGCCTTCATACAGCGCGCGGATATAGCCATCCGACAGGAACGGTCGCGCGGTGCAGGCGATGCCGAATTCCGCCAGCCTCGGCGCATATTGCAGAAGTCGCAGACGGCTGCTCGCCCCCAGCCGCCCGTAGCGCGTGGCCATCAGCACGCGCAACGGTGCGGACGGAGCACGCTCCACCTGTGACCGTCCCGTTTCGGTCACTTGGGTCGGGCCGGCTCGGTCAGCCCGGTCGAGATGAACGCTTATCGACATGATCCATCATGTGGGTAATGGCGCGAAAATTTCCGCCCCGGCGGCCGATCAAAAGCCGAATATCGAATGATTTCAAGAGGCGCTCGAAAATATTTCGAGTATGTGTCAAATATATTGATTTCGCCTCGTTTTGAGACGTTTTGAGCGTTCCTATGTCGCCTTGGCCGGTTGCGATGTTGCGACCAGCCATGCGGCGGCGACCAGCATCGCCGCGACCATCACGAACGGCGCGCCGGGCAGCCGCCAGGGAACATCGCGGCTGAACGCGTCGAACACTGCCGCACCGGCCAGCGGCGCCACGATCGCGGTCAGTCCCTCGATCGAGGACAGCGCGCCATTCATCCGCCCCTGCTGATCCGCCGGAATCGCACGCGACAGCATGCTGCGAATCGCCGGATTCGCGATCGAGCCGAGCGCGATGAAGATCACTCCGGCGAACATCCAGGCTGGGGCAGCGGCCAGGCCGAAGATCAGATAGCCGGCCGCGTTGCAGCAAAAGCCGATCAGCGCGGTACCGCGTTCGCCGAACCATCCCACGGCGTGCTTGACCAGGCCGAATTGCACGATCGAGGAGGCAATTCCCACGGCGGTGAAAAATACGCCGTTCTGGCGCGGTCCCCAGCCGAACCGGAGTTCGGCGTACAGCACGAAAACCGCCTGCAGCGCGCCAAGTCCGAACCAGCGCACGCTCCATGCGGCGGCGAGGCGCCAGAGCCGCGGTGCCGCCGCCAGAACGCGCATCGCGCCCAGCGGGGTCGCATCGCGCAGCCGCAATTCCCGTCGCCGCTCGGGCGGCAATGATTCCGGCAAGACGAATACGCCATACAATACGTTCAGCGCGACGAGACAAGCCGCGATCACAAACGGCAGGCGCAGATCGATCGCGCCCAGAAATCCGCCCAGCATCGGGCCCGCCATGAAACCGAGGCCGAAGGCCGCACCGATCATGCCGAACCGCTGCGCCCGCTGCTCCGGCGGGGTGATGTCGGCGATATAGGCGCTCGCCGTCGAGACATTCCCGGCGGTGGCGCCCGCGATCATCCTGCCGATGAACAGCCAGCCGATGGTGGGTGCCGCGGCAAGAAGCAGGTAATTCGCCGCGCTGCCGGATAAGGAAATCAGGATCAGCTTGCGCCGGCCGAATCGGTCGCTCAACTGGCCGAGCACCGGGGCCGCGAAAAACTGGGCCGCCGCGAAGGTCATGCTGAGCACGCCCACCCACAAGGCCGCGTGCGAGGGCGGCACATCGGCGAGTTTCTGGACCAGGGCAGGCAGGATCGGCGCGATCAGACCGAAGCCGAGCGAGTCGATCACCAGGACCGCGAAAATGAAGCCCATGATTTCAGGGGGACACTAGCAAACGTATGATTCTAGTGTGGTGGTTCCGAAGTTCCTAAAATCACCACCGCGAATACGTAGGAACTTCAGAACCAAAAACCACACTAAATTGTTTATTTGAAGCGGATGGCGGCCTGAAGCGATAGGCGCGGGCGGAAAACTGGCTCCCGGAGTAGGACTCGAACCTACGACCCAGCGGTTAACAGCCGCTTGCTCTACCAGCTGAGCTATCCGGGAACCGTGAACCGCGTCTTAGCCAAGCGGACCGGCGATGGCAACAGGCGGGAAACCGATATCGGCCATCCGCGACCCATGCGCTCTTGGGGCGGCGCGCGGCCTATGCTAAGGCGCGATCGGAAGCGAGAGTGGCGGAATGGTAGACGCACGCGACTCAAAATCGCGCGTCGCAAGACATGGGGGTTCGAGTCCCCCCTCTCGCACCATGTCCTAATCTTGTATCGTCATCCGGCGCGGGCGCGCCTTCTCGCGCATCGGCGGCAGCTTGGACGCGGCGATCTTCTTGCTCATGCCCACGGGCTTCTTGCCGTTCGCCTTCCGCGCAGCCCGGTCCTTCGGTGAAGGTTTCGCCGCCGCTCCCGGCCGGACCGGCGCGATCGGATAGGGGGTCGGCGTCGGGCGCGCGAGCCGCATTTCGTCCTGCGGATCGAGCCGGCGCAGATCGCGATACAGCCCGCCCTCGCGCGCGAAATGCCGGTTGTAGAACGGGTCGTGCGGCAGAACATGGTCCCAGCGGTCGCGCATCGCCTCGTTCTCGCGCATGAAACGCGACAATTTGTCCTCGTCGAGATCGTCGCCCCGGCTCATGCTCTCGCGATGTTCGCAGACCACGTCAGGCGTGAAGACGATCCGGTATCCCGCCTCCCTGATCTTGACGCAAAGATCGACATCGTTGAACGCGATACCGAGTTCCGCCGCGTCGAACCCGCCCGCCGCGTCGAACGCCGCGCGCCGCACCAGCATGCAGGCAGCGGTGACGGCGGCGACCTCGCGCGCCGCGATCGCATGGGCGATATAGCCGGGCGCCGTGCCGGGCAGGCCGCGGAACGCATGGTCGGCAACCCCGCCGACACCCAGCACCACGCCCGCGTGCTGCACTGTGCCGTTGGGGTAGAGCAGCTTCGCGCCGACCGCGCCGATCCGCGGATCGGCCAGCGCCTCGTTCAGCATGGTGCGCAGCCAGTTCGGATCACTCACGATCACGTCGTTGTTCATGAACAGGAGGAACGGATGCTTCACCGCCGCCACGCCGCGATTGTTGATCATCGAGTAGTTGAACGGCTCGGCGATCCGAATGACCTTGGTGCCCGGCAGATTGCCCTGTTCGGCGCAGAATGCCTCCGCATCCGCGCCCTGCGACCAGTTGTCGAGCAGAATGATCTCTATTTTCATCCCCCCGCTATGCTTACGGATCGCCTCGACGCATTGGCGCGTCAGGTCGATGTGGTTTCGGAACGGAATCAGGATCGACACGCCCGGATCGTCGTTCAGCCGGAAACTGGTCCGATAGCAGGTCAGCGCGCCGCGCCGCTCCACCTTCGCGGGCAGGTTGCGGCGCCTGAGGTGCTCGGCCACCGCGACCTCGCCGGCCAGCGCCGCGCGCGGCTTGGCGCTCGCGCCGGAGCCCGCCGTCGATTTCGGCGTGATCCGCCAGTGATACAGGATTTCCGGCACGTGGTGGATTTCGTGTGGCAATAGCCGCTCGGAAAGGCGGAGCAGAAGGTCGTGATCCTGGGCGCCGTCGAAGCGCGGGTCGAGCCCGCCCGCCGCGCGCACCAGCGCGGTCTCGGCCAGCACAAGATGGCAGATGTAATTGAGATCGAGCAGGAAGCGGTAGTTGAAATCCGGCTTGAAATTCGGCTCGGAAACATGCCCGTTGCGGTCGATCTTGTCCTCGTCGGAATAGAGCAATCTCGTGCCGGTCGCCGACTGGGCGCGCAGCATCACCTCCAGCGCGAACGGCTCCAGCATATCGTCATGATCGAAGAAGGCGACGAACCCGCCGCAGGCTTCGGCCAGCGCGCGGTTGGTCGCCTCGGCGATGCCGCCGTTCTTCGCCTGGGCGAAGACGCGGATGCGCGGGTCGAGGGCGGCGAGCTTTTCCAGCGTCTCGGTCAGCGCGTCGTCGCGGCTCGCATCGTCGACCAGAATGAGTTCCCAGTTCTGCCAGGTCTGCGCCCGCACCGAATCGATTGCGGCGAGAAATTCGCCGTGATCGGGCCGATAGACCGGGCACAGCACCGAAACCAGGGGCTCGCCCTCGATCGCGCCGTAGCGCGCCTCGGCGCGGGGCAGCACCAGTGGCGCATTCTGCCGCGCCCAGGCCGGATAATCGCCGAGCGACAGGCGTTCGGCCGGCAGCGCCGCCTTCAGCTCGCGGCGCAGATGATAGGCGTAGCGGAACAATTCGTCGGCGCGGTCGATCAGATTGGCGATGCGGGTCCGCTCCGCATCGGTCGGGATCGCGATTTCCAGCGGGCTGCCGCGCAGCTTCTGGCGCTCCGGCATAGCGTGGAAATCGAGCACCACGCTCTTGCCGTGGCGCAGCTCCGGCGGCACCGCATAGGAAAATCCGCAGGCCGGATCGGCGCCGAGCGCTTCGGCCACGTCGGCGCGGAATTCGTCGGCGGTCAGCTCTGCGATCGGCTGGCCTTTGGTCGAGATCAGCACCCGCACGCCGCCGGTCTTGGTTCTGCTGCGCTCGTCGATCCGCAGCACCCAGCCCTGGATCATGCCGTCGACCAGACCGTCGAGCACGCCGTCGATGTGCATGCGGCTGGTCAGGCAGAAATGCAGCTCCGGCAGCACGATGCCGCCGCGTCCCGGCAGATGGATCGGATCGCCGTCCAGCGTCGCGAACGAGAGCACGTGGCGCAGCCCGTCCTGGAACCGGAGCGGGATCATGTATTCGAAGCCGACTCGGGTGGAGGGCAGGTTGAGGGTCGCGACATCCGGCCGGTTGACGTCGCAGGTCAGCACCTCGACGATCTGTCCGTCGATGATCACCCGCATCGCGAGCGGCCGGTCCGGCCGGGTCGGGTCGAGGGCCCAGCCGGCCAGCGTTGCATCCTCGATCCGGTCCAGGAAGCCGAGAATCATCCGGCCGGGCCGGACCGGGCCGGAAGGCGCTTTGGCAACGCGGTCGGATTGCTGCGAAAAAGCGCGTTTCGCCATAGAGTTGCCCTGCCATCTGTGATTGTCCCATCCGCGCAACGGCATTACGCGGGCGTGTCGCGATGCAATAAATTGAAATTTCCGAGGGTTCAATTAATTTCATCGTAATTCAATGCGTTTATTTTTGGGATTTTTTCTCTGAATTTTTTTTGAAATTTGTTTTTGTTTGCGATTCTCTCGATGCGAGTACCGGGCTCGGCCGATCGGCGTGCCGGAACCCCCCTGTTGCCTTTCCCCGCGGTTCTGCGTATAGGCCGCGACTTCCAGCGCGATCGCGTCGCGAGACCGGGCCCATTGGCATGCCCGGCCGCACAACGCGCACCTTGGGCGCACCCGCGCTTCGGGCACGGACATCGAGGAGTATGAAATGCCGAAAATGAAGACGAAATCGTCAGTAAAAAAGCGGTTCAAGATCACCGCCACCGGCAAGGTCATGGCCGGTCACGGCAACAAGCGCCACGGGCTGATCAATCGCTCGCAGAAAATGAAGCGCACCAATCGGGGCATGATGGCCCTGCCCGAGCAGGACGGCAAAACCGTCAAGCAATGGGCCCCCTACGGTCTGGATTGAGGAGAGCGCAGCATGGCACGCGTCAAACGGGGTGTGACCACCCACGCTCGGCACAAAAAAGTTCTGAAACAATCCAAAGGCTTCGTCGGCCGCTCCTCTTCCAGCTACCGCATCGCGCTGGAGCGCCTGGAAAAGTCGCTGCAATACGCCTATCGTGACCGCAGGGTGAAGAAGCGCGAATTCCGCGCACTCTGGATTCAGCGGATCAACGCGGCGGTGCGCGAGCACGGCATGACCTACAGCCAGTTCATCGCTGCGCTGAAACAGGCGAATATCGAGCTTGACCGCAAGGTTCTCGCCGCGATGGCGTTCGACGACGCTGCGGGCTTCGCCGCCATCGTCGAGGCCGCGAAAGCCGCGCGCGGGTGAAAGTGTGACATCAGGCTGGTGCCAATACGGGCGACCGTATCGGCACCAGATGGTCCAGAAACAGCGAAGCGCAAGCCTGCCAGGAGAATTGCTCGGCGAATCTCCGGCACGCGCGCCGGTCGATCGCCAGTGCACCGAGTGCGGCCTTGTGCAAATCGTCGTCGAGCACGCCGACCGGCTCGGCTGCAGCGCCGATGACATCGCGCGGTCCGGCAACCGGGAAGGCCGCGACTGGCGTTCCGGCGGCGAGCGCCTCCAGCAGAACCAGGCCGAACGTATCGGTCCGGCTCGGGAACACGAACGCATCCGCGCTCGCGAAGATCGCGGCGAGTTCGGCGCCGTGCAGCGCGCCGAGGAAGCGGGTGCGCGGCCCCGAATGGCGCCGTTCCAGCCGAGCGCGCTCCGGGCCGCCGCCGACCACCAGCCTGGTTCCCGGCAGGTCGAGATCGAGAAACGCGGTCAGATTCTTCTCCACCGCCAGCCGGCCGACCGAGAGGAAAATCGGCCGCTCATAGGGCAGGGGCCCGGCGCGGCCGGGGTGGAACAGCGCCGCATCGACGCCGCGCGACCACAGGCGCGTATTGCCAAATCCGTGGGCTTGCAGTTCGGCGGCGAGCGAGCGCGTCGCCACCATGGTGCCGGAACCCTGGCCGTGAAACCGCCGCAGCCAGGCATAGGCGAGGCGCCGCGGCAGCGCGATCCGCGCCGCCAGATAATCGGGGAACCTTGTGTGATAGGCGGTGGTGAACTGCCATCCCGCCCGCCGCGCCAGCCGCGCCGCGGCAAT
>NZ_JAIMBZ010000023.1:0-51094 GCF_025499445.1 Acidiphilium sp. AL
AAAGATGCGCAATCCGCTCCCATTGGTCAGCCCTCAGCCCATAACGCCCCATCGATCAGCCTTTCGGAATGCTGATCTGCTATGAATCAGGAAAACGGTCGCGCCGGAATCCCCCCCGGTCAAATGACGACACACCCTAAATCGGCATGTCAAAGCGGGCTGGAAATAAAAATTTTCTGGCCCGTGACATTTTTGCCAGGTTTGAGGGTTGCAGAATCTGCAATGCGCCCGTAACAGCAACGCACACAGGGGCAAAGCCAAAGTCGAGTCGCGTTGAACGCGATGCGGCATTGGCTGAATAAAAACCGGAACGTTCCGGTATAGTAGCTTGATTGATTTATGTTTTACTGCGTAAGCAGGCGGTCTTGAGCATCTGGGGACGAACAGGATATGCGACAGGGCAGGACGGGCATTCAGGCTGTTTTACAGGTACTCGGCTGCATTACCGCTGTTTTAGGATTTTCGCAGACCAGCCACGCGGCTCCGACGCATAAGATCAGCCACCCGGTTCGACGCCGGATCATTCACAAGCCGATCATCCGCCACGTCGTCCTCCATCACCCGATCGCCCGCCGCAAAATCATCCGCCGCCCCGAGATCCGTCATGCCGTCTATCGGCGCCGCTTCGTCAGACGGCTGAATTACCGCCATCCCGCTCTCATTCATCGCTATATCCACCGCGCCGCCTATCTCTGGTGCGTGCCCTATGCGCGGGACGTGTCGCATATCGACCTCAAAGGCGATGCGTTCCTCTGGTGGGCCGAGGCCGCCGGGCGCTACGCGCGCGGCTCCCGCCCCATCGTGGGCTCGGTGCTCAATTTCCGCTCCAGTCCGCGCATCCCGCTCGGCCATGTCGCCGTGGTGGAAAAAGTCGTCAACAGCCGGGAAATCCTGGTCGATCAGGCGAACTGGGTGCCCGACACCGTGAGCCGCGACGTTCCGGTGATCGACGTTTCGCGCAACAACAACTGGTCCGCGGTCCAGGTTTCGATCGGAGGTGGCCGGTTCGGCATGACCTACCCGACCTATGGCTTCATCTACGACCAGACACCGGGTGGCATGGTCTACGCCGATAATAGGAATTCCGGCACAACCGAGGTCGCCGAGGCGCCGGCGCTCCACAAGATCCGCCTCGTCGCCCCGAACCGTACGCTGCGATAACCCCGCCTACAACGCTTCAGCCAGCCTGACATAATCCTCCGGCGCCAGCGTTTCGGCTCGAAGCACGGGGTCGATTCCAACCCGCTCGAGTAGCGCCGTGCCGCCGAGTCCGCGCAGCGATCCGCGAAGCATCTTGCGTCGCTGGCCGAACGCCGCCGCGGTCACCCGGCCGACGCGGTCCAGCAAATCGCCCGGCAATTGCCGCGCGTGGGGCACCAGCCCGACCACGGCGGATTCCACCTTGGGCGGTGGCGAGAAGGCGGAGGCCGGAACGATCATCACGATCGCCCGATCGACGGTCAAGGCGGCCAGCACGGCGAGCCGCCCGTAATGCGGCGAGCCCGGCATCGCCACGATGCGCTCGGCCACCTCGCGCTGGAACATCAGCGTCATCGACCGGAACTCCGCGGCCCGGTGCAGCCAGTTCACCAGCATCGGCGTGCCCGCGTTATAGGGCAGGTTCGCCACGATCGCGCGCGGTGCCGGCACCAAAGCGGCCAGATCCATATCCAGCGCATCGCCCTCGATCACCCGCAACCGCGCCGGGTGCGCCGCCAGAAGCTCCGATGTTGCGGCGATCGCGCGCCGGTCGATCTCGATCGCGGTCACGCTCGCCGCATCGCCGTCAAGCAAGGCGCGGGTCAGGCCGCCGGGTCCGGGCCCGACCTCGATCACGTTCACCCCCGCGAGCGGACCCGCCGCACGCACCAGCCGTGCCAGCAGATTGGGGTCGAGCAGAAAATGCTGGCCCAGCGACTTGCGCGCGGCGAGCCCGTGCCGGGCGATGACGGCACGCAGCGCCTCGCGCGCCTCGGCCATCGCCGCTACCCGGCCGGATAGCGCTGAATGATCGCCTGACGATGCAGCGCATCCATCAATTGCTGCGACTCGAGCGAAACCCGGCGCTGCACCAGCAGATTGGCGATTTCCGGCACGCTCGGCAGACCCATCTTGCTGGTCTCGCGGCTGCACACCATCACCAGCGCGACGCCACGATGCGATACCAGCGGCTGGCTGATCTGGCCGATCGGCAAACCGCCGAGCAGGCTCTGGAACGCCGCCGGCTGCACGGTGGCGAGATTGATCGGGCCGGGATCGGCCTTGCGCACATTGCCCGCCGCCGCATTCGCCGCCGACACCGCGGAACAATCGTGCAGCGTGCCGCGCAGCGCATTGGCATGGCTCAGCACCGCAAGCTGTCCGGCAGTCGGCTGGCCGCCTTCGAATGGCGCCGGAAACGGCAGGAAAGCCTGCCGGATATGGAGCAGCGTCTCGCTCTGCTCGCCGAATTTGCGCGTGCCGAGCAGTTGCACGATCTCGTAGCCGCCGGCGACCCGTACCGGATCGCTGATCGCCCCGGCCGGCATCCGCTCGACGATCGACCGCACCGCCGGATCGAGCAGATCGGGTTCGACCCAGCCGCGATCGCCGCCGGTCAAGGCGCTCTGGCTCTGACTGAACTGCGCCGCGACCACCGGGAACGGCGCACCGTTGCGCAACTGCTTGATCACGGTGTCGGCGAAATGCTTGGCATTCGCTTCTTGCGACGGCCGTTCGATCGGAATGAAGATTTCCGCGATATGATATTGCGTCTGGCCGATCTCGCGCTTCATCGCACGCTGTTCGGCCAGAATGTCCTGGCGGGTCGGCCGCAGGCCTTCACCGAGCTGCTTCTTCAGAACGCTAGTCCAGCCGAGTTCGATGCGGAACTGATTGACCAGGGTGGAATACGGAATCCCCGCCGCGCGCAATTTCGCCTCCAGCCCGCCGGCCGGCAATCCGTTCGCCTTGTTGATCCGCGCCAGCGCGGCGGCGATGCGCGCCTGCGGCACCACCACCTTGTGTTTCTCGATCGCCTGTAATTGCAGGGTCTGATCGATCAGCTCGCTGGTGATCTGCGGCTTCAGCCGCGCGAGGATCGCCGGGTCCTGCGGCAGCCCGGCGGACAGGGCGAACAGCCGGGCGCGGGCATCGACATCCTGGTTGGTGATGACCGAGCCGTTCACCACGGCGGCGATCTGGGCGCTCTGCGCCTGGGCATTTGGCACCGGGCCGACCGCCGCGGCAGCCAGGGCGAGCGCGAGCGAACAAACGAGCGAGAATTTCATATGGCGCTGAATCCGAAGTTGCCGAGTGTCTTGAGGGTGATGTTGATCAGCAGCGTGGTATTGCCGTGATCGTAGTTGAACGAGGTGAAGGTCCGGTAGAAGCTGATATTCACCGCGGTGCACTCGTTCTGCCAGGTTGCCGACAGAGCCGCATTGTCGAATGTCCCGGTCGCGAGATTGCGCTGGGTGGCACCGGAAAACGTCCAATGTGGGATCAGCGAGGTCGAGGCGCCGAGGGTGAACTCGCGGCGCGGAACGAAATAGGCCGGCGGCGGCTCGCCCGCCTGGGTGAACAGATAATACGGGTTGGTGTTGCTGTAGAGATAGCCGCCGGTAAAGCGCAGCGCGCTGTTGCCGAAGGTGGCGTAGGTATCGATCAGCCGCGCGCCGAGATCCTTGTGCGACAGCCGCGTCCGATAGGTCAGGCTGAACCAGGATACCGGCGCGACCGTCGCCCGCGCCACGATGTCCGAGACGTTGTCGTTCAGTCCGCTGCCCGGCGGATAGAGCAGGCTTTTGTGAAACGCGTAGGACTGGCCGACGATGCCGGTCGCATAGGCGCCACCCGGCAGATACCACGCCCCCTGCAGCGCGTAATCGACCCGCGAACCGCCGGCGAAACGATCGATCCCGCCGAACCGCTGCAGGCTGAACAGATTGGCGTCGGTGAACTGAAGATCGAGACTGTCCTCGTTCGGAATCACCTGGGTCTGGCGCAATCCGTAGCTGGGTGCGGCGACCAGTTGCACGCGCGGCTCGATCATCTGCTCGCCCCAGCTCCCGGCCGAGCGCACCATCGGCCAGCGCATCGATACCGCCCCGATCGGAATCGCACGCGCGGTGGTCGCGCTGGTTTCGCTCGAAAAATTCGGCTGCTCGTTCAGCTTGCTGGCGGAATATCCAGCGGTGATCAGCCGCACCCGCGCGTCGAACAGCGTGCCCATCGGCCCGTCGAACGGCAGTTCGTAGTTCGAAACCACGGCGACCCGCCGGCTGTCGGTGCCGTCATGGCGAAAAATATTGAACGCGCTCGCCGCCATCGAGAATCGGCCGCCCCACGCGTCCGGCGCACCGAAATAGGCGTAGCGCGCATAGGGAGCGACGATCGGCAGCTTGTCCTGCGAAATCGTCGCGACCAGCCCCTGATAGGTCTGCGCGTCGATTTTCGCGTAGGATCCCTGGCCGAATCCTTCGAGATAGGCGTTGGAGGCGAGGAACGCCGCGTTCGGCAAATAGCGGAAATCGTTGAGGTACTGGACGGTGGAGGTCCGGTTGTAGGCGAAACCGGCACGCCACGTATCGTTCAGGTCGAACGTGCCGTTCGCAAAGATCGCATCCGAGAACCCCCCCGCATTGGCATAGCGGTCGCGGCCACCGGAGATGTTGATGTTCAGCTTGCCGAAATTGAGCGCCCGGCGATATTTCACGTCGAGCACCGGGCCGGCCTTGGTCGCGAGGATCGGTACGATCGTCGCGTCCTGGCTCTTGCCGATGTCCCAGAAATATGGAATCGCGAAAAACTCGCCGATATGGGTCGAACTGCCGAATGCCGGGATCAACAGGCCGCTCTGGCGCTTCACCGACGGATCGGGCTGCGAGATATAGGGCAGGTAGAACACCGGAAAGCCGTAAATCTGCAACTCGGCGTCGTGATACTCGATCACCTTGTGCTGCAGATCCTCGACGGCGCTCCGCGCCTTGATCTGCCATAACGGCGCCGCGGTCGGATCGTGCTTGCACAGATTGCAGGTGGAATAGACCGGCTTCGACAATTCGTTGATCACGCCGCCGTAGCGCCGCGCGCCGTTGGCGACCATCCGGCCGTTCTGGGCGAGGATGGTGGCGACGTCATGCATCACCACGTTCTTCATGCCCTGCGAGAGATCCGCCCGCTTGGCGAACGTCACCTGGCCGGAGGGCTCCATCAGCACGACATGGCCGATCGCCGTCGCGGTATTATGCGCCTGGTCGATCACCACCTTGTCGGCATAAAGGATATGGCCGTTCTGCCAGGCCTGCACCTCGCCGGTCGCGGTGACGATTCCGGTCTTGTGGTCGTAGGAAACCCGGTCGGCCAGGAAAGTGACCGGCTTCGATTTCGAAATCGGCCGCTCCGGCCCGGCGATCAGCCCGGCCATCTGCGCGCGGGAAGCCGTGGGCACCGCGCCGATCGCGCAAGCCATGAGGCCGAGACCGGCAAGCCGCCGCCAGCGTTGAGCTCCCTGCATCGGTCAGCCATCCTCCAGATGGAGCAGCAACGCAAGCGCGAGCATCAGCCCGGCTGCGGCAGGCGCCCAGGCCGCGAGAATCACCGGCAGCGCGCCCGATTTGCCGAACTGCGCCGCGACTTCCGAGAGCATGAACAGCGCGAAGCCGCAGCCGATGCCGGCGCCGAGCATCTGCGCGACGCCGCCGCGCCGCGCCGGGCGCATCGAGAACCCGGCCGCCACCAGCGCCATGGTCGCGCAGAGCAGCGGCAGGGCGAGCAGACTCTGAAACGCAAGTTCGTGCCGGGTCGGCGAAAATCCCGAGCGTTCGAGCAGGCGGATGAATCCCGGCAGCGCCCAGAACGACAATGCGCTCGGGCTCGCGAAACTTTCCTGCACCCGGCCCACTGTCAGGTCGGTGGGAAAATGCATGCCCGGAAGGGTTTTGGGCGGTGCATCCGGGGCCAGAACGGCGACACGATCCAATGTCCAGCCGCCTGGCTCAAGCTGGCCGCCCGCCGCCTCGATCCGGTCGCGCAGTGTGGTGTGGGGGCCGAGACGCAGCACCGTCATATGGCCGGTGGTGAGAATTTTGCCCTTGAGATGCACGTTGTCGGCGTGGAGAATCGCGATTCCGCCCGGCCCGGCGGCGGGATCGGTCTGGCGCAGCCAGAGCTGGCCGCCCTGCAGCGACAGTGGACCAGAGCCGATCTCCAGATATGTCGAGTAGAGCGTTTCGGCGCGGGCGAACATGACCGCCGAAACCGGGCTGATCGCCGCCGTCGTGAAAACCCCGATCAGCGCGGCGCAGAGAACCGGCATGGCGAGAAACTGCCACGCCGAGACCCCGGTGGCACGCGCCACCACGAGTTCGGACGACCGGGTCAGCCGCCAGAAGGCGAAAATCCCGCCGAGCAGCACGGCGAAAGGCAGAATCTGCATCCCGAGCCAGGGGATGCGCAGAATCTCCATCACCAGCACCCGGCCGAAAGTCGCTTTCGGCTTGTCGGAGGCCTGGCGCAGCAGGTCGAGAAAATCAAACAGCGACCCGATCGCGGTCAGCCCGGCCTGCATCCCGATCACCGCGAGCAGGAATCGCCTGCCGACATAAATCGAGAGAGTCAGCGGCGGCAGCAGCGGGCGCAACCTCTTCATGCCGGCACGATCCGGGCGCGCCGGCCGGCGCGCAGCAGCAGGACGGCGCCCGCGATCGCCGGGCCGGCCGAGACCACGAAAATCAGCGGGATCAGGCCGTTCTGCCGTGCCGCAAGGCTATCCACCCCGATCCCGAGCGCCACCAGAAACGTGATCCCGAAAGTCGCTCCCGCCAGTGCGATCGTCCCGCCATGCCGGCGGAACGGGCTGCGCAGCACCGCCAGCAGCGCGATCAGCGTATAGGACAGCACGGCGAAGGGTGTCGCCAGCCGGCGCCATGCCTCGGCGTGCCATTTCTTGCGCGTCGCCGGCGGAATTTGTGCCGGGTTCGGATGAAACAGCTGCCAGATCGTCGCTTCGGAGGTCTTGGGCGCGGCGGTCAACTTGGTCGTGCTGGATTGCGCGAGATCGATCAGGTTCCGCTTGAAGCTCAGAATATTGAGCCGCCCGGTCTTGGCATCGACCTGCTCGCGCGACCCGTCGCGCAGCAGAACTTCCGGCCCCGCCGGCCCGGCGACCAGCCGCCCGGTACGCGCGAGAATCGTCGCCGGCACGCCCTTCTGCCGGGAATCCTCGATCAGAATGCCATGCAGCACGTCATTCGCGTCGCGCCGCTGGATATAGACGGTGATATGGCCGGGAATCGGGGTGAACACGCCCGGTTCCAGCAGAAAGGCGGCGACCTTGTTGCGGATCTCGAACTCGAACTTGCGAAAGCTCGAAAGACTCGTCGGCACCAGCCAGATATTCAGCACCCAGCACAGGATCATGGTCACCCCCGCCAGCGCCAGCGCCGGCCGCGCGATCGCCGCGTCCGACAGGCCGGAGGCGCGCATCACGGTCAGCTCGCGATCGGAAGAGAGCCTCGTATAGACGAACAACGTCACGATAAAGCAGGTGATCGGCAGGATCACCGCGAAGAAGCTCGGCAGCAGCAGCCCGGTGAGATGGATGAACACGAACGGCGACAGGCCGCGCTGTATGATGAGCTGAATGAACCGCAGCGATTGGGTGAGCCAGATCAGCGCGACCAGCCCGAGCGTCGCCGCGACCAGCCCGATCGCGAGCTGGCCGAAAATATAGCGGTCGAGCCGCGAGGGTCGTCGGGCCAGATACATCGCCGGTCTTTTGAAGGCGGCCACTGCTAATGGCAAGTTATGCGATGTGGCGGCGCGCGGCATCCATCAGCGCGCGCATCCGCCGGATCGACTCCGCCAGCCCGATGAACACCGCCTCGCCCACCAGGAAATGGCCGATATTGAGTTCGCGCAGCTCGGGAATCGCGGCGACCGGCCCAACATTGGTGAAACTCAGCCCATGCCCGGCATGAACCTCCAGCCCGAGCGATGCCCCCAGCCGTGCCCCCTCGACCAGCCGCTCAAGCTCGCCCGGTTTTTGCTCCGCATAGGCGCCGGTATGCAACTCGACGACCGGTGCGCCGAGTGCCGCCGCCGCTTCGAGCTGGGGTGGTTCGGGATCGACGAACAGCGACACCCGAATCCCGGCCTCGCGCAGCCGGGCGATCGCCGGGCCGAGCGAACCGGCGTTCCCCGCCACGTCCAGCCCGCCCTCGGTGGTGATCTCGGCGCGCCGCTCCGGCACCAGACAGCACGCGTGCGGCCGGAGTCCGCAGGCGATCCCGACCATTTCATCGGTCGCCGCCATTTCCATGTTGAGCGGTATCGGAAGGGCGCGGGCGCGACGAATATCGTCATCGCGGATATGCCGCCTATCCTCGCGCAGATGCAGCGTGATGCCGTCCGCCCCCGCCTCGATCGCCAGATGCGCCGCCCGGATCGGGTCGGGATAGTCGGCACCGCGCGCGTTGCGCAGGGTCGCCACGTGATCGAGATTGACCCCGAGCCGCAGCGCGGTCATCGGAGGACCCCCGCTGCCACGTTGGCAGCCATCGCGGATGCGAGGCGTAGCGCCGCGATCAGGCTCGCCGGCCGGGCGATGCCCTTGCCCGCGATGTCGAAGGCGGTGCCGTGATCGGGCGAGGTGCGGATGATCGGCAATCCGAGGGTGACGTTCACGCCATTCTCCATGTCGATGGTCTTGAGCGGGATCAGAGCCTGGTCATGATACATGCAGAGCGCCGCGTCATAAGTATGGCGGGCGGCTTGGGTGAACATGGTGTCGGGCGGCAGCGGCCCGAACGCGGCAATTCCCTCCGCCCGCAGCGCGGCGATCGCCGGAGCGATAATCCGCGCTTCCTCATCGCCCATCGCCCCGCCCTCGCTCGCATGGGGATTGAGCCCGGCGACGGCGAGGCGCGGCGAGGCGATGCCGAAATCGCGAATCAGCGCGACATGGGTAATTCGTCCGGCAGTGATGATCGCCTCGGTGGTCAACGTCTCGATCGCGCGGCGGAGCGACACATGAACCGTCACCGGCACCACGCGCAGGCCGGGTGAGACGAGCATCATGACCGGATGCGCCGCCCCGGTCAGCACACCGAGGAATTCGGTATGACCGGGATGGGCGAAACCGGCGGCGTAGAGCACCGATTTGGCGATCGGATTGGTAACGACGCCCGAAACAAGCCCGTCCATCGCCAGCCGCACCGCGATTTCGATCGACCGGATCACCGCGGGAGCGTTGCGCGGATCGGGGCTGCCGGGAATCGCCGTCGCCGCAAGCCGCACCGGCAGCACCGGCAGCGCGCGCGGAAACACCAAGGCGGTTTCGGCGGGATCGGCGATCACTTCGACCGGAACGCCGAAGCCCTCCGCCCAGTCCGGGTCGCCGACCAGAAAATAGGGCACGATGTTCACCCTATGTTTCACGTGAAACATAGGGAACGATCCGGCCATAATTTCCCCGCCGATGCCGGCGGGATCGCCCATGGTCAGCGCGAGCGGGGCCGGTCTCACAGGCTCGCTATTCGACCGAATGCCACTCATCCACCAGAATACGCGGCATGTCGAACCGCTCGGTGGTGCGCGAATACCACCCGGCGCCGTGCATTCTTCCGATCAGATCGAGCTTCGGCGTGTCGATATGGCAGCGTTCGGCATCGAGCACCGCATCGTCGCGCACATGCATGGCGACCACCCGACCGACCACCAAGGCCCGGTCCGGCCCGAATTCGATCATGGAATGGCGCACGCATTCCATCGCGACCGGGCTTTCCGCTATGCGCGGCGGCTTGATTTTCGCCGAAGGCAGCGTGGTCAGCTTCGCCTCGGCCAGTTCGTCGATCTCGGGTCCGAATTCGATCGCGGTGACGTTCATCGCCTCGGCATTGTCATGTGCGACCAAGTTTACCACGAATTCGCCGGTCAGCCGGATATTCTCGCCGGTATCCTTGCAGTCGCCCGGCCGGCGCGCGCCGATGCCGATACACAAAATCGGCGGCCCGGAGCCAAACACATTGAAGAACGAGAAAGGGGCGGCGTTCAGCCTGCCCTCAGCGTCGAGCGTGACGACCCAGGCGATCGGCCGGGGCACCACGGTCGAGGCCAGCAGTTTGTATTGATCGAGCGGTTTCAGGGCGGTGAGATCGAACAGCATGCGCCATCATCGCCGGTCCGGCGCAGACTGTCCATGCGGACAATCCCGCCGTCGCCAACGCTTTTCACTCGGCCTTGAGAAACACCAGCAGCTTGTCGATCGCCGCCTGCTTGTCGAGTCCTTCCAGCGCGCCGTATTCGGCGGCAAGCCGTTCCAGCGCCGCCTCGAAAATCTGCCGCTCGGAAAAGCTCTGATCGGGCTGGCCGGCATTGCGGTGCAGATCGCGCACCACCTCGGCGATCGCCATCGGGTCGCCGGAATTGATTTTCGCCTCGTATTCCTGTGCCCGGCGCGACCACATGGTGCGCTTGATCCGCGCCCTGCCCTTCAGCGCGGCGAGCACCTCGTCGAACTGCTTGCGGCCGGAGAGCTTGCGCAGCCCCGCCGTGCGCGCCTTGTTCACCGGCACCCGCAGGGTCATCCGGTTCTCGTCGAAGGTGATGTGGATCAGATCGAGCTTCTGCCCGGCGATTTCCTCGGTCGCGATGCGTTCGACCTTGCCGACGCCATGGGTCGGGTAGATCACGTGATCGCCCGCCTTGAATATCTCGGCCTTGGCGATGGCGCGCTGCGGCAGCACCGGGCGCGGGCCGGGCGGCGGCATCGCGTCGCGTTCGGCCACGGTGGGAGGCACGGCCTGCGCCGGAGCCGCTTCCTTCGCGGCGCGCGGCGTCTCCACCGGCCTGGGTTCGCCGGTGTCTTTGCCGGTATCCTTGAGAGGCTTGTCCTTCAGAACGGCTTGTGCGCTAACAGTCATGTCGGTGGGGGAGCCTTTTTGTGGTGCGGCCGGCCGCTTGACCGGATCCGCTTGTTTCGTTGGTCGGGGTCGGGGCTGGGCCGGCGGCGCCGGCTTCGCCACGACCGCAGGTTTGGCCGGTCTTTGCGTCGATTTCGTGGCCGCCGGCTTGGGTGCGATCTTCACCGTCGCTTGCTTGGCCTTGACTTCGGCTTTCGGCTTGGGAGCCGCTTTTTTCGGCGCGGCCGGTTTGACGACGGGTTTCGGTTTGACGGCGGGCTTCGGCTTCGCACCTGCTGTTTTGGCCTTGGATTTCGCGGCGCTCGCCGGCGCTGGCGCCGTCTTGGCGGGGGCTGCGGGTTTGCGAGGCTGCGGTTTTGCGGCTGCGACGATCGCTTGACGCGGCGATCCGGCATTTTTCATGATGAACCCCATCGAGAGGAGTCGTATCCGCCGCCGCGATGATCGGCTGCGGGCGAAGACCCGAGGAAACTCAGTCACGATAACAGAAAATCGTCGATTCGGAAACGGCGCGGCCTGCCCCGACTCGACGCCCCGCTCTCAGGCGACTCCCGGTTCGGCGGAAAACAGCTCGGCCTTGCCCGGCTTGTCCTTCCACGCATCCGCATCGTCGGGCGGCGCGCCCTTGCGGGTGATGTTCGGCCAGAGCGACGCGAAATCGCGGTTCTTTTCCAGCCACGCGACTGCCTTGTCGTCCGAATCCGGCACGATCGCCTCGGCCGGGCATTCCGGCTCGCACACGCCGCAATCGATGCATTCGTCGGGGTGAATCACCAGCATGTTCTCACCGACATAGAAGCAGTCCACCGGACAGACTTCCACGCAATCCATGTACTTGCATTTGATGCAGTTTTCGGTGACCACGTAGGTCATCGCGCACTCCTAAGACTAGGGTGTGTACCCAATGGCGGCGTGAGCCGCGCTGGGAGCGCAAATCGCGGCTGAGCAGGCGGACGGCGCAGGCCGATGTGGGGCATCGGCCAAGCCGGACAACGCCCTCAGCCGCGATTTGCGCCCCAGCCCGAAGGGATCGGGGGCTTTTGGCCGCCGGCTATGTCGTTCGTCGTTCATGATCGGCAAGATCACTTCACTCCTCTCTCCTGGCCAGCGGCCAAAATCCCTCCGGTCGCGGCCACATCGCCATTGGGTACACACCCCAGAACTCTCTTGAGCCGCGATATGCCCCCAAGCGCCCGCACGTGCAAGATTAGCGCGCTCATGGCGGCTGTTCCGCGATTTCCTCATACAGCAGCCGCGCCTCGGTCGACGGGCCGCGCCGCTTCCCGATCGCGCGCACCCGCACGACGCGCACGCCCATCGGCAGCGCCAGCGTCAGCACGTCGCCCTGCCGCAGCCGCGCATGCGGCTTTTCGGTGACCTGTCGGTTGATCCGCACGCTCCCCGCCGCGATCAGCCGGCCGGCAAGACCACGGGTTTTCACGAATCGCGCATGGAACAGGAATTTGTCGAGCCGCTGCCACGCGGCATCCTCGTCCGCGCCGTCAGGAAGCGGCACGGTGGAACCCGGCCAGAGCCGCGAAAGGATGGTCGGGATTCACCGGAACCGGCGGCGCTTCCGGCGCCTTGACCGCGAGTCGGCGCGCCGGCGCGATCGCGATCCGCGCCGGCATCGGTGGCCCGAACACGCCCTCTGCCGGCGCTTCCTCGGGGATGACCCGGAAACCGAGGCCGCGCAGCACTGCGGTCAGATCCTCCTGCGCAACCCCCAGCCGCGAGGCGAGGCTGGGCGGCAGCGGTGCCGGCCGCCGCCGCGCGGCGTGGCGCAATTCGCCTGCGATGCGTTCGGCGATATCGAGCCGGATCGCGCGCGTGCCGCAGACCAGCCAGCCGAGAAACGCCGCAAGCCCGTCCGGCCAATCCGGTGCCGCGACCGATACCAGACCCGGCGCCGGCAGAGCGGGCAAATTCCGCTTGCGCCATGCCGCCCACAGGGTCGCGCGCAAGGCCGCCGGGCGCGGCTTGAGCAAGGCGGGCAAATAGAGCGCGAAAGCCCCGGCGCGCACCCCCATCCGCCGCAATCTGGGCCGCAGCGCCGCATCGATCGGCGAGGTCGGCAAGATGCCCGCCTGCTCGGCGAGCCGGTGCATCACCCCGCGCAGTTCCGGCTCCGCCTCGGCGGCGCGGCAGGCTGCGAACAGCGGCATCAGGTCATGGGCGATCTTCGCCTCGATGAACCGGGCGAAGCGCATGCGCACCGTCTCGCGCAAGGCGCCGTCGAGAAATTCGCTCTCGATCACCTCAATCGCCGGCGCGAGCACCGCGCTGCCCTGGCGCAGCCGGGCGATCCCCGCATTCTGCCAGACGATCGTGCCGTCCGCGCGGAGCGAAAACGCGGTGTCCGGTGCCGCGTCCAGCCTGGCCACCCGGCGCGGCATCTCGCCGCCCAGCGCACGGCGCGCGGCGCGCAGCACGAGGCGCTTATCGGCACCCCCTACCGTTGCATCGGGTTCGAATCTGAACCCGTCGATCCGGCCCACCGGATGGCCCTCGACCACCACGTCGCCCGCCCGCGTCACCGCCGACAGCAGGCCGGCGGTTTCGGCTTCATCCAGCCTGCGGGTGAGTTTCGCGGCGCGCCGGTCGACGAAGCGCGCCATCAGCTTCTCGTGCAGAGCGTCCGACAGCAGATCCTCCGCCTCGCGCGCCCGGCCCTGCCAGACCAGCGCGTTGCGCACCCAGTCCGCCCGTGCCGCGATATAGGCCCAGATTCGCACATCGGCGAGGCGCTGCATCAGCGTGTCGATATCGCCGTCGATGCGGCCCAGCGTGCCAATCTGTGCGGCCACCCAATCCTCCGGCAGCGCTCCGTCATCCAGCAGATGCCGGAACACGCGGGCGCAGAGCCTGGTGTGATTATCGGTCGCGAGCTTGCGGAAATCCGGGATCTGGCATGCCTCCCACAACAGCCGTACCGCGCGCGGCGAACCCGCCCGGTCGCGGATCGCGGCATCGCCGGCAAGGGCGGCGAGGATCAGCAAATCGGACGCGTCGTTGCCGCGTACCAGGCCGGGGCGGTCCGGTGCGGCGAGCAGGCTGGCGAGCAGCGCGTCGATCGAGGCGAAATCGAGCGTGGAATTGCGCCACGCCAGCTGTTCCAGCGGCTCGAAGGCGTGGGATTCGACGGCGCTGATCAGTTCATCAGTCAGCAGCGGGCAGCGCCCGGTGGTGCCGAACGTGCCATCGCGCATGCCGCGCCCGGCGCGACCGGCGATTTGCGCGATTTCGGCGGCTTCCAGCAGGCGCGGCCGGTGGCCGTCGAACTTCGACAGGCCGGCGAAGGCGACATGATCGACATCCATATTGAGGCCCATGCCGATCGCATCGGTCGCGACCAGGAAATCGACCTCCTTGTCCTGATACAGCGCCACCTGAGCGTTGCGGGTACGCGGCGAAAGCCGGCCCATCACCACGGCGCAGCCGCCGCGCCGCGAGCGCACCGCCTCGGCGATCGCATAGACCTCGGCGGCCGAGAACGCGACGATCGCCGAGCGCGGCGGCAGGCGCGACAGCTTCGCCGGCCCGGCATAGGTCAGTCGCGACAGGCGCGGCCGGGTTTCGATCTCGGCCTCGGGCACCAGCCGCCTGAGCAGCTTGCGGATGGTCTCCGCGCCGAGAAACATGGTTTCCACCATGCCGCGCGCATGCAGCAGCCGGTCGGTGAACACATGGCCGCGATCGGGATCGGCGCAGAGCTGAATTTCGTCGACCGCAAGGAATTCGACCTTCCGGTCGAGCGGCATCGCCTCCACCGTGCAGGAGAAATACCGCGCATCGGGCGGGACGATCTTTTCCTCGCCAGTGATCAGCGCGACATGCCGCGCGCCCTTCACCGCGACCATGCGATCGTAATTCTCGCGCGCCAGCAGCCGCAACGGAAACCCGATAATACCGGAGGCATGGCCGAGCAGCCGCTCGATGGCGAGATGCGTTTTGCCCGTATTGGTCGGGCCGAGCACCGCTTTCACGCGCGGAGCGAATCCAGACATGATTCGAGTTTGGCGTTTTTGCTCCCGATTGCAAGAGCGCCATCGCTCGCCTATCTGGCCCCCTGCGTTTCATCTCTCGACGGGGATTGCAATGAGCACGACGACCGAACCCGAAACCACCCGCCCCTTCGATGCCGAGGTCGGGCGCCTGCTCGATCTGGTGGTCCATTCGCTCTATTCCGAGCGCGAGATTTTCCTGCGCGAGCTGGTCGCCAACGCCGCCGACGCGATCGACCGGCGCCGGTTCCTCGCTTTGTCCGACGAAAGCCTCGCTTTGCCCGAGGACGCCGCGATCCGTATTTCGATCGACAAGGGTGCGCGGACCATCACCATCACCGATGACGGCATCGGCATGACGGCGGAGGATCTGGCCAGCCATCTCGGCACCATCGCGCGCTCCGGCACCCGCGCCTTCGCCGAAACCCTGAGCCAGGCCAAGGAAGCCGACCGGCCGAGCCTGATCGGCCAGTTCGGCGTGGGTTTCTACTCCGCCTTCATGGTGGCGGATGAGGTCGAGGTGATTTCCCGCCGCGCCGGCGCCGAGGCGGCGCATCGCTGGGTGTCGGATGGTCGCGGCGGCTACCGGATCCGCCCCGCGACGCGCGAGACCGCCGGGTCCGACGTGATCCTGCACGTCAAATCCGACGCCGACGAGTATCTGGAGCCGGTCCGGCTGGAGACCATCCTGCGCAAATGGGCCGACCACATCAGCGTGCCGATCCAGCTCGAACGCGACGGCAAGTTCCTGGCCGCGAACGAGGGCACCGCGCTCTGGCGCAAGCGCAAATCCGACATTTCCGAAGCCGATTACGCCGAGTTCTACCGCCATCTCGGCCATATGTTCGACGAACCCTGGGCGACCATCCATTGGACCGCCGAGGGCGCGCTTGAGTTCTCGGCGCTGCTGTTCATCCCCGGCCATGCGCCGTTCGCCGTCACCGAGGACGACCGCGAAAGCCATGTCCGCCTTCACGTGCGGCGCATGTTCATCACCGACGACGCCAGATTGCTGCCCGGCTGGCTGCGCTTCGTCGCCGGCGTGGTCGATACCGAGGATCTGCCGCTCAATGTTTCGCGCGAAATGCTGCAGGCGACCCCGATTCTCGCGCGCATCCGCAAAGCCCTGGTCAACCGCGTGCTGACCGAGCTGAAAACCCGCGCCAAGGACGAGGATGCCTATCGCCCGTTCATCGAACAGTTCGGCGCGGTGCTGAAGGAGGGCATTTACGACGACAACGATCACCGCGCCGACATCGCGTCCCTCGCCCGGTTCCGCTCGACCGCCAACGACGCCCTGACCTCGCTCGATGCCTATGTCGCGCGGATGAAACCCGAGCAGACCGATATCTATTACCTCACCGGCGAGGATGCCGAACGGCTGAAAACCTCGCCGCAGCTCGAAGGGCTGCGCGCCAAGGGATTCGAGGTGCTTCTGCTGGCCGATCAGATCGATTTTTTCTGGCCCGAGCGGCTGGCCACCTATGCCGACAAGAAACTCGTCCATGCCGGCGCCGCGCGGGATATTTTTTCTCCCGCCGAAACCTCCGACGCGCTCGCCGTACTGGCGAAATCCCTGCAAGCGGCGCTCGGCGACCAGGTCTCCGAGGTGCGCGCCTCGTCGCGCCTGACCGACAGCCCGGCGGCGCTCGCGGCGGGCGGCGCGCAGGCCGATCTCGCGCTGCAGCGGCTGATGCGCCGGGCCGGACGGCCGAGCTTCGCGCCGAAACCCGCGCTCGACATCAACCCGTCCCACCGGCTGATCGAAGCGCTCGTTCCGCGCGCCGAGGCCGGCGAGGACATGACGGACTGGGCCGCGCTGCTGCTCGATCTCGCGCGCATCCAGGATGGCGAGGCGCCGGTCGATCCGGCCCGCTTCGCCCGGCTGGTGGCGGCGAAACTCGGCGAATAAAGCGCTATTTCCGTGCGGCTTCGGCCGCACGGAGCACGCGCAGGAAATTGCCGCCCCAAATTTTGCCGAGTGCCGCGCCGTCGTAACCCCGGCTCACCAGTTCGGCGGTCAGCGCCGGGGTCTGGCCGGCATGCATATAGCCATCGACGCCGCCGCCACCGTCGAAATCGGTGCCGATGCCGACATGGTCGATGCCGATTCGCTCTGCAACGTAATCGACGTGGTCGGCGACGGTGAACACGCCGACATCGGATGGTTTCGCGCCGGGCTTGAGAAACGCCGAGACCATGGTGATCTGGATCACCCCGCCGGTGTCGCGCAGTGCAATTAACTGTTCGTCATCGAGATTGCGCGGATGGTCGCACAAAGCGCGCGCGCAGGAATGGGTGGCGACGATCGGTGTGCGCGACAGAACTGCCGCCTGCATCATGGTCGATTTCGCCGCGTGGCTGACATCGGCCAGAATGCCCAGATCGTTCATCCGCCCGATCGCCGCGCGCCCGAGCGCCGACAACCCGCCATGCTCAGCCTCGGCATCGCCGAGGTCGCGGCGTGGAATCGCCGAATCGGCCAGCGCGTTATGGCCGTTATGGGTCAGCGTCATGTAGCGCACGCCGCGCGCCGCGAAATCGTCCAGCGATGCGAGATCGCCCCCGAGCGCCGTACCGTTCTCGACCGCCGGAATCACCGCGATCCTGCCCGCAAGATGCGCCTGCTCGATCGCGTCGGCATCGCGCGCGAGCACCGTCCCCTCCTCGGCACCCATGTGCGCAATCGTGTCCAACATGCCGAGCGCCCGCGCCCGCGCCTCCGCGTCGCCCGAAGCATCGCGCTTGCCCTGCGGCACATAGGCGGCGAAACACACCGCCCCCACCCCGCCGCGTCTCAGCTTCGGCAAATCGACGCAGCGCGGCCCGTCGGTAAGAAAATCGGCACCGTTCGGCCAGGGAATATCGACATGGGTGTCGATGACCAGAAGCGAATGATGGACCCGTTCGGTCATGACATATCCTGAATACGGTTCAGCGGGCGAGGCCGAGCGCGCGGTACAGCCGCAGGCTCGGCGGCCAAGCATGGATGATCGCACCGCGAAAGCCAATCGCGAGCGCGATCAGAACGACGAGAACGCCGATCGAGGCGAGCCAGAGCAGTCGCACCGTCTCCGGCGCGGGAGCGACGGCGATGCGCCGCGCCGAAACCGGCGAGGCGGGCGATATCGGTTCGGGCGGAACCGCCGCGACGGCGACAGGCGGCGTGCCGATGGCGGGAGATGGCGGGATGCCGACGACTCCGGCAGGCATGAGGCCGACAGCCGGCTCGGCTGCAGGTTCGGGTGCGTTTTCGGGCACGGTTTCGGCCGGAACCGCTGGTTCCGGCGGCTGGATCGCCGGCGCGTCCTGATGCCATTCCGCGCCGCAGCGCGCGCAGCGCAGCCGCGCCGGCAGGCGCGCCGCCAGATCCGGCGGAATCTCGTAGCGCGCAGCGCAATCCGGGCAGGTCATCCGCATCGCCCGTCGAATGACATTTTCACCCGCACCGCGCAACCGAGGCCAGCGTGAGCCCGAGATATCGCCGAGAGTCCGTCTATCCCGGCAGCGCCCGGCGCAGCGCCGCAAGCGCGAGCAGGCGGGTGGAATCGAGCGTCGGCAGCGGAGAATTCGAGTCGTTCACGATCAGCGGAATTTCGGTGCAGCCGAGTACGACCGCGTCGCAGCCGGCATCTTTGAGCCGTCCGATGACACGCTGAAAACAAGCAATCGCTTCGGTGGTGAAGACGCCGCAAACCAGTTCATCCATGACGATACGGTTGATATCCTCGCGTTCGGCAAGGCTGGGCCGAACATATCCCAGCCCGCGCGCCGCGAGCTTTTCCGGATAGACCGCGCTCTCGACGAGCCAGCGCGTTCCGGTCAGGCCAAGCCGCTCGAATCCGCGCCCGGCGGCTTCAGCAGCCACGATTTCGGCGATATGCAGCCAAGGCAGCTTCGATCGGGACTCGACGTAAGGAAACGCCTGGTGGATCGTATTGTCGGGACAGATCAGGAAATCGGCACCGGCTTTCGCAAGCTTGTCCGCGGAGGCGAGCATCAGTTCCGCCACGCCCTGCCAATCGCCGCGATCGAGACAGGCGACATAGTCGGCAAGCGAGTGCGTATGCATCGAAATTTCGGGATGCGCATGGCCGCCGAGCAGCCGCGCACCCGCCGCGCAGATGGTCCGATAGCAAAGCGCAGCACCTTCGGCGGAACAGGCGACGATACCGATATGCTCCCGGACGCGGCCGAGGCGATCCTTGTGCGTGGCGATGGGCATTGGTTCGGAGTATTGCCGCGTCGTGCGGAAATTTCCAGGGCGATGCAAAGATGCCGACAACCGCTTGCCCTGACCCGCCGGATCGCGGCAGAGGAGAACAATGATCCGCTTCTCGCATGTCGGGCTGAACTACCGGCGCACCGCGCAGGCCGGCGGGATCGTATCGCGCCACGCCGATGCCACGGCGCTCGACGACATCGATTTCGACATCCCCGAAGGCGGGTTCCGCTGGCTCACCGGCCCGTCCGGCGCGGGCAAGACCAGCCTGCTCAAGCTGATGTATCTGGCGATCCACCCCACCAACGGGCGCATCGACCTGCTCGGCACCGACACCGCCAAACTCGACCGGCGCGGTACCGCGCTGCTGCGCCGCCGGATCGGCGTGGTCTACCAAGATTTCCGCCTGCTCCGGCATCTCACCGCTTACGACAATGTCGCCCTGCCGATGCGGCTGGCGCGCCGCAAGGAAGCCCATGTCCGCGCCGATGTGACCGAGTTGCTGCGCTGGGTCGGGCTCGCCGGGCGGCTCGATCACCGGCCCGACGAATTGTCCGGCGGCGAACAGCAGCGCGTCGCCATCGCGCGCGCGGTGATCACCCGGCCTTCGCTGCTTCTGGCCGACGAGCCCACCGGCAATCTCGACGACGACCAGGCGGAACGGCTGATGCACCTGATCACCTCGCTCAACCGGCTGGGCACCACCGTCATCGTCGCGACCCATAATCTCGGCCTGGTCGCACGCCACCCCGCGCCGGTGATGGAACTCGAAGCGGGGCGGATGGTCCGGCATGGCTAAGCGGGCCGCGTCTCGGGCCGACCGGATCGGCCTGCGCGCCGCGATGGCGGACCGGCTGCTGCCGTTCATGGTGGCGGCCATGAGCTTTCTCGCGGCCCTCGCCCTCGCCGGCAGCATCGCCGCCTCGGCACTCGCGACCCATTGGCTGAGCGGCGCACAGGGGCTGATCACCATCGAGGTGCCGAATCCCGGCCAGCCGGTGGCGGCGAACGGACCGCGCCGGGCCGACGCGGTGCTGACCCTGTTGCAGGCGACCCCCGGACTCGCCGATGCGCATGTCCTGTCGCGGCAATCGCTCGCGACCCTGCTGAAACCCTGGCTCGGCGCCGCCGCATCGGACGGCACGCTGCCGATCGCCCTACCTGCCGTGATCGTCGCCCATAGCCGCACCGCCACGCCCGATCCTGCTACGTTGGACGCCAAACTTGCCGGTATCGCACCGGGAACCCTGGTCGAATCGGGCGCGAGCTGGGCGGCAAGGCTGGAAGCGCTTACCGATAGCCTGCGCGCCTCGGCCGCCGCCGTCCTGGTGATCGTGGCGCTGGTCGCCGCCTCGGTGGTCGCGGTCGCGGTGCGCGCGGGGCTCGCCCAGCGACGCGAGGCGATCGAGATCATTCACGGGCTTGGCGCACTCGATTCGGACATCGCCAACCAGTTCGCCCGGCGCGCCATGCGCCTCGCCGCGACCGGCGGGCTGATCGGCGCGCTGGTCGCGCTGCCGGTGCTGGTCTGGCTCGGCCGTCTTTCCGCGAGCTTCGTCGCCAGCGCCCCCAGCATTAACACGAATCCTGCATCGGCGCTGGCATCGGCGCTACCGCCGCTACTCTGGGCCTCGCCGGTCCTGTTCACCGTGGCCACCGCGCTGATCGGCTGGGTCGCCGCCCAGGCGACCGTGCGTGGCTGGCTCAAGCAGCTCACATGAGCGGATCGGGCCGCAAGCCGCTGCGCCTGCGCCGACGCGGGCGCTGGGTACGCTGGCTCGTCCGGCTGGTTCTGCTGATCGTCATGCTCTGGCTGATCGGGTTCGGCTGGTTCCTCGCGAAAATCGCCGCCGAACGACCCATTGTTCCAATGCCCCATGCCGGGGGCATCGTTGTGCTGACGGGCGGTGCGGACCGGGTGAAGGCCGGGCTCGAACTGCTGATGGCCGGCGCCGCGCCGCGCCTGCTGATTTCCGGCGCGGGAACCGGCACCTATCTCGGCGATTTCACCCCGCGCGACGGCATCAACGCGACCGCCAAGGCCACGCGCATCAGCCTCGGCCACCGGGCGGCGACCACGCGCGGCAACGCCCGCGAGGCGGCGCGCTGGGCGATGCGCCACGGCATCACGTCGCTCATCGTGGTCACCGCCGATTATCACATGCCGCGCGCCCTGATCGAATTGCACCGGCAAATGCCCGGCATCGCCCTGCTGCCCGAGCCGGTGCGGCCGCCCGCGCTGGAACGGCTCGACGACTGGCGCACCCTGAAGCTGCTCGCCGCCGAGTTCACCAAATACGTGCTGGTGCGGTTTCGGCTCGGCGGCTTCGCCGCGCACCACATCGAAGCCCATCTCTGATGGTTGTCCGATGTTTCTGATCGGTTCAGGGATCTTCAACCTGATCATATTCGGCACTGGCGCGATCGGTGGCCTGTGGGGCCATGTGCTGCGTCTCACCGCACCCGCCCGGTTACTTCCCTTTGGCCAGGGCTGGGCGCGGCTGGTGCTCGGCGCGTTGCGCGTCTTCTGCGGCATCGATTTCGTCGTCGAAGGCATGGAATTCCTGCCGCCGGGCGGGGTGATCCTCGCCGCCCAGCATCAATCCGCGTTCGACACGCTGGTCTGGCTCACCCTGCTTGAAAAACCCACCTACATCCTGAAGCAAGAACTGACGAAACTGCCGATTTTCGGGCCTTTGCTCGTCCCCGCCGGCCAGATCGCCCTCGACCGCACGGGCGGAGCGAAAGCGTTGCGCGGCCTGACCGAGCAGGTCAAGCGCGCCGGCGATGCGGGACGGCAGATCGTGATCTTCCCGGAAGGCACGCGGGTCGCTCCAGGTCGGCGCGTCGCCCTGCAGCCGGGAATCGTGGCGCTGGCGCGCGCCGCGCATCTTCCGGTCGTTCCGGTCGCGACCGATTCCGGGCGCTGCTGGGGCCGCAACGCATTCCGCAAGCGGCCTGGGACGATTCGCATCCGCGTCTTCCCGGCCCTGCCGGACGGGCTCGATCGCGCAGCACTTCTCGCCGCGCTGGAGGATGCGTTCTATGAGCGCGGGGTCTGTGGATAAAATTGTGGGAAATTGCCGAGAATCGTTCAGCCGTGAGGCAAATGATTTTCGATAACCAACTGATAAAAATAACATTTACCGATAGAATTCTGTGGATGACCGGGGTTTGGCCGTGATGGGGATAATTATCCGGCGTAAATGAGCCAGAGCGTACCGAAAACCAGGCTTATCAACGTGATCGGAATCCCCGCGCACAGAAAATCGCTGAATGTCAGCGGAATCCCGCGCGCCCGCGCGCGCTCCGCGACGATCAGATTGGCGACCGAGCCGAGCAGGGTGAAATTGCCGGCGAAGGTCGCGGCCATCGCCACCATCAGCCAGGCGCGCTTCGGGTCGGCCAGGGCCGCGATGAAGGGTTTCAGCACCAGCACCGCCGGCACGTTGCTCACGATGTTGGACAGCACCGCCGTCACCGGCACCAGAACCGCCGGCCGGCCGGGATGCAGCGCCGCGATCCGCTGCACCAGCGCGGGTGTGATCACCTCGCGCTGCAACCCCGCGACCACCACGAACAGCCCGGCGAACATCAGCAGCAGCGACCAGTCCACCCCGGCGAGCAGGGTTTCGCTTTTCAGCCCCGGCGTAAGCAGAAGCAGCGCCGCGGCGATCAGCGCCGCCTCGGCCGGGACCATGCCGGCGAGGCAGGCCGCCACGAAAAACCCGAGCAATACCAGAGCCTTGACGATCAGCCTGGGATGCACCGGCATTTCCGCGAGTTCCTGGCCTTGCGCCGCGCCATCGCGCAGGCGGCCGCGCCAGACCAGCGCCACCACCGCCACGACGAGCACGAGCCCGGCCAGCGCCACCGGCACCAGGGCGCTGGAAAACCGCGCATAGGAAATGCCCGAAAAGCTGCCGATGATGATATTCTGCGGATTGCCGGTGATCGTCGCGACCGAGCCGATATTCGACGACGCCGCCAGCGCGATCAGATAAGGCATCGGCGCGGCACCGGCGGCGATCACGATGTCGAGCACCAGCGGAGTCAGCACCACGCAGATCGTGTCGTTCACCAGCACCGCCGAGAGCACGCCCGACACCACGACCACCGAAGCGAGCAGGGCGAGCGGATGCGCCGCGCGCTTCAGGGCAAAGTTCGTCACCAGGTAAAAAAACCCCGCCCGGCGCAAGGCGGCGGCCAGGATCATCATGCCGAGCAGCAACGCGATTGTGTTGAAATCGATCCCGCCGATCGCCTGCCGGATCGTCAGCGCGCCGCACGCGACCATCAGCACCCCGCCGACGAAGGCCACCCCGGTGCGATCCAGCCGAAAGAGCGGCAGCCTGCCCATCGCGACCCCGAGATAGGTCAGCAGGAAAATCCCGATCGCCAGCACACGGACAAGTTCGGGCGTGAACCCATGGGACAGCGGACCGATCATCGCCCGGCTATCGCATGGACGATGCGGATTGGTAAATTCCACGGTTTCGCCTATGTGAACAATTCATGTGGTTAACCGAATTCAGCACGCTCCTGGGCTCTGCCGCCGGTAGTCCGCCCCTTGAGATAACGACGATCATTCTCGGCACCTTCGTGCTGGAGGATGCCGCGACCCTCCTCGCCGCCATGCAGGTCGCCGCCGGCGCGGTCTCGCTGCCACTGGCCCTCGGCTCGCTCTATGCCGGGATCGTGCTGGGCGATCTCGGGCTCTACGGGCTCGGCCGGCTCTCGGTCGAGCACCCGTGGGCCCAGCGCATGGTGCCGGCGCGGCGTCGCGATATCGGGCGCGACTGGGTCGCGGAACGGCTGATTCCGGTGGTTCTGGTCAGCCGGTTCGTCCCCGGCCTGCGCCTGCCGACCTACACCACCTGCGGCTTCCTCAAGGCGCCGTTCCTCGGCTTCGCCGCCGCCGCGATCCTGGCCACTCTCGCCTGGACCAGCCTGCTGTTTTTCCTCTGCCTGAAGCTCGGCGCGCTGATGCTGCATTATCTCGGCCCCTACCGCTGGGTTGGACTTGCGGTTTTCGTCGTTCTTCTCGTAGTGGTGGGACGCATGGCCACGCGCTGGCAGGCGGAACGGATCGGAAAGGACGGTTCATGAGCGATATCTCGCTCGCTTCACGACTGCAGGCGGCCATCGCGCGCCGTACCCAGGCCAAGCCGGTTTCCTTCTTCGAGTTCTGGCCGGGCGCCGTGTTCTACGCCCCGGTCGCACTGTTCTGGATCGCCCAGGCGCTGCGCCATCGCAGCCTGACCCTGCCCGCCCTGGCCAACCCGCGGATCGAAGCCGGTGGCATCTGCGGCGAATCGAAGAACGACATTCTCGATCTCGCCGGGGCCGAGGCGCGGCGCTGGATCGCGCCCTATATCGGCATCACCACCCAGGGTCTCGCCACCGGCGCCGATCTTGCGATGGCCGAGGCGGCGATGGCCGAAGCGGGCCTCGCCTATCCGGTCGTCGCCAAGCCGGACATGAGCTGCAACGGCGCCGGCGTCCGACTGGTGGAAACCAGTGCCGATCTCGCCCGCTACCTCGCCGAATTTCCCCGCGCCACCCGCCTGCAGTTGCAGGCGCTGGTGCCGCACGAGGGTGAGGCCGGGATTTTCTACATCCGCCACCCGGACGAGACGCGCGGGCGGATCACCTCGGTCACCCTGAAATACGCCCCGATGGTGACGGGAGACGGGCGCTCGCGCATTCGTGACCTGATCGCCGCCGATGCGCGGCTCAACTCGGTGTCGCATCTGCTGCTGCCCAAGCTCGGCGCCCAGGCGGCGCGTATCCCGGCGCAGGGCGAGCGGGCCCGGCTGGTATTCGTCGGCAATCATTGCCGGGGCTCGACCTTCAAGGACGGGCGGCATCTGATCACCCAGGCGCTGACCGACCGGATCGACGCGATCGCCCGCGACATTCCCGAGTTCCATTTCGGCCGGTTCGATCTGCGCTTTGCATCGCCCAACGCGTTGCGCCGGGGCGAGGATTTCAGCATCATCGAGGTCAACGGCGCGGGATCGGAAGCGACCCATATCTGGGACCCGGAAACCTCGATCGTCGAAGCTTACCGCACCCAGTTCTTCCACTACGGCACCGCGTTCCGGATCGGCGCCGCGATGCGCAAGCGCGGCACCCCGCGCTACGGCGCCTGGCGCCTGTTCGGCATATGGCAACGCCAGAAGGCGCTGATGGCGCAATACCCCACGAACGACTGAACGCGGTGGATACGATGCCCTGCCCATGCGGTTCGGGATTGCGGCGTCAGCGCTGCTGCAGCCTCGACCTCGCGACGCTGAGCCCGCCGGATGCGACGGCGCCGGTCAAACCCCTGCTCGAACAGGCCGAAGCGGCGCTCGCCGACAACGACGCGGCCAGGGCGGAACAGGCTCTGCTCGCCGCGCTCGAACTCGCGCCGGGGCGGGAGGACGCTCTGTTCGCCCTGCACCGGCTGCTGCGCCAGCAAGGCAAGCTCGGCGCTGCCGAGACGCTGCTGCGCCGCATGGTCGCGATCAACCCGAATAACTTCATCCCGACCAACGAGCTTACCCTGATGCTACTCGCCCGCGGCGCGCTGGCCGAGGCCGAGATCCATGCCCGCAACGCCGTGCGCATCGCGCCGCGCAGCGCCCAGGCGCACAACCTGATGGGCCTGGTGATGACCGAGGCGAACCGGCCGCTGATCGGCGAATACCATTACCGCGAAGTGCTGCGCCTGCTGGAGCGCGACGATGCGGTCACCCTCGCCAATCTCGCCTGGAACCTGAAAACCCAGGGCCGGATCGCGGAGGCCCGCACGCTCTATGTCAAATCGGTCAAGCTCAATCCCGGCGTGCTGCAAACCACTTTGGGCTGGGCGCGCACCGAAGAAGCCGACCGTAAATTCGACCGAGCGCTGAAACTGATCGACGGCGCCGAGGCGCTGGCCCCGAACAATCCCGGCGTGTCGCTCACCAGGGCGACGATTCTCGCCCGCAAGGGCGAGACCGAGGCGGCACTGGCGAAACTCGACGCGCTCGGCCAGGGCGGCACGCTCGGTCCCGCCGAGCTTTCGGAAAAAGGCCGGCTGCTCGACCGGCTCGGCCGCTACGACGAGGCTTTCGCCGCCTTCGACGCTGGCAAGAAACGCGCCATCGAACTCGGCGCCCGCCGCTATCTGGACGATGCGGCCGCCGATCTCGCGAACCGGCTGCGCGCCTTCTTCACCGAACGGCGCCTGACCACCCTGCCGCGCGCCGCCATCCGCACCGATATGCCGCAGCCGATTTTCATCGTCGGCTTTCCCCGCTCGGGCACCACGCTGATCGAGCAGACGCTCTCGGTGCATCCGCGCATCGCCGCCGGCGACGAACTACCCACCATCAACGACTCGACACAACTGATCCCGCGCCTGTTCGCGAGCCCGCTGGTCTATCCCGACGCGCTTGCCGAGCTTTGGATGGGCGACCAGCGCGAAGGGCTCGACCTGCTGCGCGACCATTACCTCGCGCGCGTCCGTCAGGCCGGCATCCTGCGCGACGGTGCGACCTGGTTCACCGACAAGATGCCGCTGAACGAAACCCATCTCGGCCTGATCCATCTGATGTTCCCGCAGGCGCCGATCATCCACCTGCTGCGCCACCCGTTCGATGTCGTTCTCTCGGTCTATTCCAACCATCTGACCCACGGGTTCTTCTGCGCCGCCGAACTGGAGACCGCCGCGAAACACTACGCGCTCACCGCCGGGCTGATCGCGCATTATCGCGAGAATATTCCTGCACTCCGCTACCGCGCGGTGCGCTACGAGGACGTGGTCGATCACCAGGAACACGAAATCCGGGGATTGCTCGATTTCATCGGCGAGGAATTCGACCCGGCCTGCCTGCAATTCGAGAAGAACCAGCGCTACGCCCGCACCGCGAGCTATGCCCAGGTCACTGAAAAACTCTACGACCGCTCGCGCTACCGCTATCGCAACTATCGCGGTCATCTCGAACCCATCGTGCCGATCCTTGCGCCGATCATCGAACGCCTGGGCTACACCATCGAGTGATACGACATCGCGCAAGTCAAAACTTTTCGCACACCTGTCATTTTTCACACAGGCCGGTCTTGATTCCGTCTCTCACCACGGCTCCGCCATCCGCACGGATCTTCGGCATGCCAACGGGCGCTACGGTTGCGGGTTTTGTCATAGAAAAACAACCCGCACTCGCGCCGCAAGCATCTCTTGAGGCGTGTCGGATCACATGCCTCCAATTCATCGAGACACATGCCGACAAGTAATTCTACAAAGCTATCGCAAACAGCGGTCTCGATCGTCAACTCCGCCGAGATGCGCCGTATGCTCAGGGCACGTTCAGCCTCCTGATTGACAACCGCGAGCGCGGCTGACGATGCCGTTCCATTGATGAAAGCCGTCAGAATTTCAAACAAAGCATCACGCCAGCACACCATTCGCGCCAGATCGCCCTGTGAGACGGTCACTTTCTCGGCGGCCAGCCAGACGGAGGCAAATCTGATGAATGCCTCGATATCACGAAAAGGATCGTCCAGCCGCCTCTCGCGTGAGCCTGCCGGTTTGCGCGCAATCGCCGAGTTCGCGATCGTCAGTGTCAGGGTTGGAGTGTTGCCGATCAGCTTGGGTGGGCTCATGGAAGTTCGGAGAGGACTATCCGCATGCGAGCCTCGGCCAGCAATGGTGCGAGTTGCCGGACCGGCTCCGCATCCGCGTACAAATCTCGCACGCGATCGGCTTCCTCTCGGCTAACCCAGTCGCTGACCACGACATAATGCCCGCAATGATCGATGTCCTCGAACAGGCGATGCCCGGCGTAGCCGGCAAACATGGTGCGCATATCCATCCAGATCTTACGGATGATCGCCAAGCCTTCGTCTGCCGCCTCTGGCGTCACGCGCATGTCCCAAATCACGGTAACCATACATGAGCTCCTACCATTCAACACGGTCTATTTTAGAATAGTCCGTGTTGAATGCAAGCCCGTCACACGCATCCGTGAACAGACGACGAGATGCTCGCGGCAACCGCTCCATTCGTCTGGCTATTTTATTTCCCGAACACAACCACGCTTTCCAGATGCGCGGAGGCGGGAAACTGGTCGATCGGCGCCGCAGCAACCACCCGATACCCCGCCTGCCGGAGCAATTTCGCTTCGCGCGCCAGGACGTCAGGATTGCAACTGACATAGATCGCGCGCGGAACCTTCGACTCCAGGATGGCTCCGATCTGCGATCCCGCTCCGTCGAACGGCGGATCGAGCACCACGCAGGCCGCGCCCGCCAACTCCTTCACGGTCACCGGCCGGCGCGCCAGATCGCGCGCCTCGACGGTGATGCGCCCGGCAAGCCCGTCCTGGCGCACCCCGGCTTCGAGCGCGGCGCAGGCGGCCTTGTTCCCTTCGACCGCATGAACCCGCGCATGGCCGGCAAGCGCGCCCGTTAGCGTTCCAACCCCCGCATAAAGTTCGACGATCCATGATTTGCGGGTGAGTTTCCCCGGCAACCCGGCCACCACGGCGGCGCGGATCGCCGCCTCGCCCGCGACGGTCGGCTGCAGAAACCCGCCCGGCGGCGGAATGACGGTCAACCCACCGAGATCGAGCGTGGGTTCGCGCAGCACCAGAACCGGCTCGTCGCCCAGGCTGATGCGCAGGAGCGCATGGTCGCGCGCGAAGGCGATCAGCCAGGATCGATCCGCCGCACTCGCGGCACCATCCAGCGCCAGCGACACGTCCAGCCCGTGATCCAGCGCATTGATCAAAACGCTGCCCGATTTGCGAAACCCAGAGAGTTTCGCGACCAGTTCACGCAAAGGTGCGATCAGCGCCGCGATCGCCGGCAGGGCGAGCGGGCATTCGGCGATATCGACCACGTCGCGCGATTTCGCCGCGTGCAACCCGAGCCGGACCGCCCCGCCCTGGCGCAGCAGCGCGAAATCGACCCGTCTTCGCGTGCCCATCGGGATCGCGATCATCTCAGCGACCGGCGCATCGGCAAATCCAGCCCGCGCCAACGCCTCGATCAACCGCTCCCGCTTCGCCGCATGATAGATCTGCTCCGGCACGTCCTGCTCGGTGCAGCCGCCGCATATGCCGAAATGCCGGCAGACCGCCGGCACCGTTCCAGTTGATGACATGGCGTCAGATATTCTCCCGCGCCTCGATGATCACATGCGCGTAGGCATATGGATATTCGTCGGTCAGCGACACATGGATGAACGGCACGCGGCCTTCGGGAACCAGCGTCGCGAGATGCAGCGCCGCCTCGCCGGTCAACGCCATGGTCGGCTGGCCGGAGGGCAGATTGACCACGCCGAGATCGGCGAAAAACACGCCGCGCCGGAACCCGGTACCCAAAGCCTTCGCGCACGCCTCCTTCGCCGCGAACCGCTTGGCGTAGCTCGACGCACGCTGATGCGCCCGGCGCTCCGCGCGAAACCGCTCGGTCTCGGTAAAGATGCGCGCGGTGAACCGCTCGCCGAACTTCGCGAGCGTCGCCTCGATGCGCCTGATGTCGCACAGATCCGAGCCGATACCGACGATCATGAAACGGCGATCACGTCCTGGCGCGATCGACCTGGGCGACCCCGCTGGCCGCGCGCAACCCCGCGATCACCTGCGACAGATGCCGCAAATCCCGCACCTCGATATCCATCAGGCATTCGAAAAAATCCTGCTGGCGATGGACGATTTTCAGATTGGCGATGGCGCCGTCCTGCTTGGCCACCGCATTGGCCAGATTGGCCAGCGTGCTCTGCGCGTTCGACGCGATCACGCTGATCCGCCCGGTGAACGGCCGGTCTCGTCCCGCGCCATCCTTGCCGGCGTCCTTGCCCTGGCCGAGCTGGGCATAGTCCCAATCTACATCGATGAACCGCTCCGGCGTATTGGCGAAGGTTTCCAGCGTCATGCAATCGCGGGTATGGATCGTCACCCCTTTGCCGGTGGTGATGATGCCGACGATCTTGTCGCCCGGCAGCGGGTGGCAGCACCCAGCATAATGCACTTCCATCCCCGAAATCAACCCGGTGATCGGCAGGCTGTTCGGCCGCGCGGGGCTGCGCGCCGGCCGCGCCAGCATCCCCGGCACCATGCGCGGCGCATGGGACTCGCGCAGCTCGGGATAGGCGGCGTGAACCACGTCCCGCGCCCCGATATTGCCGGTGCCGACCGCGATATAGAGATCGTCCAGGCTCGGCTGCTTCAGCGACTTCAAAGCCGCGTCCAGCACTTTTTCCGATCCGTCCACGCCTTCCTGGCGGAACGCGCGGGCAAGCGTCGCCTTGCCCTGGTCGCGGTTCTGCACCCGGAGCTGCCCGGCGAGGAACCGGCGGATGCGCGCGCGCGCCTTGCCGGTGACGACGAACCGCTCCCACGACGGCGACGGCGTGCCGCCGCGTGCGGTCAGAATCTCCACCTGATCGCCGTTCTGCAGCTCGTAGCGCAGCGGCATCAGCCGTCCGTTGATCCGCGCCCCCACACAGGTATCGCCGATCTGCGAATGCACCGCATAAGCGAAATCCACCGCCGTCGCCCCACGCGGCAACTGGATCAGCTGGCCCTTGGGGGTGAAGCAGAAAACCTGATCCTGATACAGCTCCAGCTTGGTGTTCTCGAGAAATTCGTCGGCGGTGGAGTTCTCCAGGATCTCCAGCAGATCCTGCACCCAACGGAACTGCTTGAGATCGGAAGGCGAAGCATCGTTCTGCTTGTACAGCCAGTGCGCCGCGACCCCGTTTTCCGCGATCGCGTGCATTTCCGGCGTGCGGATCTGCAACTCGATTTTCTGGTTGCGCGGATGGCGCAGCGTGACACCGGTGTGCAGCGACTGATAGCCGTTGGCCTTCGGCGTCGAGATATAGTCCTTGAACCGCCCAGCGGTGACCGGAAATGCGGCATGGATCGCCCCCAGCGCGACATAGCATTGCTCGCGGGTCGGAACGACGATGCGGAACGCCATGATGTCGGACAACTGCTCGAACGCCACGTTGCGCCGCTGCATCTTCTCCCAGATGGAAAAGATCGACTTCTCCCGGCCGGATATATCGACGATGTCCACACCAGCGGCGGCGAGAATGCGCAACAGCTCACCGCGCACCTCGTCGATCACGTCGGCACCCTGGCCGCGCAAAAAATTCAGCCGCGCCTGAATCGATTCATAGGCCTCCGGATCGAGCACCGCGAAGGCGCGGTTCTGCAGCTCGGTCTTGACCCGGTCCATGCCGATCCGCTCGGCGAGCGGCGCATAGATCTCCATCGTCTCGCGGGCGATGCGCGCGCGCCGCTCCGGCTCGTGGACGAAATGGATCGTGCGCATATTGTGCAGCCGGTCCGCGAGTTTCACCAGCAGGACGCGGATGTCCTTGCTCATCGCCAGCACCAGCTTGCGGAAATTCTCCGCCTGCTTGGTCCGGTCCGATTGCAGTTCGAGGCGGGTGAGCTTGGTCACGCCATCGACCAGCCCGGCGATCTCGGCGCCGAAACGCGATTGCAGCACGGGCAGGGTGACCCGCGTATCCTCGATCACGTCGTGCAGCAGGGCGGTGACGATGCTGCCGCCGTCCAGCCGGTAATCGGCGAGGATGTCGGCCACCGCGAGCGGATGGGTGATATAGGGCTCGCCGTTCTCGCGCGTCTGCGCGGCATGGGCCTCGGCGGCGAGGCTATAGGCGTCGTCGATGACGGCGGGGTCGATCTTCGGATCGTAGCTGCCAAGCCGGGTCAGCAGCGGCGCCAGCGCCTCGTGCCCGATAGAGGCCGCACTTCCCTCCGGCGCGAACAAGGGATGGATCGTCGGCATCCCCGCGCGCCGGTCAGGCATGGCCGCCTGCCCTGATCAGCGGCGCGGGCGGCCACCGCCGAGCTCCGCCTCGATCGCCGCGGCGATATCCTCGGAGGTCATTTCCTCAGACTCGGCGGCGAGCGCGGCTGCTTCCTCCTCGGCGGAGACATCCTGCAGACCGAAAATATTCTGGTCGGTCGGGATGAGGTCCTGAACTTCCTCGTCCGCCGGCTCGGGATCGGGCACGCGGGAGAGCGATTTGACCAGATCCTGCTCGATCGCGCCGAAATCGATGGTTTCGTCGGCAATCTCGCGCAGGGCGACGACCGGGTTCTTGTCGTTGTCGCGATCGATGGTGATCGAAGCGCCGCGGGCAAGGTTGCGCGCGCGCTGGGCGGCGAGCAGAACCAGCTCGAATCGGTTGGGGATCTTCTCGATGCAGTCTTCGACGGTGACGCGTGCCATCCGGCCAACTCCAAACTATGCGCCCAATGCTGCGCGCGGTACGACAATCGAAATTGGAATATAGCGTAACCCCCGCTGCGGCGCAACCAATCGGGTTGCACCGGCAACGCAGCCATCACCATCGGCCGATCGGAGCATCCGAACCGCCCGGCACCGTGTCCAGCAGCGACATCCCCGCCGCGCCGGAGCGAGGATGCACCCAATCGGGCGCGACATCAAGCAGCGGGCGCAGCACGAATGCGCGCAGATGCGCACGCGGGTGCGGCAGGATCGGCGGCGGCGCGTCGCGCACCAGGCCGTTCAGGTCGATCAGGTCAAGATCGAGGGTGCGGGCAGCATTCGGCACCGACCGCTCACGGCCGAATTCCGCCTCGATCCGGTGCAGCGCCGCCAGAAGCGCCTCGGGTTCGGCAACGCCGGCAAACCGCGCCACGTCGAACCGCGCCACGCCGTTGCAAAAATCGGGCTGGCTCGCATCGCGCGGCACCGGCGTCGTGCGATACCAGGGCGAGACGGCGCGAAATTCGAGCCCCGGCAATGCCCGCACCGCTTCGAGCGCGCGGATGCAGGTATCGCGCGGGCTCGCCCCATCCGGCCCCGGCAGGTTGGCGCCGATCGCGATCAGGATCATGACGTCCACCCTATACGTTCGTGACGGTTTCGCGTAATCTGAATGTCATTCGTCTATATTCGATTTGAATATTTCAAGACGAGAAGCATTCGAAAGGTTTTGGTCATGCGCCTTCTGCCCAATGAAAAAACCGCGCTGTTCATCGACGGCGCCAATCTCTACGCGGCGTCCCGCGCGGTCGGGTTCGATGTCGATTACCGGCGGCTTCTGGAATTTTTCGGCGGGGTCAACCTGATCCGCGCCTATTACTATTCCGCACTGCTCGATACCGAGGAATATTCGCCGCTAAAACCGCTGACCGACTGGCTCGCCTATAACGGCTACACGCTGGTCACCAAGCCCGCCAAGGAATTCACCGACGGCTCCGGGCGCCGCCGCGTGAAAGGCAACATGGATATCGAACTGGCGATCGACATGCTGGAAATGGCTCCGCATATCGACCATGCGATCCTGTTCTCCGGCGATTCCGATTTCCGCCGCCTGGTGGAGGCCACTCAGCGCAAGGGCGTGCGGGTGACGGTGGTTTCGACCATCAAGACCACGCCGCCGATGATCGCCGACGAATTGCGCCGCCAGGCCGACCAGTTCGTCGATCTGTCGGATATCGCCGGCGAATTCACCCGCCGCCAGACCGAGCAGCGCCAGCGCGCCCAGCGCGTCGAGGCCGATCAGGAATAGGCGTGCCTCCAACGCCGGAAACGCCGCCGCGGGATTGCCCGCTCTGCCCGCGTCTTGCCGGGTTCCGGGCGGATAACCGCGCGAAATTCCCCGATTGGCACAATGCCCCGGTGCGCTGCTTCGGCGAGCTGGACGGACGGCTGCTCATCGTCGGCCTCGCTCCCGGCCTGCGCGGGGCCAACCGCACCGGCCGCCCATTCACCGGCGACTATGCGGGACGACTGCTCTACGACTCCCTGCTGGCATTCGGCTTCGCCATCGGGCGCTATGAGGAACGCCCGGATGACGGGCTTTCGCTCCGCGATTGCCGCATCGTCAACGCGGTGCGCTGCGTGCCGCCAGAGAACAAGCCGCTGCCCGCCGAAATCGCTACCTGCAACCAGTTCCTCGCCTCGGAAATCGCCGCAATGCACAATCTGCGCGCGATCCTCGCCCTCGGCGTCGTCGCGCATCAGGCCGTGCTGCGCGCCCATGGCCTGAAGCAGGGTTTCGCCAAATTCGCTCACGGCGCCACCCATCGCCTGCCGAACGACATCGTGCTTGCCGACAGCTTCCATGTCTCGCGCTACAACACCAGCACAAAGCGGCTGACGCCCGCGATGTTCGAGGCGGTGGTGGCGTTCCTGAAACACCACCTGACAAGTGCCGTCAGCCCAGCCCCAGACTTTTCCGCGTGAGCTTGGGAAGGCTGCCCGCGACGATCCGATAGGATTGCTCGAAATAGCCGGCGAGATCATCGTCCGGCAGCGCATCGGGATCGCCGATTTTCACACAGAAGCCGCGCGGCAGATAGGGCGCGCGGGTCGCGAGTCCCTGGTCCAGCAGCATTTCATAGGCGATCGGCGTCGTCTTGAAGACGCAATACGGCACGCCGGCGTCACGATTGCCCAGGGCGAACATCTTGCCGCCCACCTTGTAGACGCGGCTACCGCCCCATTGAATCGCAAGCGCCGCACCGGGAAAGCGTTGGCAGACGGTGTCGAATTGGGCAAGGTTCATGGCTCGTGCCGCTCCACAAGATGAATAGTATCGGACATCATTCTTAAAGATTCGATAATGGCGGACGGACCATGACACAAAACATCTATGATAACCCTACGTTCTTCGAGGGCTACAGCCGACTGAACCGTTCGGTCGAAGGGCTGGCCGGCGCACCGGAATGGCCTGCGCTGCGGGTTTTGCTCCCGGATCTCCGTGGCCGCAAAGTCGTGGATTTCGGCTGCGGCTTCGGCTGGTTCTGCCGCTGGGCGCGCCAACAAGGAGCGGCACGGGTTCTCGGCATCGACGTGTCGGAAAAGATGCTGGCGCGGGCCAAAGCCGCGACATCGGATGCCGCGATCACCTACACCAGGACCGATCTCGAACATCTCGATTTGCCCGATGCGTCGTTCGATCTCGCCTATAGCGCGCTCGCTTTGCATTATATCGAGAATCTGTCGGGACTGTTAGCGACGATACACCGCGCGCTCGTGCCGGGGGCACATCTGATCTTCTCGGCGGAGCACCCGATCTACACGGCACCGACGCATCCTGGCTGGTCAGTCGATGTACAGGGCCGCAAGACATGGCCCATCGATGCCTATCAGATCGAAGGCCCCCGCACGACGGACTGGCTCGCCAGGGGTATCATCAAACAGCATCGCACCATCGGCACCTATCTCAATCTGCTGATCCGTATCGGGTTCACGATCGCCCATGTCGAGGAATGGGGGCCGACCGACGAACAGATCGCGGCACAGCCCGAATTGGCCGAGGAACGCGAGCGGCCGATGTTCCTGCTCATCGCGGCACGGCGCTGAAGTCTGCCGGCTGCAGGACTAACATCTATGATAATTTGACGAAATTCCTGATCCCAGCTCAGCTATACCGCTCCTCCAGCCACGGATCGGCGTTGTTGTTGTAGCCCCTGGTTTCCCAGAATCCCTGGCGGTCGGCTTCGGCGAAGCTGATCCGCCGCACCCATTTCGCCGATTTCCACAGATAATAGCGCGGCACCAGAACCCGCAGCGGGCCGCCATGCTGGCGCGGAATCGGCTTGCCCTCCCAGGTGTGGACCAGAAAGCAATCCTCGGCGGCGAATTGTTCGAGCCTCAGATTGGTCGTGTAATCGTCGTAGGATTCGAACAGCACATGGGTGACGGTAGGCTTCGGCCGCACCAGATCGACGATCGTGCGGATCGACACGCCCTGCCAGTGATTGTCGAAGCGCGACCATTGCGTCACGCAATGCATGTCCAACACGCTGTCCTGCTGCGGCAGCGCCATCAGCGCGTCCCAGTCGAGCGTGACCGGGTTCTCCACTGCGCCGTCGATGGCGAGGCGCCAGGCGCTGCGCGGCACCTCGGGCTGAATGCCGAGATCGAGCACCGGCCAGTCCGTCACCTCGCGCTGGCCGGGCGGCAGGCGCTGCGCCGGGTTCGCGGCGGCGCCCGTCAGCAGCCTGCCCTCGCGCGCCCAGTCCTGCTTGCGGCCGATCAGTTTTTCCTTGATCTGGCCGAGGATGCTGATCCGGTCCTTGTCGGTCTCGTCCATCACGGTCTCCTGTTCAGCGATTGCGCAAAAGCCGCGCCTTGTCGCGCTCCCAGTCGCGCTTGGCGATCGCCGCGCGCTTGTCGTGCAGCTTGCGCCCCTCGGCGATGCCCAGGGTCACCTTCGCCATGCCGCGCGGATTGAAATGCACGTCGAGCGGCACGACGGTCGAGCCCTGGCGCGCGATCGCGCCCATCAGCGTGTTGATCTCCTTGCGCTTCAGCAGCAGCTTGCGCGGCCCCTTGGTGTCGAAGCGCGACAGCACGCCGCCCTGATATTCCGGGATATACATGTTGAACAGGAACATCTCGCCGTCGCGTTCGCCGGCGAAGGCTTCGCTCAGCGTGGCCCGGCCCATGCGCAGCGATTTCACTTCGGCGCCGCGCAACACGATCCCCGCCTCCACGGTGCTGAGGATCGTATAGTTGAACCGCGCCTTGCGGTTCTGCGCGGCAATCCCGTGCGAGATCAGGCCGGGTTTTCGGGGCTCCGCCATCAGGGGATCAATCCGGCGCTCGCCATCGCCGCGCGTACCTGCGCGCGCACCGCTTCGCTCAGCGGGGCGAGCGGCAGACGGCAATGATCGGTACCGTAGCCGAGCAGCGATGCCGCGAATTTCACCGGTGCGGGACTGGTTTCGGCGAACATCGCATCATGCAGCGGCACCAGACGCTGCTGGATCGCCATTGCCCCGCCGATATCGCCGCGCCGCCAGGAGGCGTGCATTTCGGCGCATAGCCTTGGCGCGACATTGGCGGTGACCGAAATGCAGCCCTGGCCGCCCGCCGCGAGAAACGCCAGCGCGGTGTGGTCCTCGCCGGACAACTGGCAGAATTGTTCGCCGCACGCGGCACGCGTGTGCAGCGGGCGAGTGAGATTCGCCGTCGCATCCTTCACGCCCACGATGTTGCGGTGCTTCGCCAGCCTGGCCATGGTCGCCACGCTCATGTCGATCACCGAGCGGGACGGGATGTTGTAGATGATGACCGGAATCTCGATCGCATCGGCGATCGCCGTGTAATGCAAAAACAGCCCGTCCTGGGTCGGCTTGTTGTAATACGGGGTGACCACCAGAACGCCGTCGGCACCGACCGTCTGCGCATGGCGGGCGAGCCCGATCGCCTCGGCGGTGGAATTGGAACCGGCCCCGGCGATCACCGGCACGCGCTTGCGGGCGACCGTCACGGTCAACTCCACCACGCGCTTGTGCTCGTCATGGGTCAGCGTCGGCGATTCGCCAGTGGTGCCGACCGGGACCAGACCGTTGGTGCCTTCCGCGATCTGCCATTCGATGAAACGTTCCAGCGCTGCCTCGTCGATGCCGCCATCCGCGCGCATCGGGGTGATCAACGCGACCAGTGAACCATGAACCATCTGTATCTCCGCTATTGCGCGTAACCTATTCTCCGCGCCGATCCTGAACAAGGGATACGCGCGCGCCCGCAAGCCTGCTATTGCGGGGGTATGAGGAGATTCGCGATACGGCTCGCCGCCGCTTTCGGCCTGACCGCGATCGGCGCGGCCCGCGCGCTTGCCGCCATGGCCGCCCCGCCGGCGCCGAATCCCGCCCTCGTTCAGATCATGAACGACGTGCGGTCGAACGACTGGACTGACGCGCAAAGCCTCGCCCTCGCGCAGCCGGACAAGCTGGTGAGCAAGCTCGTCACCTATTTCCGCCTGCTCGATCCCGGTGCGGCGAGCGAGGTGGAAATCGGCATTTTCATGGCGCGCAACCCGGACTGGCCGGAACAATCGATCCTTGCCCGGCGCTGGAGCGAGGCGCTCGCCGCCGACCCGGACGATGCCGTTGTGCGCGAGCAATGTGCCCGGCGCCTGCCGGTCACCGCCGCCGCCGATGCGCGCTGTGCTGCCGCTTTCGCCGCGACCGACCCGGCAAAAGCGCCGAAATTCGCCCGCCGCGCCTGGATCGACGGCTACGCCAACCAAGCCGATGCTTCGAATTTCCTCGCCCAGTATGGTTCGATGCTGACGTCCCATGCGAACTGGGCGCGATTCCAGCACCTCGCTCTGGCCGGGAATGTTGTCGCCGCCACCACGACGCTTCCGCTCCTGCCGCCTGCCGATCAGGCAACCGGCGCGGCCTGGCTCGCCCTGGCGCGCGGGGCGGCGAACGCCGATGCGCTGATCGCGTCCCTGACTCCGCATCAGCAGGCGGCGCCGTTCCTGTTCCTGGCACAGCTCGCTGCCGCGCCCGATTCCGCGCCGAAACTCGCGCTCTGGCAGAACGACGGTGCTGCGGCCGAGCAGCAGGCGCACGGCCTCGCCCGCGCGCTGTTCTGGCCCAGGCGCGAAGCCCTCGCGCACGATCTTCTGAAATCGGCCGATGCCCGTGATGCCTATGCGCTGATCGCCGCCGCCCGTCCGGACAGTAACGTGAAGAAAGCCAGCCGGGATTTCCTCGCCGGCTTCATCGCGCTCCGGTTCCTCAACGATCCTGCCCTCGCGCGACCCTGGTTTCTCGCCCTGAGCCGCGATTCCACCGCCGTCATCACCAAGGCGCGCGCCTTCTACTGGCTGGCCCAGACCGAGACCGGACCGGCGGCGACCGCCGATCTCGCCCGCGCGAGCGCCTTCCCCGACACATTCTACGGCCAGCTCGCCGCTCTGCAGATGGGTGAGACGCCGGCCGCGCTCGGCAACCGAATCCGTGCCATCGGCATTCCGAAACCGACCATGGCGCAGGAAGTCGGCTTCGCCGAGCGCGAATTGCCGCAAGCCGCCGTGCTGCTGACCGAAATGGGCGCACCGCGCCGCGCCCGCGCCTTCCTGCTTCGCGTGGCCGAAATCTCGCCCGCCTTGGACGATCGGTATCTCGATGCCCGCCTCGCCGACGGGCTCGGCCAGACGCCGAGCGCCGTCGCGGTCGCGCGCCTCGCCGGGATGGCGGGCGACATGCTGGTGCAACTGGGCTGGCCGGTCCCGCCCGGACTTGCGGTCGATCCGCCAGGTGTCGCAGTGGGGCCGGATGTCGTGCTCTCGCTGATTCGCCAGGAAAGCAGCTTCGATCCGGGCGCGATGAGCCCGTCCGGCGCGGAGGGGCTGATGCAGCTCATGCCCGGCACCGCACGGATGATCGCGATGCAATCCGGCCTTGGCCTCCCTGAAGCCGGGCTGATGGCCGATCCCGAGCAGAATATCGCGCTCGGCTCGGCCTATTTCGCGATGCTGATGAACCGTTTCGGCGACTGCCTGCCGCTCGCGATCGCCGCCTATAATGCCGGGCCGCACAATGTCGCCAAATGGCTCGCGTCCTATGGCGATCCGCGCCTGCCCGCGAGCGGCGGCGGGGCGAACATGATCACCTGGATCGAGGAAATCCCGTTTGCCGAAACCCGCAACTACGTCGAGCGGGTCACCGAAGGCATCGTGGTCTATCGCGCCCTGAGCGGCAAGCCCGCGCGCGATCCGATCGGCAAATGGCTGCATAAGCAGTGAAAATAAGCACCGTGCTCGCCTCCGGCCTCGGCACCGGCTATGCGCCGCGCGCGCCGGGCACCGCCGGATCGCTGCTCGGCCTGCTGATCGGCTGCGCTTTGCTCGATCGCGGTCACTGGCCGCTGATCGCGGGCGCGATCGTCGTCAGCGTCGTCGGCCTGCTCGCGATCCCGCGCACCGGAGCGGGATCGCGCGATCCAGGCTGGATCGTGATCGACGAAATCGCCGGGCAGATGATCGCCCTGCTCGGCCTGCCCTATCTGACCGGCTCGGGCGTGCTGCTCGCCTTCCTGCTGTTCCGCGTGTTCGACATCCGCAAGCCTTGGCCGATCAGTCTCGCGGATGCGCGCGCCGACGCGCCCGGCATCATGGCCGATGACTGGCTGGCCGGCGGCTTCGCCGCCATCATTCTCCTGATCCTGCGGCTGATCTGGCCGGGGACGGGGCTGTGAATCCTCGCGCGAAAACCTTGCTCGACCGCGCGATCGCGCGCGGCCTTACCATCGCGACCGCCGAGAGCTGCACCGGCGGGATGATCGCCGCCGCGATCACCGATATCGCGGGATCCTCCGCCGTCTTCGGCTTCGGCTTCGTCACCTATGCCAACGACGCGAAAACCGCGCTGCTCGGCGTCGATCCCTTGTTGATCGCGTTCCATGGCGCGGTCAGCGCCGAAGTCGCCGCCGCCATGGCCGAAGGCGCGCTTGCCCGGTCGCACGCCGATCGCGCCATCGCGGTGACGGGAATCGCGGGACCCGACGGCGGTTCGTTGGAAAAGCCCGTAGGCACAGTCTGGTTCGGTCTTGCCGCGCGGAGCCGAACCACGATCACCGAATGCCGCGTCTTCCCCGGCGACCGCGCCGCCATCCGCGCGGCCACGGTCGATCACGCGCTGGATATGCTCGTCGAGAGTCTTTGATGGCCCTCAGACGCCGGGCGCGCGCATCCGCGCGCTTGGCTCCGCGCCATAAGGCGCGCGCCGCATTCGCGGCGGAGTGACCAAAGGTTCCGGCAATCCGAAGGATTGCTGGAATGGTCACGGAGGTGGCAGCAAAACGAGCTGACGCTACGTTTTGCTGATTTTAAGCATAGCCAAGAACGCCGATCAGGGCGCCGCCGGCGAGCAGCAGCAGCGGATGGACGCGGCTTTTCAGCGTGAACAGCGCGACCACCAAGGTGATCGCCGCCGCGCGCCAGTCGTGATCGGCAGCACGGATCAGGAAACTCGCCGCCGCCAGAAGCAGGCCCCCGGTGATCGGGGTGATCGCCGCCTGCACCACTCGCCGCCAGTGCGCAGCGCGAAACCGCTCCCACAGGCCGGAGACCAGAACCGTCAGCGTGCTCGACGGCGCGATCATCGCCGCCGAAGCGGCCAGCGCGCCGGAAATTCCGGCGACATGCAGCCCGATCAGCGTCGCGATCAGCATGTTCGGCCCAGGGCTCGACTGCGCCACACCGAACAAAGCGGCGAATTGCGGCGCGGTCAGCCAGTGCCGCGCCACCACCGCGCGCGCCATCGCCGGCAAGGTGCTCGCAACCCCGCCGATCGCGAGCAGCGACATCTCGGCGAACAGCAGAACAAGTGCCAACAGGATCATTTCACCCGGAACACGGCAAGGCCCAGCGAAACCGGCAGCGCAATCGCGATCACCAGCGGCAAGGGCAGGCGCAGCACCGCGAACAGGACGAATGCGAAAACGACGATGCCGAGCGTCGCCGGATGGCGCAGTGACGGTCCGGCGATCTTGAGCGCGGTGCCGAGAATCAGGCCGGACGCCGCGGCGGCGAGCCCGCCCAGCCCGTGATGCACCACCGGCAGCGTGCCGAACCGCTCATAGAGGGTGCCCAGGATCAGCACGATGACGATCGGTGCCGCGAGCAGCCCCACCGTCGCCGTCAGAGCACCGGAGATCCCGCGATGCCGCGCCCCGAAGGCGGCGGCGAAATTGACGATGTTCGGCCCCGGCAGGAACTGGCACAGGCTGAACAGATCGGCGAATTCCGCCTCGGTCAGCCATTTCCTGCGCTCGACGACGATTCGCCGGGCAAACGGCAGCACGCCGCCAAACCCGGACAGTCCGGCGATGAAAAACCCCCGGAACATCTCGGCATGGGTCAGACGCTGCGACTCGACCGGCATGCCGCCAAGCTACAGGCACCCGGTCGCAATCGACAATCTTTGGCAAACTTGGCAGGTTTGCGCGATGGTCGATGCTCCCTCCGAACTGCCGCTCCGCGCCGGGCCGCCGCCCACCTCGCCGCCGCTGCCGATCGCGCTGATGATCGCTTCCCTCGGCATCATCGGGCCGATCCTGTTCGTCCGCGTCGCGGTGCCGAGCCCGTTCCTGTCGATCGCGGCACTGCTCCTGCCGATCGCCGGTATCATCGCCTTGTTCGGCTCGGTCGAATCGCTGCGCCGGCGCCATGCCGACCGGACCGTGCGCACCCGCGCGGTGATCGGGAAGGAGGGCATTCTGCTGCTGTCCCGGCCGGGCGAATCCGAACACCATCCCTGGAGCGGGATCGCTGCCGCACACGCGACGAAATCTTCCCTGACGCTCCACCTCAAAGGCGAAACCGGCAAGCGCACCCGTCGCGCGATCCGCTATGGCGGGCTGGAAACCCCGGTCGATCTCATCGAATCCCGCATCCGTGCCGGGCTCGCATCGTCTCGCGAGACCGTGATGGAATCTTGAATGTCATAAAAGCTTCACCAAAACCCCGTCGCCTTGTCATGACGGATCGCTTAGACGCCGCCGCAGGGGTTGTTACGACCCCGCAGGTTTATCCGACGATCATCGCAACCGACATGGGAGATCAACCGTGCGATCCGATTTCAAACTGCGGCGCTCCACTCTGCTGCGCGCCGGCGCTGCCGCGCTGCTGGTCACCGGGCTCGGGGCCGGCGTCGCCCAGGCGGCGAACGTCACCCTGGTCGAGACCGGCTCGACCCTGCTCTACCCGCTGTTCAACATCTGGGTGCCGCATTTCGAGAAGGCGCATCCGGGCATCAGGGTCACCACCCAGGGCACCGGCTCGGGCACCGGCATCGCCGAGGCGATTTCCGGCGTCGTGCAGGTCGGCGCGTCGGACGCCTATATGTCGGACCCGCAGATCAAGCAGAACCCCGACATCCTGAACATTCCGCTGGCGATCTCGGCCCAGGCGATCAACTACAACCTGCCCGGCCTGAACAACAGGCATCTCAAGCTGTCCGGCCCGGTGCTCGCCGGCATCTATGATGGCAAGATCGGCAAGTGGAACGCCCTGGCGATCGAGAAGCTCAACCCCGGCCTGAAGTTGCCTGACCACAAGATCATCCCGGTGCACCGCACCGACGGTTCGGGCGACACCTTCATTTTCAGCCAGTATCTCAGCTTCTCCACGCCCTCGTGGAACAGCTCGGTCGGCTACGGCACCACGGTTTCCTGGCCGGCGGTGCCGGGCGGGCTGGGTGCCGAGGGCAATCCCGGCATGGTCGAGGCGCTCAAGCAGAACCCCTATTCCATCGCCTATATCGGCGTATCGTTCCATCAGCAGGTGAAGCAGGCGAAGCTCGGCAAGGCGATGCTGCTGAACAAGGCGGGCAAGTTCGTGCTGCCGACCGCGAAAACGATCAGCGCCGCCGCCGACCAGCTCGTCGGCAAGACGCCGAAGGATGAGCGCATCAGCCTGGTCTTCGCCCCCGGCGCGGACAGCTACCCGATCATCAACTACGAATACGCGATCGTGAACGCGAAGCAGCACAACGCCGCGACGGCGAAGGCAGTGAAGGCCCTGCTCACCTGGGCGAGCACCAAGGGCAACGCTCCGCATTTCCTCAAGCAGGTCGAGTTCAAGGCGCTGCCGCCGGCGGTGAGCAAGCTCTCCGCCGCGCAGATCGCCAAGATCCACTGACCATCGTGCGCCCTTCCGGCTTTGCCGGAGGGGCGTTCTCGATTAAAGGGCGCGCATGAAACGATCCGGCCCGTTCCGCCTTTGCCTCGCCGCCATCGCGATGGTCATCCCGGCGGCCCTGATCTTCATCGTCCTGTTTCTCGCTCAATATGCCTGGCAGGCTATCTTCTATAACGGTGTGCGCTTCGTCGGCACGATCAACTGGAGCCTCGGCAATCTGTATGCCAATCCGGTGGTCAGTCGCGGCTACCACGTGCCGATCGGCGCCGATTACGGCATTCTCGCCTTCATCGTCGGCACGCTGTTTTCCTCGTTCCTGGCGATCCTGTTCGCCCTGCCGGTCGCGGTCGGCACCGCGATTTTCCTCGCCGAAGCGGTTCCCGCCCGGCTGCGCCCAGGCTTGTCCATGCTGGTCGAGCTGGTCGCGGTGGTGCCGAGCGTGGTGTTCGGCCTGTGGGGCATCTATGTCCTGGCCCCGCTGATCTCGCATGATATCGGCCCCGGCATCACCGCGATTCTCGGCTTCATCCCGTTTTTCAACATCAACAACAGCACCGGCAGCGGCTTCGGCCTGCTCACCGCCTCGATCGTGCTCGCGCTGATGATCACCCCAATCATCGCCACCACATTATACGACGCGCTGCTTCAGGTGCCGCGCGAACTGCGCGAATCAGCGGTCGCCCTCGGCGCCACGCGGTTCGAGGTCGTCACCAAGACGATGCTGCCCACCGTGCGCGTCACCCTGATCGGCGGCGTGGTGCTTGGGTTGGGCCGCGCGCTGGGCGAGACCATGGCGGTCCTCATGGTCTCCGGCGGGGCCTTGAACTACCTGCCGGGAACCATTTTCACCCCGATCAGCACCATGGCGTCGTTCATTCTCTCGCAGCTCGACAGCGCCTTGCAGGACCCTACCAACATGGCGGTGAAGTCGCTGGCGGAAATCGCGCTCGTCTTGTTCGTCATCACCCTCGCGGTCAACGCCGCCGCGCGGGTTCTGGTGCGGGGAGCAACCTTTGTCCGCAACCTTTGATACCAAGGGAAAGCGCTCCGCGCTGGAAACCCGCCGCCGGGCGCTCAGTGCCGCCGGCTGGGTTCTGTGCGGTTTCGCCTTTCTCCTGATCGCCGTCCCTCTGCTCGATCTCGTGCTCACCATCGCGATCAAGGGCGCGTCGGCCTTCTCGATCAAGCTGTTCACCACGTCGAGCAACGGCGTGAAGGGTGGGCTGCTGGCCGCGATCGTCGGCACCGCCGTGCTCTCGCTCGGCGCCCTGATCTTCGCGGTGCCGATCGGCGTCGGCGCCGGGATGTACCTCTCGGAATACGGCCAGAACCGGCTCGGCTCGGTGATCCGCTTCCTGTCCGATACGCTGACCGGCGTGCCATCCATCGTGCTCGGCTATTTCTCCTACATCACCCTGGTGATCGGGCTCGGCTGGCAATTCTCGGCGTTGGCCGGGTCGATCACGCTCGCGATCATGATCGTGCCCTATCTCGCGCGGATCACCGAACTCTCGCTCCGGCGCGTGCCGATCACCATGCGCGAAGCCGCCTATGCGCTGGGGGCGAAGGATCGCACCGTCGCCTTCAAGATCGTTCTCTCGGCCGGGCTCCCCGGCGTGATCACCGGAGCGCTGCTCGCCCTCGCCATCTCGGTCGGCGAAACCGCACCTTTGATCCAGACCGCCGGCTGGTCGAACTATCTCTGGACCGGCAAGCTGACCCACGAGCCGATCGGCTACCTCACCTACGTGATCTGGACCTTCATCAACCAGCCCTACAAATCCGCCCACGCCCTCGCTTTCGCCGCCGCCCTTCTGGTCATGCTGGTGGTTCTCGCGATCAATATCGGCGTGCGCATCGTGCTGCGTCGGCGGATCTAACGCGCCGTTATTCCTGCCTTATATCGGCCACCACGCCGCCGGTCAGCTCGGCCAGCGCCGCCGGCGCGATCGGAAACACGTGATGTGGCGATCCCGCCGCCGCCCAGATCACCGGGAACATCATCAAATCACGGTCGATGAATATCGTCACCGACTCGCGATGGCCGAGCGGCGAAACCCCGCCGGCGGCGAATCCGGTCGCCGCCAGAACGAAATCCGGCCCGGCCGGTTCGAGTTTTGCCCCTGCCAGTCCAGCGAGTTTCGCCTTGGATACACGGTTCGCCCCCGAGGCGATGGCGAGCACCGGCACCTCGCCCGCCCGGAACACGATCGACTTGGCGATTTCCGCCACGCCGCAGCCGATCGCCGCCGCGGCACCGGCAGCGGTGCGGGTGCCCTCGGGAAATTCGCTGATGGCATCGGCCAGACCGGCTGAGCGCAGTGCGGCGCGCACCCGCTCGACCGGATGATCCAGCGCCGTCATCACACCGCGAGCGTCGCTTCGGCGGTCCTGACCACCGCTTGCAACGCACCCGGCTCGAACGGCGATGTCAGCTTCGCCGCTTCGACCAGCTTGCCGAACGGCGCCGACCCGCCAAGCCCGCACAAATCGACATAGGTGTCGAAACTCGCCCGGTAATCCTTCTGCGATTTGACCCAGAACTGCAACGCGCAGCACTGCGCCAGCGTGTAGTCGATATAGTAGAACGGCGCGCCGTAGATGTGCATCTGACCCTGCCAGCGTCCGCCCTTGGCCGGATAGGCGAGATCGCCCCAGTTGCGCCACGGCAGATATATCTGCTCCAGCTTGCGCCACATCGCATGGCGCTCGGCGGGTGTCGCGTCGGGAGCAGCATAGACCTCGTGCTGGAAATGATCGACGCAGACGCCATAGGGCAGGAATTCCAGCGCACCGATCAGGTGCATCCGCCGGTAACGTTCGGTCTGCTCGCCGAACATCGGCTCGATATGCGGATAGGCGAGGAATTCCAGGCTCATCGAATGGATTTCCGCCGATTCCGAGGTCGGCCAGAGATAATCCATCGAAGGCTGCGCGCGGCTCTGATAGTTCTGAAAGGCGTGGCCCATTTCATGGGTGAACACATCGACATCGTGATGCGTGCCGTTGAAATTGGCAAAAATATACGGCATCCCGAACGCCGGAAACGAGGTGCAGAACCCGCCGCCCGCCTTGGTCGGCCGGTTCTTCAAATCCATGAACCCGCCTTCGTTCATCTGGCGATAGAACCCGGCGAGGCGCGCATCCATCGCCTCGAACATCTCATTAGCCTTGGTCACCAACGCATCATGATCGCCATCCGGCTTCGGATTGCCCTTCGGATCGACCAGCGCCTCGTCCCAGGCATAGAGCGTATCCAGCCCGTTATCCTGCCTGCGCCGCTCGACCAGTTTCGCCACCAGCGGCACCACATGCGCCAGCACCTCGCGCCGATAGGTCGCGACGCCCTCCGGCCCGTAATCGAGCCGCCCCATGCGCCGGTAGCCGAGTGCGATGAAATTCGCATCGCCCAGCGTCGTCGCCATCTTGTGGCGCAGCTTCACGAGCCTGTCGTAAATCTCGTCGAGTTCCGCACCGTGTTCGGCAAAAAACGCCCAGCGCGCAGCGGCGGCGCGATGCCTTGTGTCGCGATCCAGACTCTCCACATAGGGCGTCAGCCCGGCGAGATTGAGTGTCTTGCCGTCGAACTCGATCTTCGCCGAAGCGAGCAATTCGGTATAGCGCGCATCGAGCTTGGCTTCGTCCTCGAGATCCTTCGCGATCGCCGGATCGAACGTCGTCACGTCGTTGCGCCAGATATCCAGCGCGTGCCGGCCGTATTGCGCCTCAATCGGCGCGGCATCGAGCGAGAGCAGCCGGTTCTTGATCCTGGTATCGTGCTCGGTGATCACCGGACCCAATTCATCGGCATATTCGCGCTCGGCCTTGTAGTCCGCATTCGCGGTATCCTGCGAAAAGCGCAGATAGACCAGCGAGGACCAGGTTCCGGTCACGCGCCGCAGCGCGTCCCACGCCGCCAGCGCCTCGCGCACCGCGCCCCGGTCGAGCATTGCGTGCAAGTCGTCATACGCCGCCCGCAGACTGTCGCGGCTCGGTTTCGCTGCGGTGATGTCGTCGAATGTCATCGATGTTTCCCTCATTGTTCCGTCATCAGCCCCAACGCCTGACGCTCGAACAGCCGGCGGTAAATCCCGCCCTGCCGCGCCGTCAGCGCCTCGTGGGTTCCCTCTTCCACGACCGATCCATGATCGAAAACCAGGATGCGGTCCAGCGCGCGCACAGTCGAGAGCCGGTGAGCGACCACGATCACCGTGCGCCCGGTCATCAGCCGCTCGACCGCCTGCTGGATCAGCGCCTCGGATTCCGAATCGAGGCTCGCGGTCGCTTCGTCGAGAATCAGGATCGGCGCATCGGCCAGGAACGCCCGCGCGATCGCCACGCGCTGCCGCTCGCCGCCCGACAGTTTCACCCCGCGCTCGCCGACCAGCGTGCGATAGCCGTTCGGCAAACCCACGATGAAATCATGGGCATTCGCCAGCATCGCCGCGTTCTCGATTTCCGCTGCCGTCGCATCCGGCCTGCCATAGGCGATGTTCTCCGCGAGCGAACGATGGAACAAAATCGGCTCCTGCGCGACGATCGCGATTTCGGCGCGCAAACTCGCCTGGGTCAGCATCGCGATATCCTGCCCGTCGATCAGGATTCGTCCGTCTGTCACATCGTGCAGGCGCTGGATCAGCTTGACGAACGTCGTCTTGCCCGATCCCGAATGCCCAACCAGCCCGACCCGCTCGCCCGATGCGATCACCACCGACAAATCGCGGAACAGCGGCGCGACATGGTCGCCATAGCGGAACCCCACGCGGTCGAACACGATCTCGCCGCGCAATATATGCGCGTCGATCGCCCCCGGCCGGTCGGCGATGCCGAAGTGCTGCGCTTCCAGCCGGACCATATCTTCCATCTCGTTGACCGAGCGCTGCAGATTGGCGATGTGGTAGCCGATATCGCGCAAATAGCCGAGCACGATCAGATACGCGGTGATCACCGTCGCCACGTCACCCGGACTCGCGCGCCGCATCCACCAGAGATACAGCGCCAGCCCGATGATCGCGCAGCGCAGCACCATCAGCCCGGCACTCTGCCCGGTACCGACATTGGTGCCGCGCATCCAGGATCGCCGTGTGCGGCGCCGCCATTTGCCGATCACCCGTGCGAGCGTCGCATCCTCGCGCGATTCGGCGGCGAAGCCCTTGACCACCGCATTGCACGAAATCGCGTCGGCCAAAGCGGCACCCATCGCGGTATCGTAGCGATTCGACAGTTGCGCCGCCGGCGACACATAGCGCAGCGACAGGATCGCGGTGACGCCGATATAGAATACCGCGCCAATCGCGATCAGCCCGCCCATGCTCGGCCAGTGCAGTCCGAGCACCGCCGAGGTGCCGACAAGCACCGCGAGCGCCGGCAGCAGGGCGATCAGGATCGTGTCGTTCAGCAGGTCGACCGCCCAGATGCCACGGGTGATCTTGCGCACGATCGCACCGGCGAAATTATTGCCGTGCCAGTCGGACGCGAAGCGCTGCACCCGGAAGAACGCTTCGCTGGCCATCGCGCTCATCATCGCGAGCGTCAGGGCGACCACCGCGCGAAACGCCAGGTAACGCAGCACCGTCTGCGCCGCCGCCAGCAGCGCGATCGTCGCCAGAGCCCCGAGTGCCGCACGCAGCGAGACGGCACTGCGCACCGCCACCGCATTGACCAGATCGCCGGCATAGAGCGGCATGAACACGTCGGTCAGAGTCGCAAGCACCATGGCGAGCGCGGTCGCAACGAACAACCAGCGCTGACGCGCCCAGCGGTGCGCAACGAAGCCGAATACCGCCCGAAACGGCGAATCCATATTTTTATCGATCGAAGGCATCGTTCAACACGATCCCGCGAACGCGGAATCACCTCTGAAAAGCAGCCAGGAAAACCCAGGGAATTGGACCGCGCCCGGCGGGGCGCGAGGCTGGACGACCTAACGGGCGCTCAATGGTCGCGCGGTGAGGTATCCGCCAAGGGACATTTTAATTGCGATATCCATCAATGCCCCCTTGGTTGAGTGTTGAACAGGGATAACAAGATAGCGCGCCGGCAGCGCCGTGTCCAGTGTCCCGATTCGGAGGTCGATGGGGTGATTGGGGTCCCACCCCTCGACGCTCCAGCTTCAGTGCCCGAGCACCGGATGCGGCCGGTAGGGCTCCGCAAGCCGGGCGATTTCCGCATCGGTCAGTTTCACGCCGAGCGCGGCGATCGCGTCGTCCAGGTGATGCGGCTTGGACGCGCCGATGATCGGCGCGGTCACGCCGGGCTGCGCCAGAACCCAGGCGAGCGCGACCTGCGCGTTGGACACGCCGCGCGCCGTCGCGATCTCGCTCACCCGGTCGACCACCGCGAAATCGCCCTCGTCGTAATAGAGCGTGTGGGCGAATTCATCGCTTTTGGCTCGCGTCGTTTCGCCTTTGTCCGTCTTGCTGCGATTGCCGGCGAGGAAGCCGCGCGCGAGCGGGCTCCAGGGGATCAGCCCAATCCCCTCGTCGCGGCAGAACGGGATCATTTCGCGCTCCTCCTCGCGATAGACCAGATTGTAGTGGTTCTGCATGGTCGCGAAGCGCGCGAGGCCGCGCCGGTCCGACGCGTTGAGCATTTTCGCGAAGCGCCACGCATCCATCGACGAGGCGCCGATATGCAGCGCCTTGCCGGCGCGCACCACGGCGTCGAGCGCCTCCAGCGTCTCCTCAATCGGGGTGGATTTGTCGAAGCGGTGGATCTGGTAGAGATCGACATAATCCAGCTCCAGCCGCTTCAGACTCGCGTCGATCGCGTGCATGATGTGCTTGCGCGACAATCCGCGTTCGTTGGGTGTCTCGCCCATCGGGTTGAATACCTTGGTCGCGACGACCACCTGCTCGCGCGGCACCGCCATCTCGCGCAGCGCGCGGCCGAGCACGATCTCGCTCGCGCCCTTGGAATACATGTCGGCGGTGTCGAAGAAATTGATCCCGGCTTCCCAGGCGCGGCGGATGAACGGCTTGGCGTCCGCCTCATCCAGAACCCAGTCCCGCCAGGCCGACGTGCCGTAGGTCATGCAGCCCAGGCAGATGCGCGACACTTTGAGGCCGGTGCTGCCGAGATTGACATAATCCATCGAAATCCCTCTGATCTGAACCACTCCAATTAGGCACGAAGGCGGTTTACGACCAGCCTCAAAGCACTCTAAAAAGCCGAACGACGGATGGGTGGCCGAGTGGTTTAAGGCAGCGGTCTTGAAAACCGCCATGCGTTTACGCGCATCGTGGGTTCGAATCCCACCCCATCCGCCACCCCCCTGAATTTACAGATATTTTAACGTATGAAAACCGGCTGATTCCCGCCGGTTTTTGGCGTTTTGCTGTTGCACCCCGACTCATCCTGTTGCATGGTATCCCACGCGTCATGTGGTAACTAGTACCCTCCGTCATTGATTTTGCGGCGGACCTTCGATTCGATGACTCCGCAACGACGGAGATGGTTCGTGACCGCGAAACAAAGTGCCGTAAAGAAGTATGTGGTGAAGCTCAGCCTCGAAGAGCGCGAGCGGCTC
>NZ_JAIMBZ010000024.1:0-49087 GCF_025499445.1 Acidiphilium sp. AL
GCCCATCGCGCCTCACGCCCGTTATTTCCAGACCATGCGGTCCAATCCGCTCCATCATAAGTATCCACCTCCCGTAAGTGGACACCTATTCCCAGCAGCCCGCCACCCGGCCTAGGTGCGCCGAAATTCGCGCTTACGAACAACCGACCAAGATTGCAGTCAGCGTGCGCTTCGATCGCGATCTGGTGGAGAAGCTGCGTGCGAGCGGACGCGGCTGGCAACAGCGCGTCAACGAGGCGGTCCGCAAGGCGATCGGATAAGCCATATATCGTGCACCCAGATTCATGATCTTGCGCGAAATGCCGTGAGATAGTCCAGGATCGCCGCCGCCGCGTCGGCCGGATCGGGGTCGATCATCAAGGTTCCGCCGACCGACTTCGTCTCGGTCGCCGCGCGCAGCCGCTGTTCTGCCGAACCACCGGCGGCGCCGTCGCCGATCAGCCTGGGACGCGGCCGATAGGGCCGGTTCTCGAACCCGATCGCCTGGGCCGGCACGCACAGCCCCGGCTTTTCATCGATCCGGCCGGCAAGACGCTCGCGATACACGAAGGGGCGCTCTGGCGGTGCGGCTTGGTGGACCGTGACGAGCGCTGGCGTGCGAAGACTAAGGCGCCGCCGTGCGCCGCGCGGCAGCGACTGGACGACCGAGAGAGTGTCGTCAGCCTCCCGCGCAATCGCGACCGCATCGGCGGCGATCGGCAGATCGCAGGCGCGGGCGAGACGATAGGGTAGCAGCCCGGTATCGGCGCCGCCCTGGCCGCGTCGCCCGGCGAGAATGAGATCTGGCGCGATGGCCGCGATCTCGGCGGCGAGCGCGGGGATGGGATCGTCGTCCGGGCCGATCGCGAGCACGGCGATCGTGGCGAGGCCGTGACCGAGACAGTCGGCGATCGCCTTGTCCGCCGCTCCGGCGTGGAGCCCCCCGACGATGCAGCCGAGCCGGCGGCCGAGTGCTATCGCCTGAAGCTCAGCGCGCACCGGCATCGGCGCGCCCGAGTTCGGGTGCCGCCCGGCGGACAGCAGAACCACCGCCTTCATCGCCGCGACTCCAGGGCATCGAGCAGAGCCGGCATGATCGCCTGCGCATCGGCGACGATCGCGAGTTCGGCGCGGGCGATCATCGCGGCGTGCAGATCGGTGTTCACCGCGATCACGTGTTCGACCTGGCCGATTCCCTGCAGATGCTGCGGCGCGCCCGAGATGCCGAAGGCGACGTAGCAATCGGCATTGAGCACGGTGCCCGAAGCGCCGACCTGCAATCTGCGCGGCAGATGCCCCGCGTCGCACACCACGCGGCTGGCGCCCGGTGTCGCGCCGAGCGCGAGGGCGAGTTCGAGAAAGCCGGCGAAATCGGTGACGCCGTTACCGGCGGCGATGACCAGGGCGGCCTCGTCGAGCGGGATGTCCGCCGCATCGACGGCAACCCGCTCGGCATTGAGAATACAGCGCGATTCGGGGTTCGGGACTGGCGCATCGAGCGGTGCCGCGTCGTGCGGGGATCCGCGATAGGGCGCGATCATGTCGGGCGCGATCGTCATCAGCCGTGACGGCGCGGCCCGCCATTCAAGGCGGCGCGCCGTGGCCGGACGGATCGCGACGCGGGCCGACAGGTTTTCGACCGAGTCGAACAGCGGCTCGTCGAGCAAGGCGGCAACCCGGCGGGCGAGATCGCCGCCATCGGCGCTTTCGGGAAACAGCACGTGGCGCGGTCGGTGGTGCGCGATCGCGGCGGCGATCGCGGCCGCCACGCCCTCGGGGTCGTAGGAGACGTTGCGCGCGCCCGGCAGCGTCCGGTCGGCGCCGAGCGCCCCGACATCCTCGTCCGTGTGCGGCGCCACCAGCACGACGGCGGCTTGATTGCCGCCATCCAGCAGCCGCGCCGCGCCGAGCACCTGGCGGTCGTGCCGGGTCAGCGTTCCGCCCGGCGCGTCGGCGACCGCGAAGACGAGATACGCGGGATCGGCGATCGCGATGCGGCGCGGTGGGGTTTCGGCGATGGCGGAAGGAGCCGGATCCGCACGAAGTCCATCGCCGCGATGCGCCCGGTCGATCCGCAGGCGCGGCCGGGTCGCGACGGTCACGGCGAGCAGCGCGGCGCGCGGATCGCGGCGAATCCGGCTCATATGGATAGCATCGCGTGAGCCGGCGCCGCGTCGCCCGGCAGAATCAGCGAATCGTGCACCAGTTCGGCGATGTCGCGGATGGCGGGGCGCGGCTCGACCACGCCTTCGAGCATCGCGGTGCAGCCGGGGCAGGCGACCGCGACGGTTGATGCGCCGGTAGCACGCGCCTGCTCGATCCGCAGATCGGGAATGCGGCGCTTGCCCGGAATATCGGTGACCGGCGCGCCGCCGCCGCCGCCGCAGCAGAATGAATTCCGGCCGTGCCGCGCCATTTCGACCGCATTGCCGGTGAGCCGGGCGAGGATGCGGCGCGGCGCCTCGGTCTCGCCGTTGTAGCGGCCGAGATAGCAGGGATCGTGATAGGTGATCGCGTCATCGCCGCGCGGCGCGAGGCTGATCCGGCCCGCGCCGATCAATTCGTCGATCAGCGCGGTGTGGTGTTCGACCCGGAAAACCCCGCCATAGGCCGGGTATTCCTGACGCAGCACATGCAGCGCGTGTGGATCGGCGGTGACGATCCGTACGAACCGCCGCGTCTTCAGCGTTTCGATATTCGCGCGGGCGAGCTGGGCGAAAATCGCCTCGTCGCCGAGGCGGCGGGCAAGGTCGCCGCAATCCTGTTCGGCAGCGCCAAGCACAGCGAAATCGACGCAGGCGGCACGAAGAATCTCGATGAGCGCGCGCAAGGTGCGGCCGTAGCGGCGGTCGAAGGCGCCATCGCCGAGCCAGAGCAGCACATCGGCCGAACCGCCGGCTTCGAGCACCGGAATATCGAGCCCGGCGGCGAAATCGAGCCGTCCGGCCGGGTCATACCCGCCCGGATTGCCGGCGTAGCGGAGTTCGGTCAGTGCAGGCGCGGCCTTGCCAGGGGCTGCGCCCAGCGAAAGCGTCTGATGCCGGCGAAGATCGATCACCGCATCGACATGCTCGATCATCATCGGACAGGCGGCGACGCAGGCGCGGCAGGTGGTGCAGGACCAGATTGTTTCGGGGTGGATCGTGCCGAGGATGGTTCCGGCTGCCGCATCTTCGATGCCGGGATGCGGACTGCCGGCATAGGCGGGAGGATCGTCCGGGCGCATCGCGGCGCAAAAATCCTGGATCAGCGCTTTCGGGTTGAGCGGCTGTTCGGCGGCGAAGGCCGGACAGGCCGCCTCGCAGCGGCCGCACTGGATGCAGGAATCAAAGCCAAGCAGCCGATTCCAGGCGAAGTCCTCGATCCGCGCAACACCGAATGACTCGGGATCATCGAGCGGGACCGGCGCGAGGCCGCTTGCCGGCATTCCCGCGAAGCGCTCCGGCCGTGGGTGGGCCGCGAGATGCAGCGCGCCGGCGATCGCGTGGCGCATCGGGCCGGTCGGGATCTGTGCGACCAGCATGATCCCGCCGATCGCGGCAAGCACCAGCCCGATCGCGCCAAGCGCATCGACGCGCGCGAGAATGCCGATCGCGCCGATCAGCCCGCCCGCCGCGTAGGTGGAGAGCCAGAGCGGCAGTGTGGTGAAGCTGCCGCCCGAGAGATTGGCCGGACGCGCCGGCCGGCGACGCCGCGCGACCAGCACGGCTCCAGCGACCGCAATGGCGAAAGCGATGGCCACGAGCAGCCAATAAACAAAACTCGCGCGGAACCGCGGCACGATGCCGAGCAGGAGCAGAACCGTGCCGGCGAGCAGCCCGCCGGCGATCGCCATGTGCATCCGCGCCGCCTCGGGCTTGCGCGCGACGACCGCGTGGACATCGACGAAATACCGGCGCGGTACGGCGGCGAGACCCGCTAGCCAGTCGATGTTTGCGGCCGCGCCGCGCCGCCACAGCGACGCGAGACGCAGGATCTGGATCGCCAGAAACCCGAGCAGACCCCAGGCGAGCACGATTAGGAGACTGCCCGGTGCCATCGCGCGTCAGAAATCCTTGCACAGACGCAGCGCGTCGTAGATCGCGGCGTGGATGTTGCGCCCCGCCGCTGCGTCGCCGATCCGGTAGAGCGCGAAACCGGGCTGGTTCAGGTGCGGCTGGCGGTGTCCCGCGATCAGCGCGGCGATATCGATCTGGCCGCGATTCGAGGATTGTTCCTTGAGCGCGTGATACGTCGCATCGACCGGCAGCGTGCCGAAATCGACGACGACATGATCGACCGCGCGTTCTTCCTCGATCAGGCTCATCGTGTTCTTGAGCACCGCGACCAGCCGGTTGTCCTCGCGCCGGACCTCCAGCAGGTCGAGATTCGCCGTCATGATGACGCCGAGTTTGTACAGCTCGCGCAGATGCACCGGCTGGTTCGTGGTGCCGACCTCCTCCGCCGCCATCCGGTCCGGGGTGACCAGTTCGACCAGCGCGCCGCGCCGCGCGAGATATTCGGCGCATGAGGCGCCGTTATGCTGGCCCATGCCGTCATAGAGCAGCACCGAACCGGCAAGCTCCATCCCTCCCCGCAGCACGTCGGCGGTGGTGACGACGAGATCGGCACCCGTCATGAAGCCGGGATTTGGCCGGCCGCCGGACGCGACGATGACGATATCGGGGTCCTCGGCGAGCACCGCAGCGCCGGTCGCCTCGGTCGCGAGCCGGATATCGACGCCGCGTTTTCTGACCTGATCCGCGAGCCAGCGCGGAATGCCCGACAGCGCCTCGCGCCAGCCGGCCCTGGCGGCGATATTGATCTGGCCGCCGAGGCTCGGTTCCCGCTCGAACAGCACGACCGCATGGCCGCGTTCGGCACAGACGCGCGCGGCTTCTAGCCCCGCCGGCCCGCCGCCGATCACGACGACGCGCCGCTTATGGTCCGACGTCGCGATCACGTGCGGCATCGTCGCCTCGCGCCCGGTCGCGGCGTTCTGGATGCACAGCGCATCCGCGCCGGTGTAGATCCGGTCGATGCAGTAGCCGGCGCCGACGCATTGGCGGATATCGTCCTCGCGCCCTTCCGAGAGTTTCCTGACCAGATGCGGATCGGCGATGTGCGCCCTGGTCATCGCCACCATGTCGATATGGCCTTCGGCGACGGCGCGCGCCGCCGTTGCGAGATCGGTGATGCGCTGGGCGTGAAACACCGGCACATCGACCTCGCGCTTGACCGCGCTCGCGAGATAGAGAAAGGGTGCGACCGGAAACGCCATGTTCGGCAGCGAAATCGCGTGGGCGAGATGGTCGCGCGCCTGCCCGCCCATCACGTTGACGAAATCGATCAGGCCGCGCTTCGCGTGCTCCACCGCGATCGCGACGCAATCCTCGTGGCTGAGCCCCTCGGCGAGCAATTCGTCGCCCGACATGCGCATGCCGATGACGAATTTTCCCTCCGTCGCCTTGCGCATCGCTTCGAGAACTTCAAAACCGAGGCGCATCCGATCCAGCAGCGATCCGCCATAGCCGTCGGTCCGCTGATTGACCGACGGCGACCAGAACTGATCGATCAGATGGCCGTGCGCCGCCGAGATTTCACAGCCGTCGAGCCCGCCTTCCTGGGCGCGGCGCGCGGCTTCGGCGAAATCGGCGATCACCCGGTCGATATCCTCCTTCTCCATCTCGCGCGGGATCGAGCGGCTCGCCGGCTCGCGCCGGGGCGAAGCGGAGACCGTCGGCAGCCAGTTCTCGGTATCCCAGCGGGTTCGCCGTCCCATATGGGTGAGCTGGATCATCAGCTTTGCGCCATGGCGGTGGATGCGCTCGGCGAATTGCCGGAAATAGGGGATGACCGTGTCGTCAGCGACCGAAATCTGGTTCCAGGGCGCGGCGGGGCTGTCGGGCGAGACCGAGGACGAGCCGCCGAACATGGTCAGCCCGATGCCGCCTTTCGCTTTTTCCTCATGATAGAGCTGATAACGCTCCTGCGGCTTGCCGTCGCGCCCATAGCCCGGCGCGTGGCTCGTGCTCATCACCCGGTTGCGGATCGTGACGTTGCCGATTTTGAGCGGCCTGAACAGGGCATCAGCGTTGGCGATCATGCGGGCGACCTCGCGGGGTGGGATGAGGGGCGCTGGCCGGAAGCAAACGACGGCAGCGCGGACATCGCCCGAAGGTGACGCTCGGCACTCGGCGAATAGCCGAAATGGGCGCGGTAGGCGCTGGAGAAATAGGCGCTCGACGTGAAGCCGCAGGCCAGCGCCACTTCGGTCACCGGCATCCGCATCTGCTGGAGCATGATCTGAGCGCGCTTGAGCCGGAGTTCCTTGGCGAAGGCGCCGGGGCTTTCATGGAGATAGGTGCGGAACAGGCGCTGCAACTGGCGGAGCGAGATACCGAGCGCATCCGCGACATCCTGCATCGGCTGCTTCTCGGTAAGCTGATCCTCGATCAACCTGATCGCCTGGGTGAGCAGCGGCTGGTTCGGCACGATCCGGTCGTTCTCGCTGATCGGCTGACGCTCGCCGCTGGCGCGGATGCGATCGAGGATGAAGGTCACCGAGACATGTTCGGCAATGACCCGGCCCAGCTTCGCCTCGATCAGGAACAGCATCATGTCGAGCGGACCGACGCCTCCCGTACAGGTCAGCCGATCCCGGTCGAGCACGAAGAGTTCGTTGGCGAGTTCGACCTCGGGGAATTCCTCGCGGATCGACGTGACATCCTCCCAGTGCACCGCACAACGATAGCCATCGAGCAGCCCGGCCTCGGCGAGGGCGAAAGTGCCGGTGCACAAGGCGCCCAGCGGCGTGCCGTGCCGCGCGATCCAGCGCAGCGCGGCGAGATGCGGCTTGCCGACGACGCTGCGGACATCCACGCCGCCGCAGACGAAGACGATGTCGGGCAATGCCGCGGGATCGAGCGCGCTGGTGGGCGCGATCATCATGCCGTTGCTCGCGGCAACCGGCGTATCGTCCAGACCGAGCAGGCTCCAGGTATAGACGGTGCGGCCGACGCAGCGATTCGCCATGCGGCATGCCTCGATCGCGTTGGTGACCGCGATCATCGAATAGTCGGGTAGCGTCAGAAAGCCGAAATGGGAAAGTTCAGCGGGGTTCATGGTGCGGCGTCCGCGCTCTCCCCGGTCAACGCTCGATCACGAGATCGGTGAGCGGTTTGGAACAGCAGATCAGGATCATGCCCTGATCGATTTCGCGCTGGCGGATGCCGCCCTGGTGGTGCATCTCGACCTTGCCGGAGATCAGCCGGCTCTTGCAGGTGCCGCACAGCCCCTTGGTGCAGGAAGACGGCAGGCGCAGCCCTTCCAGCCGCGCCGCCTCCAGAACGTGGCGGTCGGCGGGCACCCTGATCGTGCGCCGGCTTTTGATGAATTCGACGCTGAAGGCGGCGCCGGTCGCGGCATCCGCCACGGCGGCCATCGATGCCGCAGCGACAGCCGGTTCCGCTTCGGCCAGCGTGCCGAAATCGAAACTCTCCTCGTGATAGCGACTCATGTCGAAACCAAGCGCGTCCAGGCCGCCGCGAACCGCCCGCATGAACGGCTCGGGTCCGCAATCGAAGACTTCGCGGTCCATCAGGTCCGGCGCGATCAGCGCCAGCATCGGCGCATTCACCCGGCCGCGCATCCCGCCCCAGCGTTCATGCGGCGAATCGGTTTCGCACACCTGCACCACCCGAAGCCGCGGCATATGGTGTGCCATCAGGTCCAGTTCGCGGCGGAAGATGATATCGGCCGGGCTGCGCGCGAAATGCACGAACAGGATGTCGGCGTCGTGGCCGAGATCGTGATGCGCGCGCGCCATCGACATCAGCGGCGTGATTCCCGAGCCGCCGGACAGGAACAGATATTTTTCCGCCGGATGCGCGACGAAGCTGAAATCGCCGAGCGGCCCCACCGCGCGCACCCTGCTGCCGGGCCGCATCGTCGCGTGCAGCCAGGGCGAGACGACGCCGCCCGGCTTGCGCTTCACCGTAATCGTGATCTGGTGCGGCCGGGTCGGGGTCGCGGCGATCGTGTAGCAGCGGTTCACCCGCGCGCCGTCGATCAAGAAGTCGAAGGTCAGGAACTGGCCCGGCCAGTAGAAAAACCGGCTCGGCCGCTGCGCCGTGAACATGAAGGTCCTGACATCGTCGGTCTCGTCGCGGATGCCGACGCAGCAAAGCTCCTCCTCGGCCTCCGAATCCCAGAACGGCAAGCCGTTCGCGCGCGCCTCGATGAAAATCCCGGCAGGATTCATGGACCGAAAAACGCGGCGAGGCGCTTGATGTACCAGGCGACGAAATCCTCGACCTGACCCTCGGTCTGCGGCGAATAGGGGCCGGGGATATAGCCGGCGCTCGACGCCCCCGCATGGGCAAGCCCGACCAGCTTGCCATCCTGAAGATTGGTTTCGCGCCACACCTGAATCAGGTTTTCGAGGTCGTAATCCTTGCCCTCGACCGCATCCTTGTGGACCAGCCATTTGGTGCGCAGCAGGGTGCGACCGGGCTCGAGCGGCAGCACCGCGAAGCTGACGATGTGGTCGCTCATGAGATGGTGCCAGGAATTCGGCTGGGTATGGAACGACAGATCGCCCAGACGTTTTTCCATGATATTACCGAGCAGCCTGGCGCAGGCAACCTTGGTGTCCAGCGTCTGCGACTCGCCGTCCTTGTCCATCGGCAATCGGCCGATCCGGTAGCCCGAGATCATGTTCTGAAGATTGCCGGTCTCTTCCGAGGGAAAGCCGCAGCCGTTCCACTTCGCGCCGAGTTCGGCGACCATGGTGTCGTAATGCTCGCGCTGGGCGACGCGGCCCGGCTCGTCCTCGTTCGCATCGAAGCCGAAGCCGTATTCGAAGATTGAGGCGGTCAGCTCGGGATGGTTGAGAGCGCAATGATAGCACTCCCGGTTGTTCTCCATCGTGAGCTTCCAGTTGCCCTCCTCGATCAGGTCGATCTGGTGGGCGACCTTGCAATTCGCGATGTCGTGCGGGGCGATATAAGGTGCCGCGATGCGGGCCATCTCGTCGAAATCGGCGGGCGGATCGTCGGCGAGGCAGACGAACAGCAGCCCGGCGAGCGAGCGGAGATGGACTTTCCTGAGACCGTGGCACGCGGGATCGAAATCCGCGTTCATGTGCTCGGCATGCAGGAGCTGACCGTCGAGCCCATAGGTCCAGGAATGATAGGGGCAGACGAGGCGGCCGACCGAGGTTTTTTCCTCCGACACCAGCCTTGCCGCACGATGCCGGCAGACATTGTGCAGCGCATGGATCGCGCCGTCGTCGTCACGGCAGATCAGGATCGAATTGTCGCCGATCTTCAGTGTCATCACGTCGCCGGGCTCGGCGATATCGGGTTCGACACCGACGAAGATCCAATGCCTGCCGAAAATCAGGTCGAGATCGGCGCGGAACACCGCCGGGTCGGTATAGAATGGGGCGTCAAGCATGTGCCCAGGGCGCCGGTCGGCGATCAACTGGCGGATGGCAGGAAACGCGACATCGAGCATGACTCTGACTTTCGAAAATAACGAAGCCGACAGCGCCGGATTATGCGCCTTGCAATGGCGGTATCTTTAGATTTTGCGACATTTCCCGGCGAGAATTTCACCATGCACAATCATGGCTGATATTCGAAAATCGAATGGCTGTAGCGATTCCGTCGAACGCCGCATCAATAGGTGCGCGCGCCCGCCCATTCGGCCGTCGGAGCTTCCCCGGCGGCCAGAACCTTCAGCATGCTCGGGGCGATCGGTGTTCCGCTCGAACCGGGCTGCAGCCCGAGCCGTGCGTGAGACGGCGAAAGCCCGTGCAGCGACTTGAACTGGCGGGAAAAATGCGCGCAGTCGGAGAAACCGGCATCGAGCGCGATATCGGTCACCGAGCGCGACGTATTCTCCAGCAGCCAGCGCGCATAGCGGAGCCTGAGGACGCGATAGAGGTTGGAGGGCCGATGGCCGAGCGTCGCATCGAACAAACGTTCGAGCTGCCGGGTCGAGAGGCCGAGCTTGTGCGCGATCGCGGCGATCGGCAGCGGATTGGCGAGATTCTGCTCCATCATCAGCAGCGCGCGGCGGATTCGATCGTCCGTGACGTCGTGCGCCATCGGCGGATGGGGCTGCACCGCTTCCGTCCCGCGCATCTGGGTCAGCAGCAGCACCTGGTGCGGCTTCTGGGCGAGCCGGCTGCCGAGATGCCGTTCGACCAATGAAGCGGCGAGATCCGCGGCGCCGGCACCGCCCGCACAGGTGATCCGGTCGCCGTCGATCTCGAAAAACCGATCGCCGATCACCGCGTGGTCTGGAAATTCCCGCCGGAAATCCTGGTAATGCAGCCAGCTCACGCAGACCCGGCGGCCTTCCATCAACCCGGCGCGGCACAGCACGAAACTGCCGGTGCAAATCCCGATCAGCGGCACCCTGGCCTCGGCGGCCCGGTGCAGATAGGCATGGATCCAAGAGCTGGCCGGCTTGCTGTTGTGCAGAACACCGCCGACCACCACGACATAGTCGAACTGCCCAGGCTCCACCGGCTCGCTGGTCGGCACGATCTGAACGCCGCAGCTCGCCCGGATCGGTGCCGCCGCTTCGGCCATGATCGTCCAGCGGCAATGGATCGGCCGGGAAAAATCCGATTCATCGGCCGCGAGACGGAGCGTGTCGACGAACAGGGAAAACGCCGAAAGGGTGAAATTGTCGGTCAGTAATATACCGACCGAAAGCGGTTTGGGATCTTTCAAGCCTGAAGAAGGTCTTGATGAGGCATTCACGATCGGTCTCCGCGCAGATCCGCACCTGTAGCGAACGCGTCCAGGGATGTCCGGTCCAGTGGAATGACGCGGTCATCTCCTCCGTGCCGGTCCCGCCGACCGGGCTGATCGCGTTGGCTCGGTCGCGAAACTACGCGATTGTCGCGGTTTTGTCATCTTCATCTTCGGTATGGCCCCGGCGCGCCATGCCGCGATCTTGCAACGCAAAGTCATTGATCCGCCCGCCGGATCGGTGAACACTCGCCCGAGATCAGGAGCAGCATCATGCACGGCGCAACCGGAACCCACAGCATCATCTCCCCGGCGGACGGCCGTGTCGTCGCGGTTCGCCCCCTCGCCGATCGCGCCGCGATCGACCGCGCGCTCGATCGCGCGGTCGCCGCCCAGCGCCTGTGGCGCGGCGTGACGCTCGCCGAGCGGATGGCGATCTCTGCGCGCTTCGTCGATGCCTTCGCAGCTTCGGGCGAGGCGATCGCCGCCGAGCTGACCGCGCAGATGGGCCGCCCGATCGGCCAGACTCCCGGCGAGATCAGGGGTTTCGCCGATCGTGGCCGGGCGATGATCGCGCTGGCCGAGGAGGCGCTGACGCCGGTTCGCCCGGAGCCGATCGCGGGATTCGAGCGCTTCGTGCGGCGCGAGCCGCTCGGCGTGGTCTACGTGATCGGCGCCTGGAACTATCCCTATCTCATCACGGTCAACAGTGTGGTTCCCGCCCTGCTCGCCGGCAACGCCGTCGTGCTGAAACAGGCGCCGCAGACCCTGCTCTGCGCGGAGCGCTTCGCCGAGGCGTTCGCCGAGGCCGGCTTGCCCGAGGGGGTGTTTCAGTATCTCCATATGTCGAACGAGAATGCGGAGGCGGTGATCGGTGACCGGCGCGTCGATTTCATCGCCTTCACCGGATCGGTCGCGACCGGCCATCGCGTCGTGCAGGCGGCATCGCACCGCTTTGCCGGCGTCGGGCTGGAACTCGGCGGCAAGGATCCCGCCTATGTAAGGCGCGACGCCGATCTCGATCACGCCGTCGCCAATCTGGTCGATGGCGCGTTCTTCAATTCCGGCCAGTCCTGCTGCGCGATCGAGCGGATTTATGTCGATGCCGCGATCCATGACGCGTTCGTCGAACGCTTCGCGGCGCTGACCAGGCAGTACCGGCTCGGCAACCCGCTCGATGCCGAAACCACGCTCGGCCCGCTGGTCGATGCGCGCGCGGCGGATTTCGTGCGCGGCCAGATCGCCGAGGCGACCGCGCGCGGCGCCCGCGCGTTGATCGATGAGAAGGCGTTCGCGGCGAGCGTCCCCGGCACGCCCTATCTCGCGCCGCAGGTGCTGATCGGCGTCGATCACGAAATGGACGTGATGCGGCGCGAAAGTTTCGGCCCCGTCGTCGGCATCATGAAAGTGGCGTCGGACCGGGAGGCGCTCGCCTTGATGAACGACAGCCCCTACGGCCTGACCGCCTCGCTCTGGACCCAGGATGTCGAGGCCGCGCGCAGCCTCGGCGATGCGATCGACACCGGCACCGTCTTCATGAATCGCTGCGACTACCTCGATCCGCTGCTCGCCTGGGTCGGCGCCAAGGAGTCGGGTCGCGGCTGCACCCTCTCGCGCATCGGCTTCGAGCACCTGACCCGCCCGAAATCGTTTCACCTCCGCACCGCGGCGTAAAGCCGGGGCGCGCCGAGCGCGCCCCGGCTTTAAGCGATCGCGCTCTACCGGTTTTTGGGGACTCGCTGGGCCGGATCATAGAAGAACGTCTCCTCGACGACGCGCTCGCCCGACCAGCGCTGATAGGCGATTTCTTCCATGTTGGTGACCGATCCGTCCAGCCATTCGAAATGGAAAATCCAGCGGATGACGACATGATCGCCATTCACGAGTACCGGGCGGACACATTTCGAAGTTAGCGATTTTGCCCTGGCGAGAACCATGCGCTCATTGGCGATATGAGCATCGCGCCCGACCCGCGGTATCGCTTGATTCTCCTGCATCGAGGCGGTTTCGGCATAGAATTCTTCCAGCGCCTCGACATGGGCGTTCGCTTCGACGCGGGCGATGAATCTTTCAAGCGTATCGGTCGTGGGCATGACTGTCTCCGGCTGATGAAGTCCCTGCGGGCCGCGCTCGCGATTCCGCTCAAAGCCACGCCACCCTACCACCCTCCAGTTGCGGAACGCAAAAACCTCAGCCCGACCCACAACCCAAAATCAGTCCAGCTTCACCATGACATGACGCACCACGGTGTAATCCTCCAGCGCGTAGAGCGAGAGATCCTTGCCGTATCCCGAGCGTTTCAGCCCGCCATGCGGCATTTCGTTGGCCAGCATGAAATGGCAGTTCACCCAGGTCGCGCCGTAGCGCAGCGACGTCGCCACCCGCATCGCCCGCCCGACATCGCGGGTCCAGACCGAGGAGGCGAGGCCGTAATCGGAGTCGTTGGCCCATTCGATCGCGGCATCGGTATCGGTGAACCGCGTGACCGAAACCACCGGGCCGAACACCTCGTTGCGGACGATCTCGTCCTGCTGGGTGGCGCCGGCGATCACCGTCGGTTCGTAATAGAATCCTGTCCCGGCGGCATCGCGCCCGCCCGCCAGCAGTTCGATATGCGGCGCCTCCGCCGCACGGGCGACGAAACCGCCGATCCGCTCGCGATGACGCGCGGAAATCACCGGGCCGAGATCATTCTCCGCGTCGTCCGCCCGGTCATAGCGCAATCCGCCGACCGCCGAGGCCAGATCGGCGACGAACCGGTCGTAGACCCGCGCATCGGCATAGACCCGGCACGCCGCCGTGCAATCCTGCCCGGCATTGTAGTAGCCGAAATCGCGCACCGCGCCGACCACCGCATCGATATCTGCGTCGTCGAACACGATCACCGGCGCCTTGCCGCCGAGTTCGAGATGGGTACGCTTGATCGTGGCGGAGGCGGCCTGCAGCACGCGCTGCCCAGTGGCGATCGAGCCGGTCAGCGAGACCATCGCGATGCGGGGATCGTCGATCAGGTGCTGGCCGGTGGAATGGCCGTGGCCGATAATCACGTTCAGCACGCCTTCGGGGAAAATCTCGGCGGCGAATTCGGCGAGTTTCAGCGCGGTGAGCGGGGTAAGTTCCGACGGCTTGATGACGATTGTATTGCCGGCGGCGAGCGCCGGAGCGATCTTCCAGGCCGCCATCATTAGCGGATAGTTCCACGGCGCGATTTGCGCCACCGGGCCGATCGGGTCGCGCCTTATCATCGAGGTATGGCCGGGCAGATACTCGCCCGCCGCACTGCCCGGCAGGCAGCGCGCGGCGCCGGCGAAGAAGCGGAAACAATCGACAATCGCGGGGATTTCATCGCGCAGCACGGCGGGATAGGGCTTGCCGCAGTTCAGCGCCTCTAGCCGCGCGAACGCCTCCGCTTCCGTCTCGATCCGGTCGGCGAGGCGGAGCAGCATCCCCGACCGTTCGCCCGGAGCAAGTCGCGCGAAACCGTCGAAGGCGCGCGCGGCTTCGCCCACCGCGCGTTCGACCTGGCCGTCATCCGCCTCCGCGAGGTCGATGGTTTTTGCTCCGGTGCGCGGGTTAAGCACCGGCAGCGCCGCGCCGCCGCCGGCCTCGAACCGGCCGCCGATCAACATTCGGGACGCCAGATCGGATCGGGTCATCGTCAGTCAGCCGCGCCCTGTTGCACCGCCTGTTCCTCCGCCTCGATCTCGGCCATCCGCGCCTCGATCGCCTCGCGGCTGACCGGCGGGCCGGGGAAGCGCGTGCGGGCGACGCCGAACCACAGAACCACCATCAGCACGACCAGCCCGATCCCGTAGGAAATCAGGATGTTGTTGGGCGGCTGGATGCCGATATAGATCAGCACCAGAACCCCGAGAATCGTCAGCACGGCGAAGGGTTTCGACAATGCGCCGAGCCGGAACGGGCCGAACTCGGTCCAGGTCTTGCCCTCGGCGAACAGCCCGGCGGCGACCGGCATCGCGTAGGAGATATAGAGGAACATCGCGCAGCCGGCGGCAAGTGCGGCGAAGGCCGGCGAATAGAGAGTCGCCGCGATCGACAGCACGACGGTCAGCCAGATCGCGCCAACCGGCGAGCGATGGTTCGCGCTGACCTGCCGCCAGATTTTATGGCCGGGCAGACCGCCATCGCGCGAGAAGGCGAAGACCATCCGCGAGGTGGAGGTGACCCCGGCGAGCGCGCAGAGATAGTTGGAGACGACGATGCCGACATACAGCAGGTATTTCACCGGCAGCGCCACCGGCAGGTTGTCGAGCAGATCGAAGAACACGTTGCCGCCCTGCGCCGCCGCCTTGTGCAGGCTCGGCATCGCCAGGAGAATCGCCACCTCCATCAGCAGACCGAACGCGAACGACCAGAATATCGCGTGGATGATGCCGCGCGGCACGCTGCGCCGTGCGTTCATCGTTTCTTCCGAGGTATGCGCCGCACCGTCGAACCCGGTGATTGTATAGAGCGGCAGCAGCAGCCCGAGCAGGAACAGATAGAACAGGCTGTGGCTCGGCGGCAGCACGTTGCCGCCCGGCTTGCCGGAGAAATTGATGAACGTGACGAGGCGCGAGAAATCGTAATGTTGGGCTCCCACCAGCAACGCGATGGTCAGGACGATGGCGATGAAAAAGATCAGATAGCCGGAAAAATCGATCAGCTTCGTCGTGGTGCGGATGCCCATGTGATTGAACATCCCCTGGCTGACCGTGATCAGCACGACCGCGATGAACTGCTGCCACAACCCCCAATGGGAGGTGTCGATGTGAAAGATGTTGCCGAGGATCAGGCTGGTGAACAGATCGTAGGCGCCGACATTGACCGAGGCGACGACGAAGATCAGCCCGAGCAGATTGACCAGAGCGGTCGCCCAGCCCCAGCCGCGCCCGCCGAGAATCGACGACCAGTGATACAACGCGCCGGCCGTCGGGTAGGCGGAGGCGATCTGCGCCATCGAAACGCCGACGATCAGCGCGAACACCGATCCCACGATCCAGCCGATGAACACGCCGCCCGGCCCGGTCGCGGAAAATCCGGCCTGGAACGAGGTGATGCCGCCGGCGAGGATGCAAATGATCGAAAATGCGACGGCGAAATTGGAAAACCCGCTCATCCGCCGCGCAAGCTCCTGGGCATAGCCCATCTTGTGCAGCGTCGCGGTATCCTCGGCGAGAATTCTTGCCTTGTCGGAGTCGGTGGACATGTTCAAGCTCCCATGATGACGGATCGAGCCGTGTGCGCCGGAGTTTGCGTCCCGGTCTGGTTGTTCGGTTTGGATGTCGCGATCCTGCGGCGCACCGCGTCGGGCGATGCGCCGTGCAGGCGCCGGCAAGCGCGCGAGAAGGCGCTAACCTCGGAATAGCCGAGCAGTTCCGCGATGGCGGCGATCGAGGGATAGGGCTCGGCGAGATAGATCAGGCTCAACCGCGCGCGCACCCGGTCGACGCAATCGGAAAACGTGATCCCGTGCTCGCCGAGCCGGCGCTGCAGCGTCCAGCGCGGAATGCCGATCCGATCGGCGACGGGATCGATCCCCGGCGCGCCTTCGGGCAGGATACGCCTGATTTCGCTCAGCACGCGTGGCAGGATATCGGCCCCATCCGCCCGCCCGCCGATCCGGCGCAGATCCTCGGCAAGGGCGGCGAACCGGGCCGGGTCGCGCGCCGGCATCGGCCGGTTGAGCCCATCGGCACGGAAACTGATCGCATTGGTCGGCGCGCTGAAATAGGGCGGCGCGCCGAAGGCGGTTCGATAGGCATGTGCCTGCTCGGGCGCGGGGTGCTCGAACCACACCTCCTCGAATTCCACCCGTGGCCCGAACACCCGGCGCAGCAGATTGGCGAACATGCCCATGGTGAGGTCGGCATCCTGCCGGCGCGCCCAGATTTCGGGGTCGACGATCCGGTATTCCAGGCGCATGAGCCCGCCGTCGCGGACCAGCCTGGCCTCGGTGTTCTGCTGATGGTGGATGAAATGCTTGGCGAAAGCGGCAAGTCCGGTGCCGATATCCGGGGCGGCCAGCGCCAGTTCGCCGATCAGCCCAAGATGGTCCGCCTGGAATTGCTGGCCGAACCACAGGCCGAACTGCGCGTTCCCGCTGCGCCGTGCAGCGTTTTCCATCATCGCGACATAGCGGGCCAGCGACACGGCGGCGTGGGGATTTTCCAGATCGCGCGCGTCGAATCCGGCCTCGCCCAGCACCCGGTCGGGGTCCGCGCCGCACGCACGGATGAATTCGGCGACTCCGCACGCCGCCGCGGCCAATACGTGGCTGCCTTGGGGCGACAAGACGGAGGATGAATGCGCCATGAACCTCCCGTATGATGATGACGCGCGATGCCGATCGCATACCACGCGCCTCGTCGCGAGTGTGACAAATTCCCGCTCCGATCCCTTGACATTTGAGCACAATCGCACGGCGCGGCGCCATTCGGGATTGTCATGCGAAGTCAAGGCAGACACACTGGCCCATGCCATTATGCGCACCGAAGCGCACGCGGGAGACAACGCCATGGATCATGCCTCATCCGAATCGAAAACACCGCCGTCAGGCCGGCTCGATCTCGCCGCCTTGCGCGCGCTCGCCGCCGAAGGCGCGATCGACACCGTCATCATGGCCGCACCCGACATGCAAGGGCGGTTGCAGGGCAAGCGGGTGATGCCGCGCTTCTTCTCCGACTCGGTCGTCGCCGATGCATCCGAAGGCTGCAATTACCTGCTCGCCGTCGATGTCGAGATGACGCCGGTTGCCGGCTACGATTTCGCATCCTGGGATCGCGGCTACGGCGATTTTGTGTTTCGCCCGGACATCGCGACGTTGCGCCGCGCCGCCTGGCAGGAGGGTGCGGCGATCCTGCTGTGCGACATCGCCCTGCATGACGGCTCGCTCGCGCCGATCGCGCCGCGCAGCATCCTGAAACATCAGATCGGCCGCCTCGCCGAAGCGGGATTCTCCGCTTATGCCGCGACCGAGCTGGAATTCCTGCTGTTCCGCAACTCCTACGAGGAATGCATGAGGCGGGGCTACCGCAATCTCGATCCCGCCAATCTCTACAATGTCGATTACTCGATACTTGGCACCGCCAAGGTCGAACCGGTGATCCGCAAAATCCGCAATGCGCTCGAAGCCTCCGGCATCCAGGTCGAGAACTCGAAGGGTGAATGCAATCTCGGCCAGCACGAGATCAATTTCGCCTACGGGCCGGTGCTCGACTGCGCCGACGGCCACGTCCTCTACAAGGAAGCGGCCAAGGAGATCGCCGGCGAAGAAAACTGCGCGATCAGCTTCATGGCGAAATTCAACGAGCGCGAGGGCAATTCCTGCCACATCCATCTCAGCCTGCGCGACCGGGAAAACCGGGCCGTTTTCGCCGAATCCGATGGCCATTCCAGGCTGTTCGGCCATTTCATCGCCGGGCTCGCCGCCCACGCCGCCGAATTGTCGATCCTGTTCGCTCCTAACATAAACTCCTATAAGCGTTATGCGGTCGGCAGCTTCGCGCCGACCGGCCTGGTCTGGGGGCATGACAACCGGACCTGCGCCTTTCGCGTGCTCGGCCATGGCAAGTCGCTCCGGGTGGAAAACCGGCTGCCGGGCGGCGACGTTAACCCCTATCTCGCCCTCGCCGGCATGATCGCCGCCGGGCTCGACGGCATCGCGCGGGAATTGCCGCCCGCCGGCGCCCATACCGGCAATGCCTATCACGGCGATCTGCCGCGCGTGCCGCGAACCCTCGCCGATGCGCTTTCGCTCTGGCGCAACAGCGACTTCGCGCGCGTCGCCTTCGGCGACCAGATGGTCGCGCATTACGCCCGCATGGCCGAGGTGGAAATCGAAACCTTCGGCGCCGCGGTGACCGACTGGGAACGAGTGCGCGGCTTCGAGCGGATGTGAGGACGGAATGACCATGATGCAGGGAAACTGGCGCTTTCCGACCGAGGTTCTGGCCGGGCCCGGACGGATCGGCGACCTCGCCAGCCGCGCGCACGATCTCGGCGTGAAGCGCGCGCTGATCGTTTCAGACGCGCAGGTGGCGCAACTGCCGTTTTTCGCCCCGCTTGCCACGTCGTTGAGCACCGAAGGCATCGCCACCGCGACCTTCACCGGCACCCATCCCGATCCGCTGGAAAGCGACATCACCGCCGGCCTCGCCGCGTTTCGCGCCCATGACGCGGACCTGGTCGTTGCCATCGGCGGCGGCAGCGCGCTCGATTGCGGCAAGACCATCGCGCTCGCGGCGGCAACGTCGCGCCGGTTGTGGGATTTCGAGATCACTTTGGCTACGCCCGCGCTCGACCGGGCAATGGTGCCGATTTTCGCGGTGCCGACCACAGCGGGCACCGGCTCGGAAGTCGGCCGTGCCTCGGTGATCACCGACGAAGCGGCGGCGCGCAAGGTCATTCTGCTCCACCCCGCCATGCTGCCCCGCCTTGTCGTGCTCGATCCCGAACTCACTTTCGGTCTGCCCGCGAAACTGACCGCCTGGACCGGGATGGACGCGCTCGCCCATAATCTCGAAGCCTATTGCGTCGATGCCTGGCACCCGATGGCCGACGGCATCGCGATCGAGGGGATGCGCCTGATCCGCGCGGCGCTGCCGGCGGCGACCCAGACCGGAACCGATCTCGCCGCGCGGGGCCAAATGCTCGCCGCCGCCTCGATGGGAGCCACCGCGTTCCAGAAAGGCCTCGGCGCGATCCATTCGCTGAGCCACCCGATCGGCGCGCATTGCCACGCCCATCACGGCCTGACCAACGCGGTGCTGATGCCCTATGTGCTGGAGTTCAACCGCCCCGCCATCGAGGATCGCATCGCCCATGTCGCGCGGTGTCTCGGCATCGCTGGCGGGTTCGACGGATTCCGCGGCTGGGTGATCGCGCTACGCGCGCGGCTCGGCATCCCCGACACCATCGCAGCACTCGGCGTCACCGAAGCCATGCTCGACCGGCTCGCCGATGAAGCCTTTCGCGACCCGAACACGCCGGACAATCCGCGCAAGGCGGATGCCGGCGCGATGCGCCGCATTCTGGTCGCGGCGCTTTCCGGCCGGCTCGACGGGCTGGCGCGATAGGGGCATTCGCGGCATCCTGCATGACCGATCCTCAAGCCGATATCGACGCGACGATCGCCAGTCTGCCCTGCTGGACCGGCAGAATCGCGATTGCGCCGCTCGAAGGTGGGATCACCAACCGTAATTATTTGGTCACCGCGCGCGGCGAACGCTTCGTCGTCCGTTTCGGCACCGACAACCCGGCGCACGGCATCTGGCGCGTCAACGAGCTTGCTGCCGCGCGCGCGGGTTTTGCCGCCGGCATTTCCCCGGAAGTGGTTCATGCGGCACCGGGCGTCATGGTCTCGCGCTTCATTGCGGGGCGCACGCTGGCGGCAGCGGATTTCACCGACCCCGCGATGCTGCGCGCCGCCATCGCCCTGCTCCGGCGCTGCCACGCGGCGATGGCGGCGCATCTCGACATTCCCGCCGTGCTGTTCTGGGTGTTCCACGTCAACCGCGCCTATCTGCGCCGGCTGCGGAGCGGCGCCTGCCGGATCGCGGACCGGCTCGATGGGTTCGCCGCGCTGAACACCGAACTCGAACGCCGCACCGGCCCGGTGACACTCGCCTTCTGCCACAACGATCTGCTGGCGGCGAACTGGATCGACGATGGGGCGCGGCTCTGGCTGATCGACTGGGATTATGGCGGGTTCAACACGCCGCTGTTCGATCTCGCCAATCTCGCCGCCAATGCCAGTCTCGCACCGGATACGGTGCTTGCCGCCCTGGCCGATTACGACGGCGCGCAACCCGACAAGGCGCGATCCGACGCTTTCGCCGCGCTGATCGCCGCGTCGCTGCTGCGCGAATTGCTGTGGAGCGCGGTCTCCGAGCAGGACCCGCCGACCGACTTCGACTACGCGGCCTATACCGAAACCTATGCGCGGCGACTGGCCGAAGCCCTCGCCGGGCTCGGCATCGCCGAACCCGGCACGGTATGACGGAGCCCGGACGGCAATGAGCGAATTCCCCACGACGGCGCGCGCGGTCATCATCGGCGGCGGCATCGTCGGCACCTCGACGGCCTATCATCTGGCGCGGCTCGGCTGGCGGGATACCGTCCTGCTGGAACGCCACAAGCTCACCTCGGGCAGCACCTTCCACGCCGCCGGGCTGGTCGGCCAGTTGCGCAGCAACGCCAATATCACTCAGCTCCTTGGCCAATCCGTGGCGCTCTATGCCGGGCTCGAAGCGGAAACCGGGCTTGCCACCGGCTGGAAGCAGAATGGCGGCCTGCGCCTCGCCTGCACCGAGGCGCGCTGGACCGAACTGAAGCGCCAGGCGACCACCGCGCGCTCCTTTGGGCTCCCGATGCACCTCCTCGACCCCGCCGAAGCCAAAGCGCTCTGGCCGCTGATGGATGTTACCGACGTGATCGGTGCCGCCTTTCTGCCGAGCGACGGTCAGGCCAACCCATCGGACATCACCCAGTCGCTCGCCAAAGGCGCGCGGATGGCGGGAGCGCGCATCATCGAGAATACCGAAGCCACCGGGATCGATGTCGTCCAGGGCCGCGCCGTCGCGGTGCGAACCGCGCAGGGGCGCATCGCCTGCGAGACCGTCATCGTCTGCGCCGGTCAATGGACGCGCGATCTGTGCGAAACGATCGACGTCTCGGTGCCGCTGGTTTCGGTCCAGCATCAATACATCGTGACCGAGCAGATCGCCGGCGTCGCCCCGACCCTGCCGACGCTGCGCGACCCCGACCGGCTCACCTATTACAAGGAGGAGGTCGGTGGCCTGGTGATGGGCGGCTACGAGCCGAACCCGATTCCCTGGGCGGTCGACGGGATTCCCGAAGGCTTCAATTTTCAACTGCTGAATTCCGATTGGGACCATTTTCAGCCGATCATGGAACTGGCGATCGGGCGGGTGCCCGCGCTGGAAACCGCCGGGGTGAAAACGCTGCTGAACGGACCGGAGAGCTTTACCCCCGACGGGAATTTCATTCTCGGCGCGGCACCCGAACTCGCCGGGCTGTTCGTCGGCGCCGGGTTCAACGCATTCGGCATCGCGGCCGGCGGCGGGGCGGGCAAGGCGCTCGCCGAATGGGTCGCCGGCGGCGAGCCGCCCTATGATCTCTGGCCGGTCGATATCCGCCGGTTCGGCCGCCCGCATCGCGATGTCGGCTGGGTCCGCGCCCGCACCCTGGAGGCCTATGCGCGGCATTACGCGATCGCCTGGCCCCATGAGGAGTATCACTGCGCCCGCAAGCTGCGCCGCTCGCCACTCTACCCGATTTTGCGCGACGCCGGCGCGTGCTTCGGCGAGAAGCTCGGCTGGGAGCGGCCGAACTGGTTCGCCATTGCCGGCGAACCGCCCGAGGACGTACCGAGCTTCGGCCGGCCCAATTGGTTTTCCGCGGTCGCCAGCGAGCATCGCGCGACGCGGGAGGCAGTCGCGCTGTTCGACCAGTCCTCCTTCGCGAAATTCGAGATGACCGGGCGGGACGCCGAAGCTGCCTTGTCATATATTTGCGCCAACGATGTGCGTATCCCGCCGGGCCGGCTCGTCTATACCCAGATGCTGAACGCACACGGCGGCATCGAGTGCGACCTCACCGTCGCGCGGCTGGGACCGGAGCGGTTCTACATCGTCACCGGCACCGGCTTCGCGACCCGCGATTTCGACTGGATCGCCCGGCACATCCCGTCCGGCGCCGACGCGACGCTGCACGACGTGACCTCCGGCTTCACGACGCTCAGCCTGATGGGGCCGCGCGCGCGGGACGTGCTGTCGGCTATAACGCGCGATGACGTGTCGAATGACGCGTTTCGGTTCGGCGCCGCGCGCGTCCTTCATGTCGCCGGCGCTCCGGTGCGCGCCATGCGCGTCACCTATGTCGGCGAGCTGGGCTGGGAGATGCACGTCCCCACGGAATTCGCCGTGACGGTCTACGAGGCGCTCATGGCGGCCGGCGCGCGGTTCGGCATCGTCAACGCCGGCTATCGGACGATCGAATCGCTGCGGCTGGAAAAATTCTATCGCGCTTGGGGCGCGGATATCGGCCCGGATCACACGCCGCTCGAAGCCGGGCTCGGCTGGGCGGTGAAGGACCGCACTTGCGTCGCCTTCCTCGGCGACGCGGCGATCCGCGCGCAGCGCGCCGGTGTGCTCCGCAAGCGGCTGTGCGGCTTCACCGTGGACGATCCGTCGATCGTGCTGATCGGGCGGGAGACGATCTATCGCGATGGCGAGCCGGTCGGCTGGCTGTCGAGCGGCGGGTTCGGCCACACTGTCGGCGTGCCGATCGGCTATGGCTATGTCCGCCATCATGATGGCGTGACCGACCGAGTCCTGCACAACGGAACCTATGCGCTGGACATCGCGACGCAACAGGTGCCCTGCCGCCTGCATCTCGCGCCGCTCTACGACCCCGCGATGGCGCGAGTGAAAGCGTGATGCCGTAAGCCCGGCGGACGTCGGCGGCATCACGCACGGAGTTGATCAGCCGGTTAGCTTTTCAGCAGCTCCTTCAGCTTCCCGTCGATGAACTCGACATCTTTCGGGTTGGTGCCCGGCCCGCCGGCAAAATGCCCCCAGATTGACGGCACCGGCACGTAGGTCGCGTTCGGCATGTGCGCCACCTCGAACTGGCTGTCCTCCGGTGGGAAATAGAGATCTGTCTGGCCCGGCATGACATAGGCTTTTGCCTTGATCGAACCGAGCGCCTTGCGAAAATCGCCGTGGTAGATCTCGTTCGCGCTGATGTCGCCGTGCTGCCATGTCCACAGCATTGCCAGAAGATTATTCGCATCCTTCGGCAGGAAGAATCCTTCCCAGAACGCGATCAGGAAATCCTCCAGCGACGAGTAGCCCAGCGCCTTGAGATCGAGTTCTTCGCGATAGAAGGCCTGTGAAAACCCCCATCCGGCATAAACGCGCGCCATCGCCCGCAATCCCTTGGCCGGCTTTGCCGTGTACCAGCCATCGGCGAATGCCGCATCCGCCGTCAGGGCGGCCTTGACGCCTTCGAGAAAGACGAAATTATGGCGGGAGCATTTCGCCGAGCCGCAGAACGGCGCGATGCGCTCCACCATGTCGGGGTACATCGCGCCCCAATGGAAGGTCTGCAGCGCGCCCATCGACCAGCCCGTGACCAGACGGATGCGCTCGATGCCGAATCGCTCCGCCACCAGCCTGTGCTGCGCGCTCACATTGTCGTAGGCGGTCACTTGCGGAAAGCGCGGCCCGTCATACGGCTCGGGCATGTTGCTCGGCGACGAGGACAGTCCATTCCCCAGCATGTTGGGAATGACGATGAACTGGCGCGCCGGATCGAGCGCGCGGCCCGCGCCGATCAGCCACTCATTGGCGTCGTGCTGGGCGGAATACCAGGTCGGGTAGACGATCGCATTGTCCTTCGCGGCATTCAGCGTGCCGAAGGTCTTGTAGGCGAGCCGGCATCCCCGAAGCGTGGCGCCGCCCTGCAGCCGGAAATCGCCGAGTTCGAAAATCTCGTAATCCACGGACATGGTGAGTTCTCCCGTTCATCAACGCGGACGGCACGAACGGAAATCTGCCGTGCCTGCCCGCCGGATTCTGGTCAATGCGCGCCGGGCATGGCGCCGGTCAGCAGAAGATAGCCCGGAACCCAGCAGGTATAGATTCCCTGAAGCACGCAGATCACTCCTGTAGGTTTTGCAAGACTACTCCGTCCGAGCGCCAGGTTCAGGAAGAACAGAAACCAGAGCACGCACCACGAAAGCCAGCATAGCGAAAGCCAGTAATCCCAGATTGTCGCGGCCTGGACAAAACCCTGGATGAAGACCGGCACGGTGGTGATCGCGACGAAAAGGCAGAACCATCCGAGTCCGCGTCCGTCGGAGTTGTTCCAGCGATTCCACGCGACCCAGATATAGGTAAAGCTGAACAGGCAGATGAGAGCTGCAGATTTCACCGTTGCCGGATCGGCCCCCGGACCGAAAGCCGAATACAAGGCGACGGCGAGCGTCAGCAGACCGACAAACGTATTGATGATCGGGATCTCGCGATCCCCGATCCTGCCGAGCAGCCACAGGCCATTCAGGCACAGAACCGCGCCGACCCAAAACAATACCAAACCGAGTAGCATGTTATCCTCCCGTTAGTTTTTGCATTCAGTTACGTCGTCAGACGGACATAGAGAGCGGCTGCGCATTCAGGCAGTTTTTCGATCCGGTCGACATGCAGAACCCGGCGCGCGCCGAACATGCGATGAAGATAGTTCTCGCCCTCGCCATCGAGCCCGATGCAGAAAACGTCGATGCCGTCGCGCGCGAGCGCGTGCGCCGCGTGGCGCGCATCTTCCACCAGGTATTTGCGATCGGCGATGTCGATGTCGGAGGGTTCGCCATCGGTGATGACGAGAAGCAGTTTCCGGTAGGATTGCCTCAGGGCGAGTTCGGCGCCGGCATGGCGCAGGGCGGCGCCGATCCGGGTCGAATATTCACCGGCGAGGCCGGCGAGGCGTTGCTCCGCCAATGCGCCATGCGGTTCGGCAAAATCCTTGATCCGGTAATAGCGGACGTCGTCGCGCTTGTTCGAGCAGAAGGCGCGGATCGCGAACAGATCGCCGCTGCGCTCCAGTGCCCGCGCCAGCAGCGCCGCCGCCTCGATCTCGAGGTCGAGAACCCGCTGACCGCTCACCGGGCTTCGGTCGTTGGTCGAGCGGGAACCGTCGAGCAGGAGCAGCACGGAAAGATCGCGCATCCTCCGCTCGAATCTTGTATAGATCCTGGGGTCCGGCGTTAGCCCGGTCCGCTGATCGATGGTGGCCGTGAGTGCTGCATCGAGATCGAATTCCTCGCCGTCGGGCTGGCGGCGCAACCGGGTCGATCGGCTGATGCGCGCCGGCTGGATGACTCCGACCATGCGCTCCAGCAGCGCGTGATGCCGATGCAGCAGGAGGGCGAGCGGCCCGGCATCGCCGAGGGCCGGCTGGTACTCGACCAGAGTCGTCCAGTCGAGCCGTGCGGCGCCGATCAGATGATCCCATTCCGGATAGCGCGCGATCGGAATTCCGGCCTCCGGATCGATCGGTGTCAGGCGAACCTTGTCGGCGTCATCTGGCGGAGACCCGGACTGAGGCGGCTTGCCGTCATCCGGTTCCAGCCGTGCCGGCAGCGGCAGGGCGTCGTCGTCTGCGGCTTCATCGCCGGTGCGTTCGAAATGCCATAATCCCTTGTTGTCATCCCGATAAACCGGCTCGACGACGTGGCGAAGCCCATCGAATTGCAGCCGCATCTGGCCAAGATCGTTGCCGAGCAGGCCGCCGATCCGCCGGCTGATCGCGGGATCGTGCCACTCCGGCTCGGCCTCGAAAAACAGGCGCCGGGCTTTCGCGATCCAGCCGTCCGGGTCGGCGTGATCCGGCGCGATCAAGGCACGCGCCAGCCGCGCCATCAGCGACGCGGCGGTCGGCGACGCGGTTGGTTCCGCCACGTGATAGGGCTGCCAGTAATGCCCGAGTCCGGGCAGGCCGCGCATCGCGAGATGCTCGACCCGCGCATCCTCGATCAGCGAGATCAGCGCGATCTGCATCGGCTTGAGGCTACCAGCCGGAAAGCGTCTTCCGCCATGGTGGAGATGCGCTTGCACATGCGCGAGTGCCGCGAGATAGAGATGTCTTCCCTGCGCGCCCGAATACCCCCGGAATGTCGCGGGTGCGAGGATGGTAGGCCCCGAGAAACTGGTGCGGCGCTGCCCGCCATCGGGATCGGCGGCAGCGACGCGCAGCAGTGGTGCCAGGCCCCAGAGCGCGGTTCCGAAATAGGCAAGCTGCCGCTCCAATGTATCGAATCTGTCGCCGCCGCCGAACCGCGCGAAACTGGAGACCTCCCATCTTCCGATGCCGCCGTGCGCGGGATTCGCCGCCGGGGCGGCGCCGTCTTCCGGCAAGCGGGTGTTGCGGAGTGCGTGCATCCGCTCAGACGCAGGCCGCGACCGCGGCGCAGAGCGCGCCGCGCAGATCGGTATCGTCGGTGATCGGCAGGATCAGGGCGATACGGCAGGCGGCTTCGAGCTGAATTCCATGCTTCAGCAATTGTCCAGCATGGATCAGCATCCTTGTGGACGCGCCCTCGGCGAGGCCGTGACCGCGCAGATTGCGCGAGCGCTCGCCGATCGTAACCAGGAGTGCTGCCGCGTCGGGGCCGATCCCGGCCTCGTGCGCGACAATCTCGGCTTCGACCTCGGCTTCGGGATAGCCGAACTCGATCGCGCAGAAGCGCTGCTTGGTCGATTCCTTCAAATCCTTGAGAATGCTCTGATAGCCCGGATTGTAGGAAATCACGAGATGAAAGCCGGCATGCGCGCGCACCAGCTCGCCTTTTTTCTCGAGCGGCAGGATCCGCCGTTCGTCGGTCAGCGGATGGATCACCACGGTCGTGTCCTGCCGCGCTTCGACGATTTCGTCGAGATAGCAGATCGCGCCATGGCGCACCGCGAGGCAGAGCGGTCCGTCATGCCAGACCGTGCCGTTGGCATCGAGCAGAAACCGGCCGACGAGATCGGAGGCGGTCATATCCTCGTGGCAGGCGACCGTCACGATCGGCTTGTTCAACTTCCAGGCCATGTGCTCGATGAATCGCGTCTTGCCGCACCCGGTCGGGCCTTTCAGCATGACCGGCAGGCGCATCGCATAGGCCGCTTCGAACAGGGTAATTTCATCGCCGACCGGGCGATAATACGGCTCGTCGGCAATATAGTGGTCAGACAGAATCATCTCGGCGAATATCCCACGGGAGAACCAGGATCGGGCCAGTGGGGCGGGCCGCGCGTACGGCCCGCCCGGCGGGTGCGTCAGCGATGCGCCGCCATCTCGTTCGGGATTCCATCGAGCGGACATTCGTCGGTGCCCACGGTAGGCCGGGTTATCGCTTCCACCATCTCGCGCGTTGCGTCCGGATCAGTAACCCATTTCTGATAGAAATCGTAGGGAATCTGGGCGACGCCACGCGGATCTTCGCGGGAATTGATCTTGCCGGTGTAGCCGCGATGCAGAAGCTTGAAGAGATGATTCTCGGACTGCATGGTCCGGCGCGCATCCCGGATCAGGGATTTGGAAAGTACGCCATACTGAATGCCGTTTTCCTCCTCGCCGCATTCGCCCAGGGTGCGGCCATCGAAACCGATGATGGCGGAATGGCCGAAATAAGAATACACACCGTCGAATCCAGCGGCATTCGCGACTGCGACATAGACGTTGTTGGCCCAGGCCATCGCCTTCGCCATCAGCACCTGCTGGTCCTTCGCCGGATACATGTAGCCCTGGCAGCGCACGATGAGTTCGGCACCCTTCATCGCGCAGTCGCGCCAGATCTCGGGATAATTGCCGTCATCGCAGATGATCAGGCTGATCTTGAGCCCCTTGGGTCCTTCCGACACATAGGTGCAGTTGCCGGGATACCATCCTTCGATCGGCACCCACGGCATGATCTTGCGATATTTCTGAACGATTTCACCCTTGTCGTTCATCAGGATGAGCGTGTTGTAGGGCGCCTTGTGCGGATGCTCCTCATGCTGCTCGCCGGTCAGCGAGAACACGCCCCACACCTTGGCGCTGCGGCACGCCTCGGCAAAAATCTCGGTTTCTTCGCCCGGCACGGCCGAAGCCGTTTCATACATCTCCTTCGAATCATACATGATTCCGTGCGTGCTGTATTCAGGAAACACGACCAGGTCCATGCCGGGCAGGCCGATTTTCATGCCCTTCACCATGTCCGCGATTTTGCGCGCGTTGGCCAGCACCTCCGCTCGGGTGTGCAGGCGCGGCATTTTGTAGTTCACGACAGCAACGCCGACCGTGTCCTTGCTGCTCGAGATATCGCCATGAAACATTGTTAGTCTCCTTCCCAAAATCTACGTTCATGCCCGTTTCGGGCGACCAGACCGCATCGTCAGTTCCGACGGGCCAATCTTCGTTGGTTCGCGGGTTTTGAGGCACTGCCGGCATATGGGATCGGGACATTGAAAATCCGTCTCGAAACGCGATCGCCCGCGCATCGGCAAAAGATTTCCCTTTGCCGCAGACCGGAATTTTTCCGATCATGCGACACATCACCATCCCGGATCACCGCAACAGCCTTACCGGCCTAAAGGCACCCCCGCGCGGCGGCGCCTGGATAGTCTCTAAAAGAACCAATCGACGAAACATTGTCCGCCGAAATGGAACGGTTTCCTGGATTTCCTACGGAAATCCGAAAAATCCGCCGCCATCGCGGCCCTCAAACCCTGCGCTCTGTTCCAAGAGAACCGTTTATCGAAGTTCATGTTTTCTCCGCATGGCCAAAACGAAAAACCCCCCACAGCGACCGTAACGGCCGTCATGGGGGGGCAACATTGCCCTGATTTCAATTTTCGGCGACCCTGTTGTCGCCAGCGACAAAGCGCTTCGGGGGAAGATTTAACCCGCGGGTTCCCCGATGTCAACGATCTTTGTCGCAACCGCGCTGACGGAGAGTCTTTGTCGCATCGCCTGGGCACGCAGATAGCCGTAGGCTTCGTCTTCACCAATATTGCGCGCCTTCATCAGAATGGTTTTCGCGCGCTCGATGCTGCGCATCGCACGCAGTGTCCCGTCGAGCTTTTCAAGCCGTCCGCGCAACCGCCGCTCATAGGTGAAGCGGCTGCGTGCCAGCAACAGGCAGGACAGAATCGCCGGGGAGGAAAAAGGCCGGTGCAGGATCGCTTCCGGCGCCGTCTTGCGCAACAGGTCAAGGTCGATTCGCATGCCGGGGGAGATCAATGCGACGAGAGCAGCTTTCGGCGCTCCCGGCAGCCATGGCAGCCGCGCCGCGAGGCTGGGCACAAGGTCGCAGAAGATCACATCCGTATCGGCAGGCAGCATCTCGGGTATCGGCCAGATATGCCTGATCCGGTTGCGCGTGCGCTGCAGGTCCCGGATCAGCGCTTCGCCGGAACCATCCCGCTCCGTCGCAACCACGATGTCGATATCGGTCATTTCAGGAGGCAGCGCGGCCGGTACCGTCGTCATTGGTCTGGTTTTCCTAATAGGCCGTCAGAAACGGGTCGGCCTGGACCGGGGCGAAGGATTGATGGACCAGGTCGAATTGTCCAAGGCGGTTCGCCCGTCCGATCCTGGTCCACAGATCCGTGTGGTTACTCAGCGGATTGATGCTGATCCTGCCTTGTGGCGCGTCGAAGTTCGAGCCGAGGACCATCGGCCGCAGGATGTCCGGGTCCATGGAATTCGTCGCTTCCAGGGCCTTGGCGAAGATATGCATTTGAAAATAGGCGGCTTCGGCGCACATGTTCGTCGGTTCGTCGTCGCCGTATTTCTTCTTGTAGCTATTTACGAAAATTCTGTTCGAATCGCTTTCGAGATTCTGAAAATACGGTGCGGCGGTAATGTGATGCTCACCGACATCGAAACCCATCGCGCGAATTTCAGTCTCCGTGGTGGTCAGGCTGGCGATCGGCGTCGTCTTCGGATTCAAATTCGCGTCCGCAAAACTCTGATACAGATAGATCGTGGCATCGCCGACCACGGTCGAGAAAATGGCGTCCGGCTGCAATTCGCGAATCTCGCGCATGACCGGCAGGAAATCGCGCCGGCGTGCGTGCAGGCTCAGATAGGTTTCTCCAACTACATCGCCGCCGTGCTTCTGAATCGCCTCGCGCATGATTCGGTTGGACTCATGTGGGTAGATATAATCCGAGCCGATGAAATAAAAACGGCGGCCATAGGATTTTATAAGATGTTGGCAGAGTGCAACGCTATTCTGATTGGGCGCCGCGCCAGTATAAATCACATTGGGCGAAAATTCGAACCCTTCGTACAAGGTCGGGTACCATAACAAGCCGTTGAGCCGTTCCACGACGGGCAAGACCGCCTTGCGGCTGCTCGATGTGTAGCACCCGAAGATCATTGTCACGTCGTCGGCGATCAACAATTGCTTGGCATAACGGCCAAAGGAGGACAGCTCGGACGCGGGATCATAGAAAACTGGAACGATCTCGCGGCCGTTCACGCCGCCTCGCTCGTTCACTTCCTCGATCGCCAGCAACGTGCCGCGGCGCTGCGTTTCCTCGATCACGGCCATGACCCCGGTTCGGGAGAACAGACCTCCCACTCGCCAAGGAGCGTCGGTTTTGGTCTCGTTCCTGGACTTCGACATAGTCCCCCCATGTCAGGAGCATCGCGGCGGCCGGTCGTTCCGAATTGATCGGCCGAAGCGAATCCTGTCTGCGGATGGCGGTTCCGCAAAGAGCCCGCCAGCCGCGATGGCGCGATATTTTCTTTGGCCGCGCCGCCATGCCTGCACCCGGTTTCCGGGCATCATCATATCGGCGGCGCCGCCGGATTGTAACAGCCTTTCCCGTCAAGACAACGTTATTCCCAATCATGAATTTTTCTCCGTGAATTCAAGGGCTCAAAACATGTGCTGGCTGAACCGCGCGGATGGTACTGCTGCACGCGCTCGCGACGATGTATTCTCCTGGTTATCTCACCGAAAACGCGGCGAGTTCCGGGCGGATTTTCCCTGTGTCACCCCTTCCACCGTTCCGCCGCACTCGGCGCGCAAATCGCCGCTCTGCTCGACCCGGATAGGCCGGTGGAAGGGGTGACACAGGGAAAATCCGCCCGGAACTCGCCGCCATCGCGGTGCCGCAAGGGCAGGATTTCGCGCTCACCGCCGGCTGGGGCAACCGGACCGACAAGGGCGTCACCATGCCGGGCAAGGGCAGCGTCAAATCCCGCCTTTATGCCGGGACCGAAGCGGCAACCGCGACACAGGCTGCCCTGCTCGGCGAGGCGACACGCGATATCCATCTCAACTCCTCGACCTACTGGGCCAACATCCTCGAACGCGTCTGGGAAACCCATATCGGCGGCGATCAGGTGATCAAGAAATGGCTCTCCTATCGCGAGCGCAGAATCATCGGCCGTGCGCTCACGCCCGATGAAGTGCGCCCTGTGATGGAAACCGCCCGCCACCTCGCCGCCATCCTGCTGCTCGGCCCCGAACTCGATGACAGCTTCCGCGCCTGCGCCGCCGCGCATGTTCCGCTCGCCATCCACCAGCCGATCGCGGCCGATTAGCCCCGCGCGCATAGGGCGTGCCAAGGCGCTGGCGCTGCGCGTCCTCGCCGAGCGGATCGAACACGGCGAACCCCTGCCGGCAGAAGCCACCCCGCTCTTCGCCGCCGCGTGAGCGCATGGCCGGCGGCCAAGGCGCGGCGCGTTCTGGCGGCCCTTGAACGGATCGGCTGGCGGATCGAGCGCACGACCGGATCGCACGTCATGCTGAGTCGCGCCGGCTGGCCCGATTACGTGTTCGCTTTCCCTGACGGCGATGAGATCGGCCAGCGTATGATGGCGCGGATCGCGAAGCATACCGGCTTGCAGCCGCGCGACCTGTAACGCGATGTCGCCCGGCGGATCAGGCTGACCGCCCGCCGCCGATGCCCCAGTGATACCCCACTACTGGAATCGCCTGCCGGATCGACAAGAAACCGGACGCTAAGTCATTGATTTGGAATGGTGGGCGCACAAGGATTCGAACCTTGGACCCGCTGATTAAGAGTCAGCTGCTCTACCAACTGAGCTATGCGCCCATTCCCGATGCGATGCGGTCAGGCGACCGGATCGCCGAAGCGCGTCTAGCAAGATCATCCGCCCCTGTGAAGAGCCGCGTTGCCGTTGGCCGGCGGCGTGCCTCTTGATCAAGCGGCAAAATTGGCGAATTAAGCCTTTGCAACGGCGCGATTGCGCCGCGTTCACCGTTTGCCCGAAGGTCGATGATGTCGAACTCCCCGCCGCCCGCGCCGAACCACGCTGGATCGAGGCTGTCGAAGCTGAAGCGACCGATCTGGGGTGCGGCGGCACTCGTTTCCCTGTTCGGGGTGGTGATCGGGGCCAATTTCGCGTTCGGAGATGCGTCATCGGCCTATCTGCCGGCGCCGATCGCAGCCTCGCCGGGCGCCTATCCGATGATGCCCAAGCCCGACATCAAGGGGATGAGCCCGCAACAGGCGGCGGTGGTTCAGCGCGGCGAATATCTCGCCACGGCGGCGGACTGCATGCCCTGCCACACCGCGCCGGGCGCCAAATCCTTCACCGGCGGGCTTTCGGTGGTAACCCCATTCGGCACCCTGTATTCGCCGAACATCACGCCGGACAAAGCCACCGGCATCGGCAAATGGACCGGCAAGCAGTTCTGGAACGCGCTGCATTACGGCACGGCCCCCGGCCATTCGCTGCTGGTGTTCCCGAAATTCCTATACCCGGCGATGCCCTACACGTCCTATTCCAAGCTCTCGAAGCCGGATGTGCTGGCGATCAAGGCGTATCTCGACGCCATCCCGGCGATCGACGCGCCGCACGTTCCCAACAAGCTGATGTTCCCGTTCAACATCCGGGCCATGCTGCTCGGCTGGCGCATCCTGTTCTTCCGCGCGCATCCGGTGCACTACGCGAAGGGCTGGAGCCCGGCGGTGCGCAATGGTGCCTATATCGCCCAGGCGCTGGCGCATTGCACCGAGTGCCATTCGCCGCGCAACCTGCTGTTCGCGGTCAAGTCGGACGAGACGCTCGCGGGCGGGCAGATCGTCGGCGAAAGCTGGTTCGCGCCGAACATTTCCTCGTCGAAGCGCTATGGCATCGGCGGCTGGAATCGCGCCGATCTGGTCGCCTATCTGCACAATAGCGGCAATATGCGCCGGGGTTCGGCGTTCGGCCCGATGAAGGCGGTGGTGGATTACAGCCTGAGCCAGTTGCCGAAATCCGATATCGAGGATCTCGCCGCCTATCTGCAGACCGCGACCCCGCCGCGCCGCACGGCGTTCAAGGCATCGGCCAAGAACGCGACGATCGCGCAGGGTGCCGCTCTCTATGCCCGGAATTGCGCCGCCTGCCATCAGCCGGGCGGCGAAGGCGTCATGGGCGTGTTCCCGAACCTCAAGGGCAATCAGGCCGCCTGGGGCGGACCGCCGGACGACGTGATCAGCGCGGTTCTCGCGGGGCTGCCGCCCTGGCACGCCAATGGCCCGGCGATGCCCGCCTTCGGTTCGATATTGGACGACCACCGGATCGCCGCCGTGACCAACTACGTGCGCACCGCCTGGAGCAATCCGGGTGCCGCGGACGCCACCGCGGCCAAGGTTCTGGCCCTGCGCGCGACCGCGCCGCCGCATGATGTCGCCGTCGCGGATGCGGATTTCCTCGACCCGCCGCCGGTCGCCTCGGCCGCCGCGCGCCGCCTGCAATGCCCGCTGCTGACCGATACGCTGATCGGCCCCGGCTCCGGCTGGATGCAGATCATGCGCGGCGCGACCCCGGCCACCTTGCCGAACCGGGCACGCATGCTGGTGGCGGCGCTGCGCAAGACCGATCCGGCGATTTCCGACAACCAGGCGTCGAACTATCTGCTCACCGCCTATTGCCCGGTGGTCGCCGAGCAATCCGGCATGTCGCTCGCCGCGAAGAAGGCCGCACTCGCGCGCTTCATGCAAAGCGCCCGGTCGATGCTCGCGCAGACCCAGGCCGGCGCGAAGCAGGGCAGTTGAGCGCCACGCCCCTGCGGATCGAGACGCTGCGCGGCGGCGCCATTCTGCCGCATCTCGACACGCTGGTGGCGCTGCGCATCGCGGTATTCCGCGACTGGCCGTATCTTTACGCCGGCGACGCGGCCTATGAGCGCAACTATGTCGCGACCTATGCGGCGAGTGCGCGGGCGGCGATCATCGTGGCGCGGGACGGCGATGCGATCGTCGGCGCCTCGACCTGCCTGCCGCTCGTGGATGAAACCGAGGCGATGCAGGCGCCGTTCAGGAATGCCGGGATCGATCCCGGCTCGGTGTTCTATTTCGGCGAATCGGTGCTGCTGCCGGCCTGGCGCGGGCATGGCGCCGGGGTCGCGTTTTTCGCGGCGCGCGAGGCCCATGCGATGGCGGTGTCCGACGCCGGTTTCGCTGCGTTCTGCGGGGTGATCCGCGATCCGGCCGATCCGCGCCGGCCGGCGGGAGCGGTGCCGCTCGACGCGTTCTGGGGCAAACGCGGTTTTGCGCCGCGACCCGGCCTGATCTGCCGGATGCGCTGGCGGGAAATCGGCCAGGATCGCGAGGCCGAAAACGCGCTCCAGGTCTGGATGAAGCGGCTGCGGGAGACCCCATCTTGACCGCCTTGCGCCTGGCGCTGGCGCCCTATCGGATCGGCCGGCCGCGCGGCCTTGATGATTTCCTCGCCGGGATCGAGGCGCTGCTGGCCGAGGCCAAGGCGGGCGGCGCCGATCTTCTGGTCCTGCCGGAATATACCAGCATGGCCCTGGCCGGCGGGTTCGTCGCCGAGCCCGATATCGCCGCCGAACTCGAAGCCGTGGTCGGCCGGGCGGATGCGCTGATCGCCGGGTTCCGCGCCCTCGCGCACCGCTTTGGGCTTCTGCTTCTCGCCGGCACGGTGCCGATGCGCGACGACAATGGCCGCATCCGCAACCGTGCGCCGCTGATCGACGGTGACGGAAAGATCGGCTTTCAGGACAAGCGGGTGATGACCCGGTTCGAGAGCGAGCAATGGGGCATCGCGGCCGGCGCGCCGCCTCGTGTGTTCGAGACCGATTTCGGGCGGATCGGCGTCGCGATCTGCTACGATTCGGAGTTTCCCTGGCTGGTGCGCGCGCAGGCGCTCGCCGGCGCGAACCTGGTTCTGATCCCGTCCTGCACCGACACGCTGCACGGGTTCAACCGGGTACTCTACTCCGCCCGCGCGCGCGCGCTGGAAAACCAGTGCTATACCGCCGTCGCGCCCACCACCGGCGCCGCGCCCTGGTCCGCCACGGTCGATGAGAACCGGGGCTTCGCCGGCGCCTTCGGCCCGATCGATCGCGGTTTCCCGGCGGACGGGGTGATCGCGAGCGGCGTTCTCGACGCGCCAGATCTGGTTTTTGCCACGATCGACCGTGACCGGCTCGTCGCGACTCGGGCCGACCCGGCCGTGCGCAACCGCACCGACTGGCCGGACAATCCCGCACCCGCCGATGTGGCAGCACTTCGGTGAGATTGGTCTATCTCGTCGCCGGCGAGGCGAGCGGCGACGTTCTGGGTGGCCGGCTGATCGCGGCGCTGCGGCGCCTTCGTCCGCGTATCGACATCGCCGGAATCGGCGGCGCGCGGATGGCGGAACAGGGACTCGAAACCCTGTTCCCGATGCAGGATCTGGCGGTGATGGGGCTCGCAGAAATCCTGCCGCGCGTGCTGAAACTGCGGGCGCGGCTCGATCAGGCGGTCGCGGACATCACGATGCGACGCCCCGATCTGGTCATCACCATCGACAGCCCCGGCTTCACCCTCCGGCTGCTGCGCCGGATCGGCGGGCTCGGGATCAGGCGCGTGCATTACGTGGCACCCCAGGTCTGGGCGTGGCGGCCGGGCCGGGTGAGGCATTTTCCCGGCCTGTGGGACCGGCTTCTGTGCCTGTTGCCGTTCGAGCCAGCGTTTTTCGCGCCGCACGGGCTGAACCCCCAATTTGTCGGCCATCCGGTGCTGGACTCGGGTGCCGGATCGGGCGATGCGGCGCGGTTCCGCGCGCGGTTCGGGCTCGACGCTTCGGCTCGCCCGCTCATCCTGATGCCGGGCAGCCGGCTGACCGAAACGCGCCGGCTGATGCCGGTGTTCCGCGAAACCGTGGCAAGACTCGCGCCCGCGCATCCAGACCTGGTGCCGGTACTCGCCGCCGCACCGGCGATCGCTCCGGAACTCTCCGCCGTGGCCGATTCCTGGCCGATCAAGCCGGTGATCGTGACCGATCCCGCCACCCGTTACGACGCTTTCGCGGGGGCTTCGGCGGCGCTGACCAAATCCGGCACCTCGACTCTGGAACTGGCGCTGGCCGGCGTGCCGATGGCGGTGACCTACCGGGTCAACCCGATCAGCGCGGCGCTGGCGCGGCGGCTGATTACCGTGCCGCACGTGGCGATGGTCAATCTTCTGGCCGGGCGCGCGCTGGTTCCCGAACTGCTGCAACGCGATTGCGCGCCGGATACCCTCGCCGCCACCATCAACACGCTATTGGCTGATCCGGCGAGCGCATCAGCGCAGCGCGCCGGCTTTGCCGAGGCACTGGCGCTGCTCGCCGCACCGAATGGCGCGACCCCGAGCGAGGCGGCGGCAGGTGCTGCGCTGGCGGTTCTGACCGATGATCGAAAAGAGCAACGCGACCCGTAGCATTGCTGCGGACGCGCCCCCATGTCGCGTCCATGCGCTACGAATTATACTATTGGCCGACGATCCAGGGGCGCGGCGAGTTCGTACGGCTGGCGCTTGAGGAAATTGGGGCCGACTACGACGATGTCGCGCGCGGTGACGGTGGGATGGCGGCGATGCAGCGCCTGCTGGACGGCAGGACAACGCCCCACGCCTCGTTCGCGCCGCCGTTCCTGAAGGCCGGGCGGCTGCTGATCGGCCAGACCGCCAACATCCTGCTGTATCTCGGTGAGCAGCACGGCCTTGCGCCGGCAACCGCCTCCGGCCGGCTCTGGGTGCATCAGCTCCAGCTCACCATCGCGGATCTGGTTGCCGAGATCCACGACACCCACCACCCGGTGGCGAGCGGCCTGTATTATCACGATCAGCGCGACGAAGCGGCCCGGCGCAGCGCCGATTTCCTGGCCAGCCGCGCGCCGAAATTTCTCGCCTATTTCGAGCGGATTCTGGAAAATCGCGACAATCCCCGGCATTATCTGACCGGTGCGGCGATCTCCTATGCTGATCTTTCGCTGTTCCAGGTCGTTGTCGGCCTGCAATACGCGTTCCCGCGCACAATGGGAAAAATCCTGCCGAAATACCGGCTGGTCGCCTCACTCGCCGAGCGGGTGAGCGCGCGGCCCCGGATCGTGGCCTATCTGGCCTCCGAGCGGCGGATTCCCTTCAACCAGGACGGGATTTTCCGCCATTACGATGAGCTGGATCACGCTTTCCCGTAGTTGCACCCAGAGCCTGTTTGGAAATTCGCTCCGGTGAGTGAGGCGGCGGTGTTTCGCGAGCACCGGGGCGGAGCGCACGTGCGGTGCGTGAGCACCGGAGTGCAGCAAAACGCCGCCGGATCGCCGCCGGAGTAGAATTTCCATGCGGGCTCTCAACACTCGATGAAATTCGCCGCCAGCCCGCCCTGCGAGGTTTCCTTGTATTTCGTGTTCATGTCGGCGCCGGTCTGGCGCATCGTCGCGATCACCTGATCGAGCGACACACGGTGCGAACCGTCGCCGCGCGCGGCGAGCGAGGCCGCGCTGATCGCCTTGATCGCGCCGAACGCGTTGCGCTCGATGCACGGAATCTGCACCAGCCCGGCGACCGGGTCGCAGGTCATGCCGAGATGGTGCTCCATCGCGATTTCCGCCGCGTTTTCGACCTGCGCGTTGGAAGCGCCCCGCGCCGCCGCGAGCCCCGCCGCCGCCATCGAGGCGGCAACGCCAACCTCGCCCTGGCAGCCGACCTCGGCGCCGGAAATCGAGGCATTGGTCTTGAACAGCCCGCCGATCGCGGTCGCGGTGAGCAGGAAGGTTCGCATCCCGTCATGCGTCGCATCAGGGCAGAAATCGCGGTAGTAGCGCAGCACCGCCGGGATCACCCCGGCCGCGCCGTTGGTCGGCGCGGTGACAACCCGGCCGCCGGCGGCGTTCTCCTCGTTCACCGCCATCGCGAACAGGCTGACCCAGTCCATTTTTTCGTGCGGCGCGAGATCGTTGCGGCTGGTATCGCTGTCGAGCTGGACCCGGAGCGCCTTGGCGCGGCGCTTCACCTTGAGGCCGCCCGGCAATTCGCCGTCGTTGCGCATTCCGCGATCGATCCCCGCCATCATCGTCTCGATGACCCGGTCGACATGAGCCAACACCTCGGCCTCGGGGCGGAGGGAAAATTCGTTCGCCCGCACGATTGCCGCGATTGACAGGCCGGTGTCGCCACCGAGCCGGAGCAGATCGACGGCATTGGCGAAGGGGTAGGGCACCGGATCGGTGATCGCGCCGAGATCGGCCGGCGCATCCTCGCGCACCACGAACCCGCCGCCGACCGAGCACCAGCGCTCGGCGGCGAGCACCGCGCCCGCCGCGTCGAAGGCGGTGAAAGCCAGCGTGTTCGGATGGCGCGGCGTCGGCGATTCCCGGTCGAAGACGATATCGCTCGCCGGCGCGAAGGCGAGGTCGTGCCGTCCCGCGAGGGCGAACCGCCCCTGCGTCGCGACCTCGGCGACGATCCGGTCGGCCTGATCGGGATCGACGGTTTCGGGCGCCTCGCCGGCGAGCCCGAGGATCACCGCCTTGTCGGTGCCGTGGCCCTTGCCGGTCCAGGCCAGCGAGCCGAACAGGTCGACACGGATTTGGGTTACTCGGTCGGCGGAGCCATCCTTGGTCAGCCGCGCGGCGAACAGCCAAGCCGCCCGCATCGGCCCGATGGTATGCGAGGAGGACGGCCCGATGCCGATCTTGAACAGGTCGAATATGCTGATCATCATGTCAGGGTGTATTCTCCATGACCGGATACTCCCGGCCGATCTCCTTGAGAAGCGCCCAGACATAGGACGTGAAGGAGCCCCAGACCTCGATGTGGAACCGCGTGGGTGCGGTTCGCCATAGCACGATTTCGGCCTTGGCGAATATGGTGCGCGTCGCCATGCCGACCGGGAAGGCGGCAAGGTCGAGATCGAGCGGGCAGCCGGCGCTGAGCATATCGGCTGCGTCCGCGCCGTCGAGCACGATTCCGGTCTGGCGGTGGTCGATATCGACCAGCGAAAACCGCCGGTCCGGCATTCCCCGATCGAGCGCCGCGGCGATCGCGGCGGAGTCGGCATCGTTGGCGAGCACCAGCCATTCGTCGGGGCCAAGCCTGAGGATCGCGCAACCCTCCCGCTCGGCGACATTATTGATCGGCCCCGCGAGATCGAGCCCGAGCGATGCGGACGCGGCGCCGATCGCCGCCTCGGGCAGGCGGAGCGAAAAGCGTGCCATCGGCACCGCCCGGCGCGCGCGGGGATCGCCGGCAAGGCCGTCGAGCGGCGCGCGGCGCACCGGCGTCATCGTCATCGCGACATCAGCCATCGAGACGGCTCCCTTCGGGGTCGTAGAACACGGGTTCGGTGAGCGTCACCCGGACGGTGCGATCGGCCAGCGGAACGTGCAGCGTCTCGCCGAGCCGGTCGCGGCCGCTTCGCACCATCGCCAGCGCGATCGAGCGGTTGAGCGTCGCGCTCCAATAGGAGGAGGTGACGTGGCCGAGCATGGTCATCGGCGGCTTCTGGGCCGGATCGGCCACCAGATGCGCACCCTCCTCCAGCACGAAGCCGGGCTCCTCGGTCAGCACGCCGACCAGTTGCTTGCGGTCGTCCTGTGCCACCATGCCGGCGCGGGCGAGCGCGCGCTTGCCGACGAAATCCGGCTTCGCCTTGCCGATCGCCCAGCCGAGCCCGACATCCTCCGGCGTCGCCGTGCCGTCGGTCTCCTGGCCGACGATAATGTAGCCCTTCTCGGCGCGCAGCACGTGCATCGTTTCAGTGCCGTAGGGAACCACGCCGTGCGGCTGGCTCGCCGCGAAAATGGTTTCCCACACCGCGCGGCCATACTCGGCGGGCACATTGACCTCGAAGCCAAGTTCGCCGGTGAAGCTGACCCGGAACAGCCGCGCCGGGACGCCGGCAACCCGGCATTCGGCGACGCTCATATGCGGCATCGAAGCCGCCGAGATATCCGCGCCCTCGACCAGGGGCGCCAGCACGTCGCGCGCTTTCGGCCCCTGCACCGCGATCACCGCCCATTGCTCGGTGGTCGAGGTGAGCCAGACGTTGAGGTCCGGCCACTCGGTCTGCAGATAATCCTCCATCGTCGCCAGCACGCGCGGCGCACCGCCGGTCGTGGTGGTGACGTGGAACCGATCCTCGGCGATCCGCCCGACCACGCCATCATCGACGATGAAGCCGTCCTCGCGCAGCAGCACGCCATAGCGCAACCTTCCGGGCTTCAGCTTGGTCCAGGCATTGACGTACAGGCGATTGAGAAACTCGGCGGCATCCGGCCCGACGATTTCGATTTTGCCCAAGGTGGACGCATCGAAAATGCCCACCGCTTCGCGCACCGCCCGGCATTCGCGGGCGACCGCCGCGCGCATATCCTCGCCCGGCTCAGGAAAATAGCGCGCCCGCTTCCACTGGCCGACATCCTCGAACACCGCACCCCGTTCGGCGGCCCAGCCATGGATCGGCGTTTCGCGCACCGGCTCGAATAATTCGCCGCGCGCATAGCCGGCGAAATAGCCGAACGGCACCGGCGTGTAGGGCATGCGAAACGTCGTCGTGCCGATCTCGGGAATCGGCCGGCCAAGGGTTTCCGACACGATGCCGAGCGCGTTCATGTTCGAGGTCTTGCCCTGATCGGTCGCCATGCCGGTCGTGGTGTAGCGCTTGACGTGCTCGATCGAGCGGAATCCTTCAGCGAGTGCGAGCTTGATGTCCTTCGCGGTGACGTCGTTCTGGAAATCGACGAAGGCGCGCACCGAAGCCGGATCGCGCCCATGCGGCACGGCGCCCAGAAACCCGCCGCGCGAGAGCGGCGCGGCTTCGACCGCGAAGTGGCGCACCTGCGCCGTCCCGCTCACGCCCGCCGCCTGATCGCCGGCATCGTATCCTGTCGCGAGCGTTGCTTCGAGCGTCTGTGCCCCGGCCGACGCGCCCGCCATGAGCGACGCTTCCGCCGGCGCACCGGGCACGAAAGCCTCGAGCGCGGGATCGAAGCGCAATTTGCCCCGGCTTTGCGAAAACAGGTGCACGCTCGGGGTGAACCCGCCCGACATCAGCACGAGATCGCACTCGATCCGCTCGGCGCGGCCAACCTTGCCGTCGGCGATGGGCGCCAGATGAGCCGCGCTGACCCGGAGCTGGCCGTCGGTGCCGCTGATCGTCGTCGCTGGCCGGACCGGCAATCCGGCGGCACGCGCCGCATCGATCCACGCACCCTCCGGCGCCCCCCGGAGATCGGCGATCGCCGCGATCTCGACTCCCGCCCGATGCAGCGCCAGCGCCGCGCGATAGGCTTCGTCATGCGCGGTGAAAATCACCGCGCGGCGGCCCGGTTTCACCGCATAGCGCTCGACATAAATCCGCGCAGAGTCGGCGAGCATGATTCCCGGCCGGTCATTGTCCGGGAACACCAGCGGCCGCTCGATCGCACCGGCCGCGATCACCACCTGCTTCGCCCGCACCTGCCAGAGCCGGCCGCGCGGCGCCGCGTCGTCCGGTTCGCCCTGATAGCCGGTCAAATCCTGCGCGAGCCCGACCATGTTGTGCGGAAAATAGCCGAATGCGATGGTGCGCGGCAGAACCGTCACCCGATCGAACGCGCCGAGCCGCGCGAGAGTCGCCGCCAGCCAGTCCTGCGCCGCGAGCCCGTCGATCCGCGCCTCGGTTTCGGCGAGCAGCGAGCCGCCAAGCTCGGATTGTTCGTCGCAGATAATGACCCGCGCGCCGGCTTCCGCGGCGGCGAGCGCCGAGGCGAGGCCCGCTGGTCCCGCGCCGATCACCAGCACGTCGCAATGCGCGTAGCGCTGCGCATAGCGCGCCGCGTCGGGCGCTTTCGGCGCGCGCCCGAGCCCCGCCATCGCCCGGATGCGCGGCTCGAACACCCGCGTCCAGGCGCGGCGCGGCCACATGAAGGTCTTGTAGTAGAAACCGGCCGGGAAGAAGCGCCAGAGCCGGTCGTTGATGCTGCCGGCATCGCGTTCGAGCGAGGGCGAACGATTCTGACTAACAGCGCTCAGGCCATCGTAAAGCGAAATCTGGGTCGCGACCAGATTCGGCGTGTAATGCGCCTCGTCCCGCCCGACACCGACCAGCGCGTTCGGCTCCTCCGCGCCCGCCGAAACGATACCGCGCGGCCGGTGGTACTTGAACGAGCGGCCGACCAGATGAACGCCGTTCGCGAGCAAAGCCGAGGCAATCGTATCGCCCGCGAGCCCGCCATAGCGCCTGCCGTCGAAGGTGAAGGAGAGCGGCTGCGCGCGATCGACGCGCCCGCCATCCGGCAGCCGGAACGCCTCACTCATGGCTGTTTTCCTTCGGTCCGGTCGGGCCGCGCCTCACCCATTTTGTAGGTGGCGACGAAATGATCGGTCACGGTGTCGCGCAGCGCGTTGAAGAACCGCCCGCAGCCGCGGATATGCCGCCAGCGTTCGGCGTGCAGGCCACGGGCATTGCCGCGAACGTAGAGATACTCGGTCCAGGCCTCATCGGAGGTGGCGCGCGGATCGGCCGCCCGCGCGATATGCGCTTCGCCGCCATAGGCGAACTCGATCTCGGGGCGTTGACCGCAGAACGGGCAGGTGATCAGCAGCATGGCGGGCAACCTTTGGCGTTAGTGGGCGACGGCGGCGGCGGCGGCTTCATCGATCAGCCGGCCGGACTGGAAGCGCCCGAGATTGAACGGCGCGTTGATCCGGTGCGGCTCGTCCTTCGCCAGGGTCCAGGCGAACAGATGGGCCGAGCCGGGTGTGGCCTTGAAGCCGCCGGTGCCCCAGCCGCAATTGACGTAGAGCCCCGACACCTCGGTCTTCGCGATGATCGGCGAGCGGTCCGGCGTGACATCGACGATGCCGCCCCAGTTGCGCAGCATCCGCATCCGCCGGAACATCGGGAACAACTCGCAGATCGCTTCCAGCGTATGCGCCGAAATATGCATCGCACCGCGCTGGCTGTAGGAAATATATGCATCCGTGCCGGCGCCGATAACGAGTTCGCCCTTGTCGGACTGGCTGATATAGGCGTGGATCGTGTTTGACATGATAACGCACGGCACGATCGGCTTCACCGGCTCGGAGACCAGCGCCTGCAACGGGTAGCTCTCCAGCGGCATGCGCTGCCCGGCCATCGCCATCAGCACCGAGGTATTGCCGGCGGCGACGATGCCGAGTCGATTCGTGCGGATCGCGCCGCGCGAGGTCTGCACTCCGGTCACCTTGCCGGCCGCGTCGCGATCAATGCCGGTGACCTCGCAATTCTGGATGATATCGACACCGAGCGCATCCGCGGCACGGGCATAGCCCCAGGCAACCGCATCGTGCCGCGCGGTTCCGGCGCGCCGCTGCAATGCCGCCCCGAGCACCGGATAGCGCATTCCCGGCGCGATGTTCAGCGGTGGGCAGAACGCCTTGGCCTCGGCGGCCGACAGCCATTCGTTATCAACCCCGTTCAGCCGGTTGGAATGGACATGACGCTTGAACACCTGCTCGTCATGCACATTGTGCGCGAGCATCAGCACGCCGCGCTGCGAGAACATGACGTTGTAGTTCAGGTCCTGGGACATGCGCTCCCAAAGCTTCAGGGCGTGATCGTAGAGCGCGGCGCTTTCGTCGAACAGATAGTTCGAGCGGATGATCGTGGTGTTGCGCCCGGTATTGCCGCCGCCGATCCAGCCCTTTTCCAGCACCGCGACGTTGCGGATGCCGTGCTCCCTGGCAAGGTAATAGGCGGTGCCGAGACCGTGTGCGCCGCCGCCGACGATGATCGCGTCGTAGGCAGGCTTGGGTTCGGGGTCGCGCCATTGCCGATCCCAGCCCTTCTGACCGTTGAGCGCTTGCCGGATCAGCGCGAAAGCAGAAAACCGCTGCATCTGGGGATTCCTCCAATTGATCGGATGATGCCACCGGCGCGGATTTGCCGCACGCACGCACCCGGCGCACGGCTTGAATATTTCCGACAGGTCAGCGCTGCGCTATCGCCCAATCCGCTGCCGTATAAAACGGCGCATTGCTCGGTGGCAGCAACGGCCCGCCCAGGATATGATCCGCCGCCTTTTCGCCGATCATGATGGTCGGGGCATTGAGATTGCCGTTGGTGATCCGCGGCATGATCGAGGAATCCGCGACCCTCAGACGATCGACCCCGATCACGAGCGTATCCGGCGCAACCACGGTCATAGGATCGTCGGGATCGCCCATTTTGCAGGTGCCGCATGGATGATAAGCGCTTTCCACGCTCCGGCGGATGAACGCGTCGATCGCGTCGTCGCTAGTCACCGAAGCGCCGGGCGCGATTTCCTCACCGCGATACGGCGCGAAGGCGGGCTGCGCGAAAATTTCGCGGGTCAGCCGCACGCAGGCGCGCATATCCGCCCAGTCGTCGGGATCGCTCATGTAGTTGAACGAAATTTTCGGCGCCGCCACGGGATCGGCCGAAGCGAGGCGCACGAAGCCGCGGCTTTTCGACCGCATCGGCCCGACATGGGCCTGAAACCCGTGTTGGGAGGCGATGGATTTGCCATCGTAGCGGATCGCGATCGGCAGGAAATGGTACTGGATGTCGGGATATTCGACACCCGGCCGCGAACGGATGAAACCGCAGCTCTCGAAATGGTTGGTGGCGCCGAGGCCATCATGGGCGAGCAGCCAGCGCAACCCGATCCGAGCCTTCGAGACCGGGTCCATCTTGGAATACAGCGTGATCGGCTGGGTGCAGCCGACCTGGAAATAGAATTCGAGATGATCCTGCAGATTGGCGCCGACGCCTTGCCGGTCGGCCACCACATCGATCCCGAGCGCACGCAGTTCTTCGCATGGCCCGACCCCCGACAATTTCAGCAGTTTCGGCGAATTGATCGCCCCGGCGGCGAGAATCACCTCGCGGCGCGCGCGCGCGTTAACGTCGCGCCCACCCCGGCGATACGCGACACCCACCGCCGTCCTGTCCTCGAACACGACGCGCGACACTAGGCTGTTGGTGTGAACCGTGAGATTTCGCCGCGCGAGTGCCGGTTTCAGATAGGCGTTCGCCGCGCTCCAGCGCCGGCCGCGATGAACCGTCATGTCCATCCGGCCGAAACCTTCCTGTTGATAGCCGTTCACGTCCGAGGTGACCGGATAGCCCGCCTGCTTTCCGGCTTCGATGAAGGCATGGTAAAGCGGGTTGCCGAGTGTGCCGTAGCGCGTATGCAACGGGCCGTCGGCGCCGCGATAGAGATCGCCGCCTTCGTCCCGTGTCTCGGCGCGCTTGAAATAAGGCAGCACGTCGCGATAGGCCCAGCCGCGCGCGCCCAACTCGGCCCAGTGCTCGAAATCGAAGGCGTTGCCGCGAATATAGACAAGCCCGTTGATCGAGGATGACCCGCCGAGCACCTTGCCGCGCGGTGTGTGCATCCGCCGATTGTCGAGATGCGGCTCGGGCTCGCTGTGATAGCCCCAGTCATAGCGAGGCATGTTCATCGGAATCGACAGCGCGCTCGGCATCTGGATGAACACCGACCGATCCGAGCCGCCGAATTCGAGCAGCAGCACCGAACTGCGCCCATCCTCGGTCAGTCGGTTCGCGAGAACGCACCCCGCCGATCCCGCGCCGACGATGACGTAGTCAAATTCCATCTCGCTCATGTCCAATGCTCCGAAGCCGGCGTTCACCCGCCGTTAGTACGGCGATTCGACGGGTGCCAACGCCACGTAGACGCTCTTGACGTCGGTATAGTGCTCGATCGCCGCCCTGCCATTTTCCCGGCCGTAACCCGACTGCTTCATGCCACCGAAGGGAAGCTCGATCGGCGTGACATTGTAGTGATTGATCCAGCAGGTTCCCGCTTCCAGGCGTGCGATCATGCGATGCGCGCGGGCGAGATCTCTGGTGAACACGGCGGCGGACAAGCCATACGGCGTCGCGTTGGCGCGGGCGATCACCTCGTCCTCGGTGTCGAATTCGAAAACCGCCATCACCGGCCCGAAAATCTCTTCCTGCGCAATCGGCATCGCATCCGAACATTGCGCGAAGATCGTCGGCTCCACGAAACAGCCGCGCCCGAGAGCACCGTCCATCCGGCGATTGCCGCCCGCGACAAGTTCGGCGCCCCCCATTTTTCCCGCTTCGATATGAGAGAGCACTTTGTCCATATGCTCAGGCGAAATCAGCGACCCGATCTGGGTTCGCGGATCGAGCGGATCGCCGATCGTAAGGCGCTGCGTCCGGGTTTTCACCGCATCGAGAAATCGGTCATAAACCCGGCGATGCACGAATACCCGCGTGCCGTTCGAGCAGATCTCGCCGGCGGAGTAGAAATTGCCGAGCATCGCGCCGGAAACCGCACTGTCGATATCCGCATCCTCGCAGACAATCAATGGCGACTTGCCGCCGAGTTCGAGGCTGACGCGTTTGAGCGTCGCCGCCGCCGCCATCGCCACCGCCTTTCCGGTCGGCACCGATCCGGTCAGCGAAATTTTTCGAATTTTCGGATGCAGGACCAGCAACCGCCCGGTTTCGGTGAAACCGTTGACCACGTTGAACAGGCCGTCAGGAAGACCCGCTTCCTTGAAAATGGCCGCGAGTTCCAGCGCGGTGAGCGGCGTTTGCGGCGCCGGCTTGAAGATGATCGCATTGCCGCAGGCGAGCGCGGGCGCCGCCTTCCAGCAAGCGATCTGCAGCGGATAGTTCCAGGCGCCGATCGCGGCGACCACGCCGATCGGCTCCCGGCGCGTGTAGCCGAAAGCGGTTTTACCGAGATCGACGAACTCGCCGGCGATCGTCGCCGCCAATCCGCCGAAATATTCCAGGCATTCGGCTCCCGAAACGATATCCACTGCTTCGGTTTCCTGAATCGGCCGGCCGGTATCGAGCGTCTCGATCCGTGCGAGATCCTTGAGGCGCGCTCTGAGCAAAGCCGCGGCGCGCAGCAGCACGCGCCCGCGTTCAGCACCGGTCGCCGCCGCCCAGGACGCCTGGGCTTCGCCCGCCGCTTCGACGGCGCGATCGACAATGTCCGAGTTCGCAACCTCGACGACCGCCAGCACGTCGCCGGTCGCCGGGTTACGATCCTCGAAGGTCTCGGCGCCAGCTTGCGGCCACGCCGTGCCGGCGATGAAAGCGGCACGCCTCGCGATCATGCCGCTTCACTCCGCCACGCCGCAAGATCCCCCGCCTTTTGTCGGATCGGGATCAAAACAGAAAACCCGCTTCCAGAATACCCGCGAACATGCCGGATTTGTTCCCGCTCGTGCCGTAGCCGAAGCCGGGCAGATAGCTCGAGAGATGGGCGTAAGCGAGGGTCGTGCGCACGAAAAGCTGCTTGTATTGCCAGGTCGGCGTCACCTGAAACCCGAGCAGCGAAGCGCCGGGCCCGATCGCGCCGGGGCCGGTCGCGCCGTATCCCATCCAGTTGCCGAATGCGATGGCGTTGCCGATATTCTGCTTGTCGGTATTGGTGCTCACATAGCTCACCTGGCTGCCCAGAGACCACAGCTTGTTGAACTGGTAGTCGGTGGACACCGCGAAGGCGATGTTGCTGTAGGTCTTGACGTTGCCGACCCGCGCGCTCTTCGGCAGCCACTGATACTGGACATAGGGAATGATATTGAGCTTGCCGAACGTGGCATTGAACCCGCCGCCGATCATGTTGCTGTTGACCTCGGGGAACCCATTGGTCGAGTTCGTGAAATCGGTCGTCCCGAGAGTATCCGAGCCGTAGAGATAGATATAATCGGACGAGTTCAGATTATAGGTCAGCGCGGCCTGAACGTTGTTGAAGCGCTTCGAGAAATAGCCGTCGTCGAACTGAACGGTCAGCGTCGCCGGCCCGTGGGTCAGGGTCGCCTGGATCCCCCGCTCGGAGGTGATTTCGATATTGGCGAGCTGGGACAGGAAGAAATTGGCATTGTTCCAGTCCTGCCCGGATTCCAGCCCTTCGACCGTGGGGATGATGCCCGCGGAAATCGAGAAATTCGGGCTCGGCGCCAGCGTCACATATCCCTGCAGCACTGGCGTGCCCAGGAAGTTGTAGGGGTTCTGCGGCGACCCGGTCGGATATCCGAAGGCTTTCGAGCCGAGAATCGGAAACGTATATTCGCCGGCCTCGAAGGTGAACTGCACCAGCCCCGAGGTTTTTTGAATATTGATCAGGGCATTGGCGAGGCCGGCGGAGACGTTCTGCGGATTCTGGTTGAACAGATTGCCGGTGCTGTTGGTATAGGCGGCGCCGTAGCCGTCGACCGCGGCGGTGATGCTGTATTGGCCGAGCGATCCAAGATTGTATTTGATCGGCACCGGCCCGTTCATGGCGAATACCGGTCCGGTTGCAAGGGCTGCAAGCACCAGACCGGAACACGCCGTCGTTGCTATTTTCATAAGCTTGATTTTCGTCATGGCCCACCTGTTGTCTCTCTGTTGCATAGGTTTTATTTTTAGTTTGTTCGGCTACCAAGCTGGAAATTTCGGTATTCATCCGCATTCAGTATACGACGACGGAGCGGATGCTTTCGCCGTTGCGCATGAGGTCGAAGCCGTGGTTGATCTGCTCGAAGGGGAGGGTGTGGGTGATCAGGTCGTCGATGTTGATTTTGCCGTCCATATACCAGTCG
>NZ_JAIMBZ010000025.1:0-48452 GCF_025499445.1 Acidiphilium sp. AL
CGCCCATCGCGCCTCACGCCCGTTATTTCCAGACCATGCGGTCCAATCCGCTCCATCATAAGTATCCACCTCCCGTAAGTGGACACCTATTCCCAGCAGCCCGCCACCCGGCCTAGGTGCGCCGAAATTCGCGCTTACAATTCTTTTGCTCCAATTTCGTCTCCCTCGTTTACGCAATGGCTTCCGAGGAAGTAACAGGCCAGCCGCGTGGTGCCATCGACCTCAACTACCAACGTGCAGCCCCGGCCGATCTGGCAAAGTATTTTCAGCAACCAAACTCCGGCTGGATCAAGCGGGGCCAGATAAAGCAAACCTTATTCATGCAGGGGAACCAATGGAATCTGGAATGAAGTGGACCCGGAATATGGGACCGGGGATGTAGCCATGTCTGGAACGCCCCCGTCGCGCAAGGTGAAAGTGGAACGAGGCGATGATCGCCGTGCAAGCGGAAAACCGCGGGATCGGCACAGGGCAGAGCCAAATCCTATGCCCTAGCCGCATGGCTCCAGCATCGACCGTGGTCTCCGTTCATGGGAATCCGGTCGCCGCAACCGAAAACTATCTTCGACCAACGAAATAATTTTGTGCCCGTGCATCGTTTTTTGCTGTCGCGGCGACCGATTGCGTACCCTTGGGGCGCCTCACTTTCGCGGGAACACACCATGGCGCGCGCAGCTGCCAATCACCGGCCGAAATGGACCCAAGACTGGACGCCGCCGTGGCGTCCCACAGATCGCGGCTATAGTTGCTGACCCTGACGCAAACCGCCTAAAATCACCTGTCCGGATAGGCAAGGAGCGCGCGCCACGATGACCCTGTCGGATGAAATGCTTGCTCACGAATTGCCAAAGATCCTGGCCGATATGATCGGGCTACACTCCGATCTGCGGGATCTGGGAGCTCGCCTCGCGAGCGCCGAGAACACACTCCTCGAACTGCGGAGCAACCTCAGCCATCAGCGAGCCAGTCGTCTACGACTTGCTGAACGTGCCGACCGCATCGACGCGCGCATCATAAGGATAGAAGAGGTTCTGGATGCAGACGAGCAAGGACGCCGTCCCGGATGATCAACCACTCGCGCAGCCGTGCGCCATCGGTGGAAGCAGCATCCGTGACCAGAAACCGGCGGATCACGCTATGACGGCCGTCGATCGAGACGTGGTTTTTGTAGCCGAGCGCCGGATCGGGATGTCGACCTGCGCTATTGGACGCCAGGCCACCTGGTCGCTGGCATCGGCGATCAAAGCCGGCCCCAGGCCGAGCTCGATCGAAGCCATCAGGTTCCCTGGCTGCACGGGAAACGGGAAGCTGTTCGGCCATCACGTCCCCGCGCCGAGCAAGGTTATATCGAGTGCGGCTGCGGCTTTTCGAAGATTGCTGTCCAGCGTCGCGAGCGGCACCGCCTCGCGTTGTGCCAGCTCGAGGTAGCTTGCGTCATAAACGGTGAGCCGGTGCTGCCGCGCAAGCGTGAGAATCGTGGCTTCCTGGGGCGTGCGGTCGATCATCACGCCGAACCGGGACAGCTCGCGCAAGAATGTAGCTGTATCGGCTTCGACCAAACGGCCACGGCGCTCACTGACGATCAGCGTGTTGCGGATCTCGAACCACCAGAGGCTGGGCGCCAGTGCCGCGTCAACACGGATCCGCTCGAGGGCATGGGCCGCAACAGGATGATCTTCATCGTCAAATGCCCAGCATGCCGCGATGGACGCATCGAGGATGAAGGGCATGTCAGTATTTATGGCCTTCGTGGCGGAAGGCGAGAATTTCCTCCAGGGTGATCTTTCCGGTCCGGCGCCGCAACGCCTTGATATTCGTGATCGCCTTGTCGATCTCGGTCTGCCGCCGGTCGGTCTCAGGGACGATGCGCGCGATCGGGCGGCCGTGACGGGTGATGCGGATGGTCTCTCCGCGCTCCACCTCGTCGAGAATCTGGGGCAGGTGGGTCTTGGCCTCGGACGCTTGGATGTCTCGCATAAAATTCACCATTTAGACTGGTTGATTCAACCAATCTAAATGGTTATCATGCCGGGATGCCGGCGTCAAACTGAGCCTGCTCATGGCTTTGTCTTCCCGGAATATTTCGTATGATAAGAACGTCATCATACAAAAAATCGGCGCCAGAAGGCGCTTGGCTGAGAGTGATTCGAAACCAGATTCCGAGGCCGCCTGGCCACCCGCAAGGCTGATTCAAGGCACAGACGAGCAAGGGCGCGACTCCGCATGATCATACGCCGCATGCCAAGGAAGAGACTCCCTGACTGCTTTTCCCGGATCGAAGCCGATCTGCTGGTCCTCAAATGGATGACCGCGGCTGCGCTCGCAGGCGTTCTGGTCCTGGTGGCAAACGCATCCCTTTGAAAGCAGCGCATTAACGTCTGCTACCTGAGAGCAGACCGATGGCCGACTTGGCCCCGTCCAGCAGCAAATCGGCCCATGCCTGGGCGAGTTCGCGGCGCCGGGGAAGATGCAGCGCCCGATTATAGGCCCCTTCGACCTTGTCCTTGGACACATGTGCCAACATGAGGTCGATGGTGTGCCGGTCGACCGGAAAACGCTCGTTCATGATGGAAGAGAACGCCGCGCGCCATCCATGGGGCACGTGCCGGTGGTGATACCCCGCTCGGTTGAGCAAATACCCCATCGCATTCTCAGACATTGGCTTGTGGCCGCTTCTGCCGTTCGGAAAGACGAAAGGCAGCCGCCCGGTAAGCGACCGCACGGCTTCGATCACTTCGACAGCCTGGCGCGCGAGGGGAACCGCATGGGGGCGCTTCATCTTCATCCGCTCGGCCGGAATCGACCATGTGGGTTCGTCGCCCTCGAGAACGAACTCGCTCCAACGTGCGAACCTGATTTCCCCCGGGCGCACGGCGGTCAGCGCGATCAGCCGAAGCGCCAGCTTCGTGACCGGATGGGCGGGGATCGCTTCCGCTGCGACGAGGGCCTCGCGCACTGATTCGAGATCGACCACGGCCGGCTGCCGTCCCTTTTTCATCGGCGCCATGGCGCCGGCCACGATCGCCGCCGGGTCGGCCTCGGCCAAGCCGCTGCCGATCGCATGGACAAAGACCGCTGACATCCGCTGCCGCACGCGCCGCGCGGTCTCAAGCGCCGGACGCTTTTCGATGCGCCGTATAACCTCAAGAACCATTGGTGCGGTGATCTCACGAATGTCGATGCCGCCAATGGCAGGGAAAACCAGCTTTTCGAGACTGCCGAGCACATCCTCGGTGTGGCGTTCGGTCCAGTGCGGCGCATGGAGGGCGTGCCATTGCCGCGCGACCGCCTCAAACCCGCGATCGCTCGCCTGGGCGTTTGCGCGCATCTGCCGCCGCGTCAGGGACGGGTCACGGCCGGCCCGCAACTCCGCCCGCGCCGCATCCCGCGCATCCCGCGCAGCGGCGAGGCTCACGGCAGGATAGGCACCAAAACTCAACAGCTTCTCGCGGCCCGCGAGCGAGTATCGCATCCGCCAGAGCTTGCTACCGCCGGGTGTCACCTGGACGAACAGGCCACCTGAATCATAGAGCTTGAAGGGCTTCGCGGCAGCAGGTGCCTTGCGCACCGCCGCGTCGGTCAGCATGTGGTAAACCCCGAAAATACCCCATCTCGGATTTCGATACCCCGCATTCTACCCCGCCTTCCATCGCGCTTGCCGCCCATCGGAGCCGATGAACAGCCACACGATAGGCTCAGAAAACAAGGGATTTCAAGGGATTTTTCGATGGTGATCGACAAGGGGCAACCGGGGTCTGGCGGAGGGAGTGGGATTCGAACCCACGGTACGCTTTCACGCACACACGCTTTCCAAGCGTGCGCCATCGACCGCTCGGCCATCCCTCCGGCGCCGGCGCTTCTTAGCCAAAGAAACGCGGCGGCTCAAGCGGGGGCGGGCTATTCCTCGGCGGCGGCTTCGATGCCGAGCAGGGGGGCGGCTTCGATGTAGTCCACTGCTTCGACCGCACGCAGGGTGCGGCCGACGGCGCGGATGCGGATCTGGGTTTTTTCGATATCGCCGCTCATGTCGATTGAGCGTTTGGCGAGTTTTTCCATCGTGTCGCCGAGTTTGCCCCACTCGGCTTTCACCGCGCTCAGGATCTTGCCGATTTCGCCCGCCTTGCGCTCGAGTTGCACGGTGAAATGGCCGACTCGGATGGTATGCAGAAGGGCAGGGAGCAAGCTCGGGCTCTGGATCAGCACACGGGTTTCGCGCTGAATCTGCTCGATCAGCCCTGGTATCCGCGCCACTTCGGCGAACAACCCCTCGCTCGGTAAATAGAGCACCGCGATGTCGGTGGTGCGCGGCGGACGGATATATTTCTGGGCGATCTTCTTCGCCTCCGCCCTGATCCGCGCGCCCAGCGCCACGATCGCGATCTCCTCAGCCACCCGATCCGCCGCCTCCGATGCCAGCAGCAGCCGGTCGTAATCCTCGGTCGGAAACTTCGCATCGATCGGCAGATATACCGGCTGCTCCCCCTCGCGCACCGGCATCCGCAGCGCGAATTCCACCGTCTCCGCACTGTTCGGATCGGCCTTGAAATTCGCCTCGAAGGTGCCCGGCGGCAGGGTATCCTCCATGGTCTGGCGGATCTGCGCCTCGCCCCAGCCGCCGCGCGATTTCACGTTGGCGAACAGGCGTTTGAGATCGCCCACCTGGGTCGCGACGTTCTGCACCTGGCCGATCGCCTGCTGCACCTGGGCGAACTGGTCGGCGACCCGTTGGAAACTCTCGCCGATCCGCTTTTCCAGGGCCGATTGCAGTTGCTCATCGACCGCGAGCCGCATCGCCTCCAGCTTGGCCTCGTTGCCGGCCCGCATTTCGTCGAGTTTCTGCTCCACCCGGCCGCGCAATTTCTCCTGCTCCTCGCGCAGCGCGACGGAGAAACCACCAAAATCGCGCCCCATCCGGTCGGCGAGCTGGGTCTGGCTGTCGGTGAGACGCGCGATCACCGCCAGCGTCTCGTTCAGCGCCTGGGCGCGGCCGGTCTGGGCGGCGCGCTCCGCCTCCGCCAGTTTTTCCGTCATCAGCAGCGAAAGATCGCCGATCGCGCCGTGCAGCCGGCCCAACTGCTCGTTCTGCGCCCGCGCCCCCTCCTGCACCCGCTCGAACGCGGTAATCAATCCGGCGCGCGACTGCTCCGCGATTTCGCTCCGCAGCGTTTCGCTCAGCCCCGCAATCCGCCGGGATTGCAGCGACAGCACCGCCAGCGCCAGCAGCACCAGGAGGAGCAACAACAACAAAATCCCGGCATCGAGGAGGAGCAAAACTCAGGCGTCCATCTTCAACGCGGCGAGGAACGCGGTCTGCGGAATTTCGACCTTGCCGAACTGGCGCATCCGCTTCTTGCCCTCTTTCTGCTTGTCCAGCAGCTTGCGCTTGCGGCTGATATCGCCGCCGTAGCACTTCGCGGTCACATCCTTCGACAGTGCGCCGATCGTCTCGCGCGCGATCACCCGCCCGCCGATCGCCGCCTGGATCGCGATCTTGAACAACTGCTTGGGGATCAGATCCTTCAGCTTGGCGCAGATCGCCCGGCCGCGCGTCTCGGCGACCGAACGATGGGCGATGAAGGCGAGTGCATCGACCGGCTCCAGATTGACCAGGATCGAGATTTTCACCAGCTCGCCCTCGACGTAATCGTCCATCTGGTAATCGAAGCTCGCATAGCCGCGCGAGACCGATTTCAGCCGATCGTAGAAATCGAACACCACCTCGTTCAGCGGCAGCCGATACACCGCCATCGCCCGATTGCCCACATAGGTCAGATCCGCCTGCTGGCCGCGCCGCTCGTTGCACAGGGTCAGCACCGCGCCGAGATAATCGTCCGGCACCATGATCGTCGCCTTGATCCACGGCTCCTCGATATGATCGATCACCGATCCGTCCGGCATGTCGGCCGGGTTGTGCAGCTCCATGGTCTCGCCATTGGTCTTGTGCAGCCGATACACCACCGAAGGCGCGGTCGCGATCAGATCGAGGTCGAATTCACGCGACAGGCGCTCCTGGATGATCTCCAGATGCAGCAATCCCAGGAATCCGCAGCGGAATCCGAAGCCCAGGGCCGCCGAGGTTTCCGCCTCGTAGTGGAAACTCGCGTCATTCAGCCGCAGCTTGCCCAGGCTGTCGCGCAGTTTCTCGAAATCGTCCGCATCGACCGGGTACAGCCCGCACCACACGACGGGAATCGACGGCTTGAAGCCAGGCAGCGCCTCGGCCGAGGGGTGCCGATCGTCGGTGATCGTGTCGCCCACGTTGCAATCAGCCACCGTCTTGATCGCGGCGGTGATGAAACCGATTTCGCCCGGCCCCAGATCCGCCTCCGCGCGCAATTTCGGCGCGAACACCCCAACCTGATCGATCGTATGCACTGCCCCGGTGGACATCATGCGGATGCGCTGGCCGCGTTTCAGCCGGCCGTTCTTCACCCGCACCAGGATGATCACGCCGAGGTACTGGTCGTACCAGCTATCCACCAGCAGCGCGGTCAGCGGCGCATCGGCATCGCCCACCGGCGGCGGCAGCCGCGTCACCAGCGCTTCCAGCACGGCTTCGATGTTCAACCCGGTCTTGGCGGAAATTTCCACCGCATCCGACGCATCCAGCCCGATCACGTCCTCGATCTGCTGCTTGACCCGCTCGGGTTCGGCCGCCGGCAGGTCGATCTTGTTGAGCACCGGCACGATCTCGTGATGCGCGTCGATCGCCTGATACACGTTCGCAAGGGTCTGCGCCTCGACGCCCTGCGAGGCATCGACCACCAGCAGCGACCCCTCGCACGCGGCGAGGCTGCGGCTCACCTCATAGGCGAAATCGACATGGCCGGGCGTGTCCATCAAATTCAGCGTGTAGGTCCTGCCGTCCTTCGCGGGGTAGGACAGCCGCACCGTCTGCGCCTTGATGGTGATGCCGCGCTCCTTCTCGATATCCATGGTGTCGAGCACCTGCTCGGTCATTTCGCGCGCGGTCAGCGCGCCGGTGGCCTGGATCAGCCGGTCGGCCAGGGTCGATTTGCCATGGTCGATATGGGCGATGATCGAGAAATTGCGGATGAGTTCGGTAGGGGTCGCGGTCATACGCGCCCTTTAGTCCAGTTTCGCTTCCGTGTCAGCGCCGCTCCGTCCGGCGTGCCGGGGTGACGATTCCGCGACGCAATTGAAAAGAGTGGCGGAACGCGCCAGATTGTTCCGCGTGCGCCTTCAGGCGCATTATTAGCCGGGGATGGAACCATGGACCGATCGACGAGCCAGGCAACGCACCGGGCCGACGCCAAGCAACCTGGCACGGCGCAGCTCCGTACCCTGTGTGTCGATGTCGGCGGCAGCCATGTCAAGGCCGCGATCGTCGGCCAGGATTCGACTGAACTGACCGATCAGGTCAGGGTGGTCACCCCGCTCGGCGGCGCGCCTTCGGTCCTGGTTGAAACCATCGCCGCGCTGGCCGCCCCGCTCGGCGGGTTCGACCGGGTTTCGGTCGGGTTTCCCGGCGCGGTGCGCGATGGACTCATCTTGACGGCGCCCAATCTCGGCGGCGCCGAATGGCACGGATTCCGGCTGGTGGAAAAATTGTCGGCCCGGCTCGGCCGTCCGGTGCGGCTCGCCAACGACGCGACGGTGCAGGGCCTCGGCGCCATCTCCGGGCGTGGGCTCGAATGCACCATCACGCTCGGCACCGGCATGGGGTTCGCGCTGTTCAGCAACGGCGAACCCGCGCCGCATCTGGAACTCGGCCAGCACATCGCGCGCAACAAGCGCAGCTACGATCATTACGTGGGCGAAGCCGCCTTGAAGGTCGATGGCGCAGGCAAATGGAACAAGCACGTGCAGAAGGTCATCGAGGCGCTGCGCGTCCTGGTCAATTTCGACATGCTCTATATCGGCGGCGGCAATACGAAGCGGATCGGCTTCGACCTGCCCGCTGACGTCCACCTGGTCTCGAACGAGACCGGCATCACCGGCGGGATCAGGTTGTGGGACGGTGTTCCGGGGCAGCTAGACGCATGATCGCCCCCGCGTTCACGATACGGTCAGGAACGCCCGACCCCGCCCGACATCGCGTGACATCAGTGGCCGCCCGCCCCATCTGTCCTGACGGATGATCGGGAGGGAGGCCGCGTCCAACCGAAACGATCGACATCCACGCCTTCTGCTATCTGCTAGGAGATTCATGATGAATGCCCTGAAACAACTCGCCGAGACCGGCCAGGCGCCGTGGCTCGATTTCGTCCAGCGCCATCTGATCCAACAGGGCGACCTCAAAACCCTGATCGAGCGGGACGGGCTGAAGGGCGTCACCTCCAACCCATCGATCTTCGAAAAAGCCATCGCCGGCTCGAAGGATTACGGCGATGATCTCGCCGCGTTCCTCAAGCACGCCGATCATGGTCCGATGGCGATCTACGAGCATCTCGCCATCGCCGACATCAAGGAAGCGGCCGATGTCCTGCTTCCCGTGTTCAAAGAAACCAAGGGCCGCGACGGCTTCATCAGCCTGGAGGTTTCGCCCTATCTCGCGAACGACACCGAAGCCACCATCGCCGAAGCGCGGCGCCTGTGGAAAGCGGTCGGCAAGCCCAATCTGATGGTCAAGGTGCCGGCCACCACGGCCGGAATCCCGGCGATCCGCACCCTGATCGGCGAGGGGCTGTCGATCAACGTAACCCTGCTGTTCGCCGTGCCGGTCTACGAGGAGGTGGCGAAAGCCTATATCGCCGGGCTCGAGCATTTCGCCGGACAGGGCGGCGATGTTTCCAAAGTCGCCAGCGTCGCCAGCTTCTTCGTCAGCCGGATCGACAACGTCATCGACAAGCAGCTTCAGGCGAAAATCGATGCCGGCGACACCGCGCTGAAACCGCTGCTCGGCAAAGCCGCCATCGCCAATGCGAAAGTCGCCTATGAGAGATACAAGAAGCTGTTTTCCGGCAAGGCGTGGGATGCGCTCGCCGCCAAGGGGGCCCACACCCAGCGGCTGCTCTGGGCCTCGACCAGCGTGAAAAACCCCACCTATCCCGACACGCTCTATGTCGAAACCTTGATCGGCCGCGACACCGTCAACACCATGCCGCCGGCGACGATGGATGCGTTCCGCGACCACGGCAAAGTTGTGCCCGATGCGGTCGAACAGGATCTCGCCGGCGGCAGGGCAATCCTGAAATCGCTCGAAAAATCCGGCATTTCTCTCGAAAAAGTCACCGCCGATCTGGTGGTGGACGGGGTGAAGCAATTCGCTGATGCGTTCGACAAGCTGCTCGGCGCGGTGGCCGAAAAGCGCGCGGCGTCGGTCTCGGTGAACAAGGCGACCGTCGAGACCGACGATGCGCTCAAATCCGCAATCGCGGCAGAGCAGAAACAATGGCTCGCGGAAGGCAAAATCCGCAAATTATGGGAAGGCGATAAATCGGTCTGGACCGGCAAGGACGAAGATCACTGGCTCGGCTGGCTCGATATCGTCAGGCATGAACACGACCATGTCGGCACGCTGGCGCGCTTCGCCGAGGCGGTGAAATCCGGCGGATTCGCGCATCTCGTTCTGCTCGGCATGGGCGGGTCGAGCCTCGGGCCGGAAGTGCTGGCAAAGAGCTTCGGTCACCATGCGGGCTGGCCACGCTTTCACATGCTCGACAGCACCGATCCCGCGCAAATCCGCACGCTCGAACGCACGCTCGATCTCAAGAAAACCATGTTCATCGTGTCGTCGAAATCGGGCAGCACGCTGGAGCCGAACATCTTTCTCGCCTATTTCAAGGCGCGCATGATCGAGACGGTCGGCGACGCCCATTGGGCCGAGCATTTCATCGCCGTCACCGATCCGGGTTCCGCGCTCGAAGCCGAGGCCAGGAAGGATCGTTTCGCCCATATTTTCCATGGCGTGAAATCGATCGGCGGGCGCTATTCGGTGCTGTCGAAATTCGGCCTGGTTCCCGCCGCCGCCATGGGAATCGACGTGGCGCGGTTCCTGGAAATCACCGCCCACATGGTCACCGGTTGCGGCGCCAATGTTCCGGTGGACCAGAACCCCGGCGCGGAACTCGGCCTGCTGCTGGGCATCGCCGTCAAGCAGTTCAAGCGCGACAAGGTCACCATCATCGCCTCGCCGAAAATCGCCGATCTCGGCGCCTGGCTTGAGCAGTTGATCGCGGAGTCCACGGGCAAGCAGGGTCACGGCCTGATCCCGCTCGACAGTGAACCGCTGGGCGATGTCAGCGTCTATGGCAAGGATCGCGTGTTCGCCTATCTCGTTCTCGACGGTAATGAGCAGAAGGCGCAATCCGTTCATGTCGCGGCCCTGGCGAAAGCGGGGCATCCGGTGGTGCGTATCGCGGTGCGCGATGTCGCGCATATCGGGCAGGAATTTTTCCGTTGGGAAATCGCAACTGCCGTCGCGGGTGCGATCATCGGCATCAACCCGTTCGACCAGCCGGATGTCGAAGCCAGCAAGATCAAAACCCGTGCCCTGACTGACGCTTATGAAAAATCCGGCGGCGTCGCGCAGAACGAGCCGGTGTTCCGCGCGAACGGCGTCGCGATCCATGCCGACGCGAAGAATGCCGAAGCACTCGGCCGGCATAATTCGCTCGCGACATATCTTGCGAAGCATTTCGGCCGCGCCCACGCCGGCGACTACATCGCCATCCTCGCCTATATCGAGCGCAACGAGGCGCACGGCAAAGCGTTGGAGGCGATCCGAACCCGGCTGCGCGACGCACGCAAAGTCGCCACCTGCCTTGGTTTCGGGCCGCGCTTTTTGCATTCGACGGGCCAGGCCTATAAGGGTGGACCGAACAGCGGCGTGTTCCTGCAAATCACTGCGGACGATGCGCATGATCTTCCGGTTCCCGGCCACTCCTATAGTTTCGGCCAGGTCAAGGCCGCGCAAGCCCAGGGCGATCTCAGCGTCCTGGTCGAGCGCGGCCGGCGCGTTCTGCGCGTTCACCTGAAAGATGTCGGCACGGGCTTGAAGGAATTGCAACAGGCCGTCGACCACGCATTCCATTAACGGAGCGGAGCAAGAATATGAAAATCGGAATCGTCGGCCTTGGCCGCATGGGGGCCAATATCTCGCGTCGTCTGATGCGTGCAGAACACGAGTGCGTGGTGTTCGACAAATCCGCTGACACGGTCAAGGATCTTCAGAAAGACGGCGCAACCGGCGTCGGTGATCTTGCCGCGATGATCAAGGCGCTGGAGGCACCGCGCGCGGTGTGGGTCATGCTGCCGTCGGGACATATCACCGAGGAAACCATCGAAGCCCTCGCCGAGCTGATGGATAAGGACGACGTCATCATCGATGGCGGCAATACCTTCTACAAGGACGATATCCGCCGCGCGGCCACGCTCAGGAAAAAATTCATTCATTATCTCGATGTCGGAACTTCCGGCGGGATCTGGGGCATCGAGCGCGGCTATTGCATGATGATCGGAGGCGAGGCCGATGTGGTGAAACGGCTCGATCCGATTTTCAAGTCCCTGGCACCCGGCATCGGCACGATCGAGAAAACCCCCGATCGCGACGGGAAAGACCCCCGCGCCGAGCAGGGCTACATCCATGCCGGCCCGGTCGGTGCCGGGCATTTCGTGAAAATGGTCCATAATGGCATCGAATACGGCTTGATGCAGGCCTATGCGGAAGGTTTCGACGTCCTGCGCAACAAATCCTCGACCGATCTGCCCGAAGACCATCGCTTCGAGCTCAATCTGGCGGACATCGCCGAGGTATGGCGGCGCGGCAGCGTGGTCTCGTCCTGGCTGCTCGACCTGACCGCCTCGGCTCTGGCCAAGGACGAACAACTCACCAACTATACCGGCTATGTCGAGGATTCCGGCGAAGGCCGCTGGACCATCGAGGCCGCCATCGAAGAAGCCGTGCCCGCCGAGGTTCTGACAGCCTCGCTGTTCGCCCGCTTCCGCTCGCGCAAGGAACACACTTTCGGCGAAAAAATGCTCTCGGCGATGCGCCAGGGTTTCGGTGGTCACATCGAACAAGGTCACGACACTGGCAAAAAGGGAAGCTGACCATGACGGCGATGGCCAATCATCCGCTGCGCGACGACGCGACCACGCAACAGCCCAGTTCGGCGAAACCGCCCGGTCCGTGCAGCGTCGTCATTTTCGGCGCCGGGGGCGATCTCACCAAGCGCCTGCTGGTTCCGGCCCTCTACAACCTCGCGCATACCGGGCTGATTCCCGAGAAATTCGTCTTGATCGGCGCGGATATCGCCAAACGCAGCGCCGATGACTGGAAAAACTCGCTGCACAAGACGCTGGAAAGCTTCATTGGCGACCCCAACGCCGAAGACCAGATCAAGAAAATCGACGAGAATACCTGGAACAAATTTGCCGGTCACCTTTCCTACGTCCAGGGTGATTTCACCGATGCCGCGTTCTATCAGGCGCTGAAACAGGAATTGGAATCGCTCGAATCCCAGCACGGCACCGGCGGCAACCGGCTGTTCTACCTCGCCGTGGCGGACCGGTTCTTCGGCACCATCGTCGAGCATTTGGGTGAAGCCGGGCTGGTTCACGAGAAAGACGATGCTGCCATCGATGCGCCATGGTGCCGTGTGGTCATCGAAAAACCTTTTGGCCACAGCTACGCCTCGGCCCAGGCGCTGAATACGCAGATCCTCGGCATCCTGAAGGAGCGCCAGATCTATCGCATTGACCATTTCCTCGGCAAGGAAACGGTGCAGAACATCATGGCACTGCGCTTTGGCAACGGGATGTTCGAGCCGATCTGGAACCGCGACCGGATCGATCATGTGCAGATCACCGTCGCAGAGACCGTGGGCGTCGAAGGGCGCGGTAAATTCTACGAACAGACCGGTGCATTACGCGACATGGTGCCGAACCACGTGTTCCAGTTGCTCGCCATGGTGACGATCGAACCGCCCATCGGGTTCAAGCCGGAAGCGATCCGCGACAAAAAATACGAGTTGTTCGCCGCGATCGAGACATTGACCGAAACCGATGCGGTGCGCGGCCAGTATGGCCCCGGCACGGTCGCCGGCAAACAGGTCATCGGCTATCGCGACGAGCCGGATGTCGCAAAAGACTCTGCCATCGAAACCTATGTGGCGATGCGACTGAAAATCAACAACTGGCGCTGGGCCGGCGTGCCGTTCTACATCCGCACCGGCAAGCACATGCCCCAGCGGATGAGCGAAATTGCCATCCGCTTCAAGAAGGCGCCTCTGGCGGCGTTCCAGGGCACCTCGCTCGACACCATGCCGCCGAACTGGCTGGTGCTGCGCATCCAGCCGGATGAGGGCATTTCGCTGCAGTTCGAGGTCAAGCGCCCCGGCCAGGCGATGCACCTCGCTCCGGTGAAAATGGATTTCCGCTATCGCGACTGGTTTGCGCCGGAACCCAATGTCGGCTATGAAACCCTGCTGTATGACTGCATGATCGGCGATCAGACTTTGTTCCAGCGCGCCGACATGGTGGAGGAAACCTGGCGCGTCGTGCAACAGGTCCTCGATCGCTGGGCTGCGACGAAGCCGAGCGATTTTCCGAATTATGCTTCGGGCAGTCCGGGCCCGGATGCGGCGGATCGCCTGCTGTCGGACGACGATGCCGGGCGCCGCTGGCGCGATGTCGCCCTGCCCAAGACGGGGGGGCGCTCATGAGCCGCAAAATCGAGCTGGTTCTCGCCGATGTCGACGGCACCCTGGTCACCAACGAAAAGGAACTCACCGAGGGGGCGAAACGCGCGGTTGCCGATCTGCACAAAGCCGGCATCAAATTCGCGATCACCAGCGGAAGGCCGCCGCGCGGCATGGCGATGGTCAGCAAGCCACTCGGCATCGACACGCCGATCGCCGGTTTCAATGGCGGCGTGCTGATCGCGCCCGATCTCAAAACGGTGATCGACAGTCATGATCTTCCGAGCGAGGTCATCAAGCGCGCGATCGATTTGCTCGGCGAGCACGATCTCGATGCGTGGGTCTATACCAAAAGGCGCTGGCTGGTGCGCGATAAGTTGGCACCGCATGTCGATCGCGAGGCGCGCACGGTGCAGTTCGATCCCGAAATCATCGAGGATTTTTCCGCCGACGATTTGAAAACCGTGGTCAAGATCGTCGGCGTCACCGATGACCATGAAAAAATGCAGCAGGCTCTGAAGGCCGCTCAGGACGAATTCGGCGACAATGTCGCTGCCTCCTGTTCGCAGCCTTATTATCTCGACATCACCAACGCAAAAGCCAACAAGGGTGCGGTGGTCGATTCGCTGTCCCGTATTCTCAAGATCGAGCCGGACCACATCGCCACGATCGGCGACATGCCGAACGATGTCAGAATGTTCAAGCGCAGCGGCGTGTCGATCGCAATGGGCAATGCCGATGACACGGTCAAGGCACACGCGAAATTCGCCACTGACAGCAATGAGCATGATGGATTCGCGAAGGCGATACGGCGCTTCGTGCTCGACGGAGACGGCGCATGAAACCGGTGCTGGGCGAGATTCTGGTCGTTCCCGATGCCGAGGCTTTCGCGGAAGCCGGCGCAAAACTGTTCGCCGATGCGGCGATGGTGGCGCCAGACCGCTTCGTCGCCGGCCTTGCCGGCGGCTCGACGCCGAAATCACTCTACGAACGGCTCGCCGTCGCACCCTATCGGCAGCAGATCAGATGGTCGGCGATCGACTTCGTGCTCGGCGACGAGCGTTTCGTCTCCCCGGACGATGACGACAGCAACCTTCACATGGTCCGCAATTCGCTGTTCGACCGGCTCGATCATGAAAAGCCGCGAATCCATCCGGTGCCGTTCGAGGGTTTGACGGTGAACGAGGCCGCCATAGCTTATGAAAAAACCCTGAAATCCCTCTACGGTTCGGAAAGCTTGGAACCGGATCGGAAATTTTTCGATATTTGCTTTCTCGGCATGGGTGATGACGGCCATACCGCATCCTTGCTGCCAGGCCAGCCAAAACTGCTCGACGAGAAAAAACGCTGGGTCCTGCCGGTCACCGAAGGGCGCCCGGAATCGCGCGTCACCCTGACATATCCGGTGCTCGAAAGTGCTGAACTGGTCGTGTTCGTCGTCTCGGGCGGGGGAAAACGCGCGATGCTGGATCGTATCCTGAGCGGCGAAGAGCGCGAGGTTCCGGCGGCAAGGCTGCGTCCCCAGGGACGCCTGCTATGGCTGGCCGATCGTGCCGCCGCCGGGCGCTGGGCGGATTGATCGAAGCAATCCGCATGACCACACAGGACGATCAAAAACGCGCGGCCGCGCGCGAGGCGGCGAAACTGGTCGAACCCGGAATGCGGCTCGGACTCGGCACCGGCTCGACCATCGCGCATTTTCTCGATGCCTTGGCGGAGCGGGTAAAAACCGAAAACATCGATCTCGCCTGCGTGGCGACATCAGTGACAACCGAGCGCCGCGCCGCCGAACTCGGCATCAAGGTGACAGCACTCGATGGCGTGCTTGACCTTGCGGTCGATGGCGCCGACGAGGTCGAATTCGGCAGCCTGCACCTCATCAAGGGATTGGGCGGCGCGCTGTTGCGCGAAAAGCAGATCGCCGAATCCTCCCACCGCTTCGTCGTCATCGCCGATCAGGGTAAGCTGGTCTCGCGCCTGGGTGAGCGCTCGAAACTGCCTGTCGAAATCGTGAATTTCGCGGTCGCGCGAACCCTCGCACGCATCGGCGAACTGGGCTTGCTTGCCGAACCGCGCAAACAGGCGAATGGCAAGGCCTTCATCTCCGACAACGGCAATGTCATCGCCGACTGTGTGCTTCCAGGACGGATCGATGCGGTGGCGCTCGATCGGGCTTTGAAATCGATTGCCGGCGTGGTCGAAACCGGGCTGTTCACCGCCGGCTGCGATTGCGCGATCATCGGCTATGACGATGGCAGCACACGCTGTTTCGAGGGTGACGTTTTCGCGAAGCTCGGTGTCTCCACCATGATCGCGACTTTGCGCGCACTGCGTCTGCAGCACCTTGCGCACAAACCGCTGCTCGCCGTGATGGGGGTTTCCGCCTCGGGCAAAAGCACGATCGGAGCGATGCTTGCCGGCGTGCTCGGCGTGCCGTTCCGCGATGGCGACGATCTGCATCCCGCATCGAACCGACGGAAGATGCACGAAGGCAAGCCGCTCGACGATAACGACCGGATGCCCTGGCTGCACCGCATCGCGCTGGAACTGCGCGGCTGGCGGGATGCCGGATCGGGTGGCGTCATTGTCAGTTCTCTTCTGACACGATGCTATCGCGATTTTGTGCGTGGCGGATCAGACGATGTGACCCTGATTCATCTCGACGGCGATCGCGATCTGCTGGCCGATCGCATCGCAAATCGTCACGGGCATTTCATGCCGGCGAAACTGCTCGACAGCCAGTTTGCCACACTGGAACTGCCCGGCGAGGGCGAGAACGCGATCGTGGTGAAGGTGGACGCGTCGCCCATCGAGATCGTCAGGGATATCGTGGAGCGGCTCGCCGCGCGTGATGCCCGCTCCTGACTTAATTGAAGGATAATGACGGATGGCTCTTCGGATCGAGGATTACGCGCTGATCGGCGACCGGCAGACCACGGCTCTGGTCGGTAAGGATGGTTCGATCGATTGGCTGTGCCTGCCGAGATTCGATTCCGACGCCTGTTTCGCGGCGCTGCTGGGAACCCGCGACAATGGCCGCTGGCTGATCGCCCCGGCCGACCCGATCAAAGAAACCAGCCGCCGTTACCGCGACGATACGCTGGTGCTGGAGACCGACATGCATACCGATACAGGTGCCGTGCGCCTGACCGATTGCATGGTGCCGCATCCGCACGATACCACGCGCATGGTGCGTCTGGTCACCGGGCTTTCCGGCAGCGTCGAGATGCGGCTGGAACTCGTTTTCCGCTTCGGCTTCGGCCGGGTGGTGCCCTGGGTGCGCCGTATGCCAGGCCATGAGGGGATCGTGGCGATCGCCGGGCCGGACATGGCGGTCGTGTGGTCCGACGTGCCGCTCGAAGGGCAGAACCAGCACACCGAAGCACGGTTCACCGTCGAAGCCGACCAAACCGTCGCCTTCGCGCTGGAATGGCTGCCCTCGCACCGTCATGTGCCGAAATCGTTCGATCCAGCGCACAGCGTCGAACTCGCGACCCAAAAATGGCAAAAATGGACTCAGAGAGCGCCGGTCAAGGGGCGCTGGGCGGAAATCGTGAAGCGCTCGCTGATCACGCTGAAAGCGCTGACCCATTGGGAGACCGGCGGCATCGTCGCGGCGGCGACGTGCTCGCTGCCCGAGGAAATCGGCGGCGAACGCAACTGGGACTATCGCTATTGCTGGCTGCGCGACGCGAGCTTCACCCTCCAGGCCCTGATGAATGCGGGGTACCGCGACGAGGCAAGCGCCTGGCGCCACTGGCTCGACCGCGCGGTCGCCGGCAGCGCCGCCGACATCCAGATCATGTACGGCATCGCCGGCGAAAGACGGCTTGCCGAATGGCGGGTCGATTGGCTCTGTGGTTATGAAAATTCACGGCCCGTCAGGGTCGGCAATGCCGCCGCCGAGCAGCGTCAGCTCGATGTCTACGGCGAAATGATGAACACGCTGTATCAGGCGCATCGCGGCGGCCTGAAGCACGATCAGAACAGTTGGGAACTGCGCTGCAATCTCCTTGATGATCTCGAAAAATTCTGGGCCGCGCCGGACGAAGGCATCTGGGAGGTGCGCGGCGGGCGCCAGCAATTTGTACATTCCAAGGTGATGGCCTGGGTGGCGTTCGATCGGGCGATCTGTTCGGTCGAGGAATTCGGCTATGACGGACCGGCGGAGCACTGGCGTAAAATCCGTCAGGACATTCACGATCAGGTCTGCGCCCAGGGATTCGACGTTTCGAGAAACACGTTCACCCAGGTCTATGGCTCCAGGACGCTCGATGCCAGCCTGTTGCTTCTGGCCGTGGTGGGATTTCTGCCGCCCGACGATCCACGCATCATCGGCACCGTCGCAGCCATCGAACGCGATCTGTTGCAGGACGGATTTGTCCGCCGCTACGACACCGATACCGGCAAGGATGGTCTTTCCGGTACCGAAGGCGTGTTCCTCGCGTGCAGTTTCTGGCTGGTTGATAATTACGCGCTCATGGGCCGCAAGCACGACGCCGAAACCCTGTTCGAAAAACTGATCGCGCTGCGCAACGACGTCGGGCTGTTTGCCGAAGAATACGACACCGCGCGGCAGCGCCAGATCGGCAATTTCCCACAGGCCTTCACCCATGTCGCCCTGGTCAATTCGGCGATGCGCCTCAGCGCGATGGATTGACCACCTATTATTGCATCAGCCGTTCGACGGTCGGCTGCAGCGCATGCGCGATCCGCCGCATCCCCGCCGCGTCCGGGTGCAGTGCCGGCTGCGGCGGATGCAATTTCGGATCGACATAAAGTAAGGCGTCGGGTTTGCCGTCATGCTCCAGCACGGCGCCGACATCGCGGAACGTCACCACCGGACTGTGTGCATAAATACCCGCAAGCTCGGCGTTGATTTTCACCGTCTCCGCCGAAATCCACGCCGAGCGGATCGATGGCAGAATGCCGAGCAGCAGAATTTTCGCTCCCGGCACGCGGCGATGCAGATTATTCACCACCGCCTCGATCCCCGGCACGGTCAGATGCGCGCCCCAATGCGTCGCACCCAGATTGTTCGCCCCGATCAGAACGATCACCAGCTTGGGGTGCAGCCCATTGAATTCGCCATGATCGAGCCGCCAGATCACGCTCGCCGTGGTGTCGCCGATCAGCCCGAAATCGAGCGGATTGTACCGTCCGTAATAGCGGTTCCACACCGGCAGAACATCCTCGAACCGCGCCGGTCCGGTGCGCTGCCAGTACTGGGTGATCGAATCTCCCAGCCATACTAACTTTGCGTCAGGATCGGCGTGCGCCTCGCGCAGCGTCGTTTCGAATCGCGCGCGCCACCACGGCAAATCGGTCCGCCCGATCGGTACCGCGGCAAGATTGATCCCGGCACGGGCCGCGATCGGCAGTGCGAGCGAAAGGCCAAGCAAAAATCGACGGATCATGGCGGCCTCGACGGATCATGCGCACCGAACACGCGCGGATAGAGAAACAGATACGCTCCCTGAAACAACCCCGCGAGCAAAAACGGTGCGGCAAGCGCGCCCGACTCGAACAACACCCCGGCGAGCGCGGGGGCGATGCCGCGTGGCACCATCACCGAAATACTGTTCACGCTCGCGGCGAGGCCGCGCCGCTCGTCGCCGACCAGCCCGAGCGCCACGGCCTGCCGCGCTCCTGCGGTGCCGCGATTGAACGCCGAGCGCAGCGCATAGATCGCGGTCGCGGTCGCGAAACTCGGCGCGAAGGGCAAGGCGAACAGGCTTGCCAGCCCGATGCCGCGCATCAGCACCACCGCCCGCACCACGCCCAGCCGGCGGGTCAGCGCCCCGGTGGTTACCGAGGCAATCCCACCGGCGGCGAAGGCCACGGCCAGCGCCGGGCCGATCGTGCCAGCCGTCGCATGGAACTTGGCCGCGAACCACCAGGACATGAACGGCCCACTCAATCCGATTCCCGTGCCGTTGAGGATGTTCAGCCCGGCCAGCCGCCACAGCAGGCCATTCTCGCCGCGCGTCGCCGCGGCTTGGCCCGACCGTGCGGGCACGGCACCGCGCGGCGGGTCCGGGGTGACGATGAGCAGAGCCGCCGCGATCAGCGCCGCCACCAGCGGCAGCAGGAACAGCTCCTGCCGCGCGCCGACCACACCCGCCAGCACCGCCCCGGTCGCCATGCCGAAAAATCCGATCGCGATGTTGAACGACAGCACCGCTCCGAAATCGCGCCTCTCGATGAACCCCGAGAGCCACGATTGTTCGGCGGGACCGAACGGTCCCGCCGCGCCATTGGCGCCGCGCCCGAATCCACCGATCACGGCGGCGAAAGCCAGCGGCCAGGTCGCGTGGCTCGCCAGCGCGATCACCGCGGCAAGCGCCGAAATCGCTTCGTAGACCAGAACGAACCGCTTGCGCCCGAGCCGGTCGCTCGCCGGGCCGATCGCCGCCGTCAGCATCACGGTGAACAGCACGGCAACGGCAAACACCACGCCGAGAAACGCCGCACTCCAGCCGAGCCTGGTCGCATAAAGCGCGAAATCGACCACCAGCGCACCCTGGGCGATGCTGCGGGAAAACCGCGCCGCCATCAGGCGTTTCGCCTCGGGGCGGATCGGCGGCATCAGGCTCCGATCGACAGCAGAACGAGGCTCAACACCCCGAACGCCGCGCAATATCCGGCGAACGGTCCCAGCGCCCAGCGGTCATGGCCGCGGAAATAGCGCATCAGGAACGCGGTCGAGAGAAACGCGACCACGCCGGCTACCACCGCCGCCAGCACCGACAGCCCGAGCATCCCGCTCATCGCCGCGTGATGATGAATCAGCTTCGGCACCTCGATCACCGTCGCCCCCGCGATCACCGGGGTCGCCATCAGAAACGCGAAGCGCGCCGCCGCCTCGTGGTCGATCCCGCGCGTCAGCCCGCCGACGATCGCCGCTCCCGAACGCGACAGTCCGGGCAGAAACGCGAGGCACTGGAACAGCCCGATGATGAACGCATCGCCCAGCGTGAGCTGCCCGATCCCGAAATCCCGCCCCACCTTGCGCCGGCGCAGCCTTTCGCCGCCCAGCAGCAGGATCGCATTGGCGATCAGGAATCCCGCCGCGATCATCGGCGTCGCGAACAGATGCTGGATCGGCTTTTTCAACGCGAATCCGATCACCACGGCGGGAATCGTCGCGATCACCAGCCGCAGCAGCAGCCCGCGCTGCGCATCCACCGCGCGCGCCTCACCCCGGCCGAGCAGCCCCATCAGCATCGCCCACCAGTCGCGCCAGAAATACAGCAGCAGCGCCGTCGCGGTGCCGACATGCAGCATCACCACGAAAGGCAGGAAGGACGGCGCGTGCTGGTCCACGTGCCAGTGCAGCAGCGCGGGCACGATCACCGCATGGCCCAGGCTGGAGACGGGGAATAATTCGGTGGCGCCCTGCATCAGGGCGAACAGTACGGCGATCGACGGGGTCATGACGGCTCCGGGAAATTGTGCGCCTTCAGTGGCAAAGCCTCGGGCGGAACGCAAACCACACTATCCAAGGCAGAACCGGCGCAGCATCAATCCCGGCAGATACGCCATGTCGATTGCCGCGATCACGATCGCCGGCAGGGCGGTCAGCGCTTCGGCGAACCCCGTGGCGCCCGGCCCGAACCGTCCGGCGATCCGCTCGCCGAGTCGCGGAATCGCAAGCATCAGAAACGGGATGAACAGCAGGTAATACCGCCCTTGCGGGCCGGAAATCGCCGCCGCCCCCACGTCGTCCCAGCTCAGATAGATCGCCAGTTCCACCGCGATCACGCTGGCGGCGACGAGAATCAGAATCGCGCCGGCATCGCGCGCGAACCACCGCACGCCGCCATCGTCTCGCCCGGCAGCCACCCCGAGCGCGGCGGCCAGGACCGCGAAGAGCCACGCGCCATAGGCCCAGTTGGACAGGCCGATCGAAAGCCAGCCGAGGCTGCCGATCGCCGATGTCGTCATGATCCACCCGTTCGCGACGAGAAACCCGACCGGCATGGTGACGATCCGCGCCGGCTCCGCCAGCAGCACGCGCAGATTGGCCAGCGGGTCGGTGGTATGGAATATCGTCGCCGGATTGCCCGGCCAGAGCGGTCCGGGATGATACGAGCCGCGCAGATACGGCATCAGCGACACGTGCGCCATCACCGCAACCCACAGCAGCGGCGGAAGCGCCCATACCGCCGTGGTCAACCCCCGCCGCACCAGGCGCGGCGCGGCCAGCGGCACAAGGGCCGCGAACAGCAGCAGCCCATAGGGCGGCTTCGAACAGATCACCAGGGTGAACGCCGGCAGGGCCAGCCAGCGTATCCGCCGGTATCGCGCGGGGTCGAGCGTCAGCAGCGCGCCCGTCAGCGCGCTGGTCGCGATCAGCAGCCCGTCCTGGTTGAACGAAGCGCCGAGGCTCAGCGCCATCGGCAGCGACAGCGTGGCGAAGATCAGCCCCCGGCCGAATCGCGCGATCGCGATCGCCGCCACGGCGACCGCCAGATAGGCGAGCAGCATGAAAATGCGTCCGGTGAACAAGGCGGCGAGCGGGCGCTGCCCCGCCGCCCGCCCGGCCGCGATGCCGAGCGTCCCCGGCAGATACAGCGCCGGAAAATACTGGACCGTGTTGAAATCGATATCGATGTTGCGGGCTTTCGCCCAGCGCAGCGCGGCGGTGCTCGCCACCGATGTCTGATCGCCGCAGGTCTCGTTCATTTCGCCGAACGAGGCGCCGATCAGCCCGGCATCGACCATCGTGGCCGGCACGATGACGGTGTTCCGGCCCGGCGGGCGGAACGGCACCCGATGGCCGAGCAGTTCGCCATGCAGCAGGGCGCCGGCCCGCGCGATATGTGCCGGTTCGTCGGCGACCTGCCCGATCGGCGTGACCAGCGCCAGCCTCAGCCCGGTGGGCAGCGCGGTGACGACGAACAGGATCGCGATCCAGTGCGACCGGAGGAACCGCCTCATCGGCCCCCGCCGCTGGCCTGACGATGACATGACTTCGGCATGGACCATTCCTTGCTTCATGGTTAAGTGTGGCGCGAACGCAACGCTTCGGCGCCTTGCGTCGCACGCGCACCATACCGGAGCCGCCGCGACGGCGCGACATCGAGGCACGGGGAGACCGATTTGCGGGATATGTCTGAAACAGGGTTGGTTTTGAGCGCCGCGCCTCCGGCGGAATGGCTCGATCGCTATCCATGGCTGCCGTTCCTGGTCATCGTTCTCGCCGCGCTACTGGGGCAGGTTCCGTCATGGATTTTCGAGCTGAGCACCAACCCGATCTGGCTCCAGTCCGGCGTGGTGCTCGGCGTCGGGCCCGGCCTGTTGGCGGGCGCTCCCTTCGGCGATCCCAATGTCGGCTGGACCAATCAGGCGCTCGGCCATCTCGCGGCACAGGACTGGTTGCACGGCAGAGTGCCCTGGTGGAACCCCTATTCGGGAATCGGTCTGCCGCTGGCGGGCGAAATGCAGCCGGCGGCCTTGTTCCTGCCCTTCGTGCTGCTGCTCGCGTTCCGGGGCGGCATCGTCTGGCTGGAACTGGCGCTCCAAATCTTCGCCGGCATCGCGACCTTCTGCCTGCTCCGGCGCCTGAAACTCGGCCGGCTCGCCGCGCTGATTGGCGCGCTTCTCTATGAATTCAACGGCACATTCGCCTGGGTGCCGGGCGAAACCATCCTCAACGTCCTGCCGTTCCTGCCGGTGCTGCTGCTCGGCATCGAATATGCGCGGGATTCGGCTTCTCGCCGCCATGCCGTGGTGCTGGTCGCGCTCGGCATCGGTGGCTCGATTCTCGCCGGTTTTCCCGAGGCCGCCTATATCGACGGGCTGATGGCGCTGCTCTGGGCGATCGTCCGGCTGTTCGAGTCGCCGGATCGCCCGGCATTCGCCTGGAGGGTGGCATTCGGCGGCATTCTGGGATTGTTGATCGCCGCCCCCGCCATCGTCGCCTTCGCCGATTTCAGCGCGGCGAGCGATGTGTTCCAGACCCACGCCATCGGCAATCTTTCGGTCGATCTGCGCGGGTTCGCGTCCATCATCCTGCCCTATATCTACGGGCCGCTGGGCGGCGATCTGGGCGGCGCGCGGCTCCTGCCGGTCTCGTCCAGCATCGGCGGCTATATCGGCGCGCTCACCCTGGCCTTCGCTTTCGCCGGGCTCGCCTCGCGGCGCGATCGCCCGATCGCGATCATGCTCGCCGTCTGGATCGTGCTTGCCGCCGGTAAGATTTTCGGGTTTCCGCCGGTCATGGTGCTGATGAACGCGCTGCCGTTCATGATGGATACCATGTTTTTCCGCTATTCCGCGCCCGCCTGGGAACTGGCGGCGATCATCCTCGCGGCAAACGCCCTGGAAGACGCGCGCGAGGGACGGATGAGATTGGTTCTCCCGTTGGCCGCGACCCTGGCCGTCATCGCGCTGGCGATCGGGCTCGCCTGGCCCTGGGCGCAATCCTGGCACTGGAATGCGCATGACCGGGCGATCATGGTGACATGGCTGATCCGCGCCACCGCTTTGCCGATCGGCTCGATGATCGCCATCGCCCTGATCTGGGTTCTGGCGAAGGGTGAGAGGCGGCGTTGGCTGGCGGGGCTGATCCTGGTCGGCAATTCCATCATCCTGTTCGCCCTGCCGCAACTCTCCGGCGTCAGGCCGGGACGGATCGATTGGCCAGCGATCGATTTCCTGAAAACCCATCTCGGCCTGTCGCGCTTCTACGCGCTGGGCCCGATGCCGCCGAATTACAGCGCCTATTTCGAAATCCCGGACATCAACCACAACTATCTGCCGGTCGCGCGAAACTGGGCCGATTTCGTCCAGAGTCACCTGTTTCCCAAATTATCGACATCGAGCGGTGATATTTTCTGGGCGCCGTTTCCCGACAACGAGGTGCCGCAGGCAAGCCGCGACGTCGTGCGCTTCAAACGCAGCTATCGATATCTCGGCGTCCGCTATTTTCTGACCATGCCGGGCGATTCCTTGCCGCCTTCCTTCGCCATGCCGGCGGATTCCAGCAACGCCACTGCGCTGCCGCTCTGGGCCGGCCAGTCGCTGACGATCGCCGCGGTCGCGCCGCCCGTCCTCAGGCGAATTCCCGTGATCGGGCGTGTGGGCGTCAACCAGGGCACTTACGCCAATTCCGCCAACGGCACTCTGTCCGTGACGCTGTGCGTCGATGGACAATGTGGCGTGGGCAGCGGCAAACTGCATAATTCTCCCGATGACAGTGCTTTCGTGATCGGCCTGGACAAACCTATCCATGTTGCTCCCGGAGAGCGTTTCACCGTTACGGTAACGCATGAGAGCGGCAACCACCCGGTGGCGATCTGGCTTCCTCCGAAGCACGGTCAGAAGTCGGATTTGTCGTCGAACACCGGTCAGTCTCTCGCCGGCAGAACCATCCAGCTCGTGTTCGGGACGACCGGCCATAGCGGTTTCAAGCGCGTCTATTCCGACCCGCTCATGACCATCTGGCGGCTCAAGGGAGCAGAGCCGTTCTACACGACGCACGGCGCCGCCTGCACGTTGCAAAACGCTCGGCTCGACAGCGTGACCGCGATCTGCCGGACCCGCGCGCTCCTGATCCGGCGGGAATTGTTCATGCCGGGATGGCGCGCATCGATCGATGGCGTTCCGGCGCCGGTCCTGAAGCACCACGCCATCGTCCAGGCGGTCGCGCTCGAACCGGGCCGCAACCATGTCCGTTTCGATTTCGAGCCGCCCTACATGACATTTGGCTGGATCGCCTTCTGGATCGGCATTTTTGGCATCGCGTGGCAGGCAACCGGGGCGGCGGCTTTCATCCGCCGCCGGTAGCAGCGCCACCAAACAGCCCCACCCGTCATTGCGACGCCGAGCTTGCGAGGCGGAAGCAATCCATTTTTCGTGCATAACGCTACCACAAAATGGATCGTCGCGCCGGCTGTAACGGCTCGCAATGACCGGGCTGAAGGGTCACTTATACCAACCGCCGTAGCCTACGACTCACGCCTGACGCCGACTCGTCATTGCGAGAAGCGAAGCGCCGAAGCAATCCAGCCTGGGGCGCAAGCCATCCGGTCCATGGACCGGCGTCGGCTTCTTGGCTATGCGTCGCACCCGATGGATCTGTCCTTGCACCGCCGGGTCTCCGGTTCCGCCACCGCGTATCCTGGCCGTTTCCTGCGACTGCTTCTCGACACGCGCTGGCTGCCAATCCTTTTCCTGGCCTGCGCGCTGCCGACCGGCATCCGCCTCGCCTTGCTGACTCCTATGGGACAGGTCGCCGACGAGCCGGCGCATATCGCCCGCGCGGATGGATTGCTCTACGGCCAGATTCTCGGGTTTCGGGAGCACTTCCCCGACTCGATCCGGCACGGAACCTTTCCGGTCTCCGGGGTGAACGCCAATCTGGCGATCATCGCCGAATCGGCGGCCGAACTTCCGTCCGGTCCGGCCCGGCCACTGACCCAGAAACGCGTGCGGCAGGCGAATGCGATCAAATGGTCGAAGCAGACCGGATTCGATATCTGCCCGAACACCGTCCAGTATTTTCCGTTCTTCTACCTGCCCGGAACCATCGGCATCGGCGCCGCCCCGCCGTCGCCGCCGCATCACCCGGCGGAATTGCCGAGCTGGGTTATGATAATGCCGGCCATGATCAGGACGACTCCAACCCAGAATGACGGTCGTACGTGCTCACCGAAGACAAAAATCGACAGGAAAGGCACGAGCCCGACGCCAACTGCGACATAAGGGTAGGCACGGCTTAACGGCACCCTCGACAAAATCCATATCCAAAGTACAGTCGCGATAAAATAGAGCAGCCCGGCGGCATAGATGGCCGGCCGCCCGAGAATGCGTAAAATGCCATCGGTCAGGCTGATTCCGCGCAGCTCAAGCCCGACTTTTTTGAATAAAAGCTGGCCGAGCGCCAACAGGATCGTGAAGGCCAGCAATGCCAGCGTATTTATCATCGCTTGCCTGATCCGGCAGGCAATTTGGAAACGTCCGCATGCGCTTTCGTGCCGCTGCGTATCGTGGAATCAAGAAGCCGATGAATTGCGGTTTGCGGCACGGCCGCGATGTCGAAACCCAGGAAAGACAGAAAAATCTGCAACCCAAGAATCACTGGCAATGCCGAAAGCATCACCGTGCCCGATGTCGTCACCACGTCGTGATGTGCATTGTACCACCAGTGCGAAAACCCGAATATCGTGCCGAAGCCGAGTAGCAGCAGGCCGACGACGAGTTCGACCGAGGCGATGGAAAAATCGCGAACGAAATAGCTGTACACAATGCGTTTCACGAGATTCCTCAGATGCCCCTTCAGGAAGCCGAACAGCACCGCACGAATTCGCAGATTGCTCTGTTCTTCCGCATAGATCGCGGTCATCGGAATGTCGAGAACGCAGGCTCTCAGAATGCCGAGGCGAAACAGCATGTCGGATTCGAAGAAATACCGGGTCGAAATCGAATTGAGCGGCAATTGCCGAAGGACATTGGCATGGATCGCGGTATAGCCATTGGTCGGATCGAACAGGGTCCAATAGCCCGTTGACAATTTTGTCATGAACGAAAGAACGGCATTGCCGAACAGGCGAATGGTAGGCATCGTTCGAACATCGTCGAGATTGAAGAAGCGGTTGCCTTTGGTGTAGTCAGCGCGGCCCTCCAGAATCGGTCGGACGAATATGGGTAGGAGCGCTGGGTCCATTTGGCCGTCGCCATCGATCTTGACGATCACCGTCATTCCGTCGGCGAGGGCTTGGCGATACCCACTCAATGTTGCCGCACCGACGCCACCATTGACCGTTCGCATGATGACACGGACCCGCGAATCGCGGGATGCCTCGCGGACAAACGCCCCCGTCTGCTCCGGGCAGCAATCGTCGACGACATAAATCGCCGTCACCTCAGGACCGATCCGCTCGATCACATCAAGGATATGCGCCCGGACCCGGTAGCAGGGAATTACCGCGGCGATTTGCCCGGTCGGGGGAACCTCAGACAGCGACAAGACACTCCTAACCTCTCCTCAATTCATGAAGAGATGAATACCGCTTCAAGCCTCAAAAAAGCAAAAATTTGCAACGCCACGTCACTTTTGGCATCTATGTCATTATGACCGATTTGACAGAAACATCAACGGCTCGTGCCAGAAATGCTGCTGACGCACCTGAAATATCTGAGGCGCATGTCGGCTTTCTTGGTCGCTACCAATGGCTTCCTGTACTTGTTTTGCTGATTGCGCCTTTCGCTGGTCAAATACCGGCTCTAATTCTAGGCATCAGCAGCGATCCGATTTGGTCCACCTCTTCTGCAGTCATTGGCGTTCGGCACGGTTTGTTAGGGGGAATGCCGTTTGATGATCCGAATACTGGCTGGACCACGCAGGCTCTTGGCAATCTAGCCGCCTATGATTGGTTGCATGGAATTATTCCATGGTGGAACCCCTATTCCGGGATAGGACTGCCGCTTGCCGGAGAAATTCAACCGGCAGCATTTTTCCTTCCTTTTGTTTTATTGTTGTTTTTTCATCATGGAATATTTTGGCTTGAGCGGGCCATGCAAATCATTGCAGGTCTCTCTACCTATGCATTGCTCAGGCGCTTGAAATTCACCCGCTTGAGTGCCTTATCTGGCGCACTCCTCTATGCATTCTCTGGCACATTTGCCTGGACTCCCGGCGAGGTGTTGCTGAATGTCATGGCTTTCCTGCCGACATTGCTGCTCGGCATCGAAAACGCAAGAGACAGGCGTTGTCGACGACAATCTGTTCTACTGATTGCGGCAGGGATTGGTTTTTCAATTCTGGGCGGATTTCCAGAAGAGGCTTATATCGACGGATTGTTCGCCCTGCTCTGGGCAGGATTTCGCCTGTTCGAGGCGGACGATAGAATAGAATATGTTGGTAACATCCTGTGCGGCGGCGTGATCGGGCTTCTCATCGCCGCGCCACAGTTGGTCGCATTTTTCGATTTTTTAACCCAGAGCGATGTTGTTGGGTTACATCAATATGGACTGCTTTCACTGTCTATACGGGGTATGTCGGTAATTTTGTTGCCATATGTCTTCGGCCCGCTTACGGCATCGTACGGTAGACAATTGATTGTCGCGATTAACGGCGGTGTCGGCGGATTCCTCGGCGCAACCCTTTTGGGTTTTTCGTGCCTGGGCGTATTCCTGTGTCGCGACCGTAGGCTTCGTATCCTGTTATTGGTTTGGCTTATTCTTTGTGCAGGAAAAACATTCGGCATTCCACCGATTATGCCACTTATGAATATCATACCTTTCATGCAGGATGTTGAATTTTTCCGTTATGCGGCACCTTCCTGGGAGATTGCGGCAATCATTCTAGCCTGTTGTGTTCTGGAACAGGAGATATTCCCTCGTGTAATCCTTCTCAGGGCAACGTTTATCACCCTCTTCTTGTTGGCCATAGCGGTGTATCTCGTTTGGCCTTGGACGGCTTTCTGGCATTGGAATTCCGTTCATCGTGCCCAGATGGTCAAATGGCTTATTTTCGCCTTGTCGATTGGGCTCAGCGGCCTTGTTCTTGGGGTAATCAGCGTTGCTGCGTTGCGCGACGAAAAGCGTCGTTGGGCACTTTCGATTATATTGGTTATCAACACAATTTGTCTGTATATGTTGCCACAGCTATCTGGCTTGAAGCCAGGGCAGATCGACAAGACAGGGATACGCTACCTCCGAACAAATCTAGGCCTTTCTCGGTTTTATACACTCGGACCTATTGCTCCGAACTATAGTGCATATTTCAGAATCTCAAGCATCAACCATAACTATCTTCCGCTTCCGCTTAATTGGTCGAGTTACGTTATAAAGCATCTTTTGCCGTCTGTTGCTGAACTGAGCGGCACTATTTTTTGGGCGCCATTTCCGCCGTTGCAGATTCCAGTAGCGGCGAATGATATCGTGCTTTTTAAAAAGAGCTACTTATATCTTGGTGTCCGCTATATCGTAACCGATCCTAGCACGAACCTTATCCCGACAATCAGTTTTCCGAGCGAACCAGTAAACGGTATACCGTTGCGGCTCTATGCCGGCCAGTCCGTGACCGTTACCGAAGCCGCCCCTCGGAGTATTGTACGCTTTCCGGTGATCGATCGGATCGGTGTCGAACAGGGCAATTACGATAATACCGCGGATGGAATACTGGCAATTTCTCTTTGCACGCGAAACGGATGCAGCAAAACGGCTGCTAATCTTAACCGTTCCGGCGATAACAGCGCGTTTGAAATGACTCTGAACAAAGCGATACACTTGGTGCCTGGCGAGCAGTTCACCGTGACGGTAACGCATGTGAGCGGTAACAACCCGGAGGCGATCTGGCTTTGGCCGACACATGATCATGGTGTGGTCCTAAGTACAAATGCTGGTCAAGACGTTACCGGGAAAACCATCCAACTGGTTTTCGGAAATAGTAGTGATGCACGAGATTTCCAGCAAGTCTATGCCGACAGGCTGATGAATATCTGGCGTCTCAAAGGAGCGGATCCGTTCTACACGACGAGCGGCTCCGCCTGCACGCTGCAAAACGCCAGGCGCGACAGCGTGATCGCGACCTGCTCCGCGCATGCATCGCTGGTTCGCCGCGAATTGTTCATGCCGGGATGGCGCGCCACGATCAATGGAATGAGCGTGCCGGTATCGGTCCATCACGAGATCGTCCAGAGCGTCGAGCTTCGTCCTGGCCGCAACATCGTCCGGTTCCGCTTTGCGCCACCCTACATCGTCTATGCTTGGATCGGGTTTTTTCTGGGTGTTTTCGCCCTGATCTGGCAAGGCCTTGGTCCCACGATAATCGCAATCAGGCGCCCGCACCGATGACCATTTCGATCGTCGTTCCGTTCCATAACGAGGCCGCGAATATCGCGAAGCTGCACGAGCGGCTTTGCGCGGTGCTCGATGCCGGAGCGGAATCCTGGGAACTCGTCTGCGTCAACGACGGCAGCCGGGACGATACCCTGGCGCGTCTGGTCGCCCTCGCCGAGCGCGATTCCCGCGTCCGGGTGATCGATCTTTCGCGCAATTTCGGCAAGGAGGCCGCACTCACCGCCGGGCTCGACCACGCGCGCGGCGAGGCGGTGATCCCGCTCGACGCCGATCTGCAGGACCCGCCGGAAGTCATCCCCGAACTGATCGCCAAATGGCGGGAAGGCTTCGAAGTGGTCAACGCGGTGCGCGAATCCCGCGAGGGCGACGGCCCGATGAAGCGCCTCACCGCGCACGGCTTTTATCGGGTGATGAACCGGATGAGCCATGTCGATATTCCCCCCGATACCGGCGATTTCCGGCTGATCTCCCGCCCGGCGCTGGACGCGCTGAAACGCCTGCCGGAGCGGCGGCGCTTCATGAAAGGTCTGTTCGCCTGGGTGGGTTTTCGCACCGCGACGATCACCTATCGGCGTGCCCCCCGCCACGCCGGCGCCACCACCTGGAACTACTGGAAGCTCTGGAATCTCGCCCTTGAGGGCATCACCTCGTTCAGCAGCGTGCCGCTCCGGTTGGCATCCTATCTGGGCTTTGCTGTCTCAATTTTTGCTTTTATTTACGCAATCGTCACAATTTTCGACAAATTGGTCTACGGCAACCCGGTCAAGGGCTATCCGTCGCTCCTGGTCGCGGTGCTGTTCCTGGGCGGCGTGCAATTGCTGGCGCTCGGCGTGATCGGCGAATATCTCGGCCGGCTCTACGAGGAAAGCAAGCAGCGCCCGATCTATCTGGTCCGCGCGATCTGGGAAAAATCTGACATAACGAAAAGTTAGTCATAATAACTGTCCTTTGTTTCACGTGAAACAAAGGCACCAGACCGGACCTAATTTTTGCCCTGCCGGATCGCGGCGGCGCGACTGGCGATTGCGTGTTCCAGCGTAGCGCTCAGCATTTTTCGCCCGATCCTTGCATCGACCGGCGGATCGAGCACGATGGTCGCCCGCCAATTATGCCGGCCCAGCCGCGCATAATGCGAGGTGATATCCATGTCGCCATACCAGGCGATCAGCGGACGGTTGCGCCGGCAGATCGGCAGCCCGTCCAGTTGGTCGTAAACGATCGTCACCGGTTGGACGATCGGCGCGTCGTTTCGCTCCGCAAGGGCCAGAAAACTCGACCGGAACGGCAAAACCCGCGCGCCGTCCGACGTCGTGCCCTCGGGAAACAGGATCAGATTGTCGCCGGCGTCGAGCCGGGAAGCGAGATCTTTCTGCTCGCGCGCCGTGCCCGACCGCGCGCGGGAGACGAATACCGTTCGCCCCGCCTTGGCTACAAAATTGATGCCGGGCCAGTTGGCGATATCGCCCTTGGCGACGAAACAGCCGGGCAGAACCGCGCCGAGGGCGATCACATCGAGCCAGGAACTGTGATTCGAGACGAACAGAACCGGTCGCCCGTTGCCGGACGCAAGGGTACCCATCACGCGGAGTCGCACCCCGAGCAGCCGCGCCATGCCCGACCAGTAGATCATCGGCAGGCGTTGCTTCGCCGCTCCCTTCAGGCGGATCAGCACGAATTGCACCGGCAGGAGCAGAACCGTCCAGGCCAGCACCGCGGCCAGCCGTGCCAGCATGCGCGCGGTGCCTGCCATCTTCAGGGCGCGTCGCCGCGCAGCATGGTCCTGAGATCGGCGATGATCGGCGCGGGATCGACGCCGAGCGTATCGCGCAGTACATCCGCCCAGTCGCCGACATCCTCGACCCTGGTGGGGTTGTCACGCAGCAGTTCGCGCTTGATGAACGGGTAACCCGAAAGCAGCAGATGCCGCCACAGATCCGAGGTCGGATTGAGCGGCTTGCGCCGGGCGATCGCGTCGCGCAGGCGCAGAATATGCAGCCAGCGGGTCATGTCGATCGGGTCGTTGCGCATCGCGGCGCCGGCATCGGTATCGAGATATCCCGCGAGCTGGTCGCGGGTGATCAGCTTGGTCAGTGCCTCGTAGGGCCAGAGCACGGCGACCCTGAGCCCCGCCTTGATCATCGCCTGGGTCATGCCGACCTCGTATTTCCCGATGACATAGGCTTTCGACGGTGCCGGAATCACCTGCGCCCAGAATTTGCGGAACGCGGGCGAGCGGATCGCGCGCGGGCCGAAGGCCACGAAATAGGATTGCAGATGATAGCGCCGCTGCCAGCTTTCGGTCAGGCCCCAGACATCGACATGCTCGTAGTCGAGGCGCAGCAGCGTGGCCTCAAGCGGGCGCACCGGGCCGAACACGCTGTCGTTGACGATGATGATTTCCTCGGTCTCGGTGCGCGGCAGGTCGAGCGTTTCGATCGCATCGCGCCAGCCGCCGAAATCATAGCCGATATTGCGTCGTACCAGCACGCCGGCGCACAAAGTGAGCAGCCGCGCCTCGGCGGTGGGCTCGATCTTGCCGGCATTGGTGACGAACACCACCGAACGGCCGGATTCGGCGAGCTGCGCGATATAGGTGAACAGCGCCTCGCGCACCCGGCCGCCGCGATCCCAGTGCAGGAACAGAACCACTTTCGGGCCGAGCGTGATTCCCGTCGTTGGCTTGCTGGCGACCACCTGATGCGCGCTGCGCAGCCGGCCGAGTACGCCGGCAACGGCCAGGGTGACTGCCGCGCGGGCGGCACCGAACCCGAGTTTCAGTTTCCGCAGTATCGCCAGCATTATCGGTGATCCGTCATGAGTTCCTGCGCCAGATCCTCCGGCGCGCCGCGATAGCGGGCGAGCATCGCCCGGCCGAGCGCCGTGGCCTCGGCGGCGCGCGATGTCTGGTGCAATGCGATGATCTCGCCGCGCAGCGATTCCCAGAACAGAGCGGGCGCGGTTTCGCTCTCGGCCAGTTCCGCGGCGAAGCCGCGGCGGACTGCGGCGAAAGCGGCTTCGGCGCGATGCGGTTGTGCCGGTTCCTGCAGATCGAGCACGCCGAGCGCGAAACCCGCGCTGCGCATGCCTTCCGTGGCAGCCTTGGCGTAGTTCGCGAAATCCGGCTCGATCCGCCCGCGCAGCAGCGAAGCCGCGGCAAAATCGCCGCGATTGACCGCGGTGACGAAGCCGGACACCGCCAGCGCCTTGATCCTGGCCGGTTCGGCCGCGTCGCTTTCCAGAGTATCGAGCAGGGCGGCGAGCCGGTCGGTGTCCGCCGCCTCGATCGCGAAATGCGCCTCGGTCGCAACCAGATCGCTCCGGCTCGCCGGATCGAGGAGCGAAAGATCGATCGTCGCGATCAGCGGCCGGGCTTCGCCGAGCCGTCCCAGATGGATCAGCCGCAGCGTTGCCTGAGCCCGCGCATCGTTCCCGACCTCGCTGGCGAGATGAGGCAGACGGTCGAGCAGTGCCGGAACCTCCGCCGGATCGCCGGTCGCGAGAGCGAGAGCGATCAGGGCGATCGAGGCGTCGGCGCCGTCGGCATCCTCCGGCGCGGCGGCCCAGGCTTCGATCGGGGCTGCGTCGCGCAATGCAAGCGCCTCGTCGTAGCGGGAGCGATTGACCAGGGTGACGAAGGCGCCAAGCATAATTTGACGGCGGCGCTCGGCATCGATCGCGATATCCGCGATTCGTGCCGGTGCCATGGCGGGATCGCCCACGACAAGATCGAGAATCGCAATCCCGATCGTCGCGTCGCGTGCCGGCTCGTCGCCGCCGTCGCCGATCAGGATTTCGATCGCCTGTTCGCCGGCGAAACGCGCGGCCTCCGCATAGCGCGCGGCGTTGATCAGCCGCGAGAAGGCACCGATCAGGAAGGCGCGGCGCTGGCCGGCATCCATCGTGAGGCCGGAGAGCCTGGCCGGCACGTCCATCGGATCGCCGGTCGCGAGATCGAGCAAAGCGAGGGCGAGGCGGGCATCGCGTCCGGCATCGTCATCCCGTGCGACCGCGCGGCTGACGATATTCTCGGCATCCGCCATTGCCACCGCCTCGTCGTAGCGGGCGGTGCCGACCAGTCGGCTGAACGCATCGAGCAGGATCGCGTCGCGCCGCGCGGGCGGCAGGGCGAGCGGACGGATCAGGGTTGGGATGGCGGCGGGATCGGCGGTTTTTTCGTAGGCGATGGCAAGGGCGGCGCGCGCATCGGTCCCAGCCGCGTCGGTGCGCGAGCAGGCGAGCGGGATCACGCGTTCGGCGACCGCGATCGCCTCGTCATAGCGCGCCGCATTCACCAGCCGGATGAAGCCGCCGAGCAGGAGGTCGGGGACGACCGGATCGCTCGCGCCGAGCGCGTTCGCCATCGCGATCGCCTGGGCCGGGTCGCCGCCTTCGGCGAGCGCCAATTGGCCGAGCACGATATGGATGTCGCGCCGCAGATCGGCCGGCAGATCGGCATCGGGCAGACCGAGTCCTTCGGCGGCCCTGAGCGCGCGCGCCGCGCCGGTCGCGTCGGCATTGGTCAGCTCGATCACCCCGCGCCAAAGATAAATGCGGCGCGTGGCGTCCGTCTCACCGCGCGGCTTCAGGCCGGCGAGCAGTGCGACCGCCTCGTCATCCCCCGCCTCGGCACGGCCGATCGCCTGCTCGGCGCGGGCGCGGAAGGCAATGTCCTCGCTCATGGCATCGGTCAGCCACAAGGCGCGCAACGCCTCGACCAGAACGCCGGCCGCCTGTCCGGCAAGGCCGAGTTCGCGCACGACCTCCGCCCGCGTAGCACCCAGGCCGATCCGGCGCATCGCCTCGGCGTACATCACCGGGCCGAGATTGAAGGGGATCCGGTCCTTCAGAGCGGCAAGGCGCGGCTCGAGGCATGGTTCGGGGAGGGTTTCGATCGTCGCGAGATCAAGGCCGAAGCGCCGCCGGATCGCGGGGAACAGGAGGTCGCGCGCGGCCGCGGCGGCGGCGAAATCGCCGTCATTGGCGGCTTCGAACAGGGCACGGCCGAGCAGGCCGATGCCGGCATCGCTGACCGGATCCAGGTTCGCCGCGCGCCCATCGAGATAGGCGCGGAAGCGGCGGCGCAGCAAGGCAGGATCATCGTCGAGCGCGAGCGGCGCCATCGAGGCGAAGGCGACCACGGAATGGGCATCGCGGGTGACCGCGACATGCGCGAACCCGGCGGTGCGCAGCGCGTGCTCGAGGCTGCGCACGGTCTGGAACACCATGTGGATTTCGGGGACAAGGATTTGTTCGAGCGCTTCGTACGGGGTTCCGGGCGCGATCGCGCCGCCGTCCGGCGTGGTCAGCAGCACGACGCCATCCGGCGCGATCCGCGCCGCGATGTCACGCAGCAGCACACCGGGATGATCCATGTGCTCGATCACCTCGGTCGCGACGATCGCGTCCCATGGCAGCCCGCCGCTATCGTCGGCCTCGGGGAAATAGCCGACCCGCACCGGCAGGCCAAGCTCGGCGCGGCCGCGTTCGGCGAGCGGCGAGGGGTCGATGCCCATGCCGGTCCAGCCGAGCGCGTGGATCGCGAAATCGAGGCCGAAGCCGTAGCCGCCGCCGATTTCAAGGAAGCGCGCGCCGCGCGGTTTGGCGATTCGCGCGATCGGGGCGGTGACCGGCCAGAGCCCGGCATTCTGCTGGATGTAGAATTGCGGCCAGCCGATCACCCGTGTCTCTTCGTGATGATAGTCGGGCAGGCGCATCGTCTCGTAAAAGCGCGCGTCGCAATTTGGGCAGGCATAGATCGCGCGCCGCATCGGCGCCATTTTTTTGGTGCCGGTCCAGCGCACCAGCACGAGAAGCGGACTCGGGCCGGCGGCGCCGCAATTCGGGCAGGGTCCCTGGTGAGGGGCGCCGTCGCTCCAGTCGAAGGTGAGACCGCCGGGTTCGGCGGCGGTGGACAAGGCGCTCAAGCGAACAGCGCCGGCACGCGCTTGCGCAGCGCCTCGGTCAGTTCGTCGCGCCGCGCCCAGAGCGAGTGATACCAGTCGATCCGTGCGCGCAACTGATAGGCCAGCATGCGTTCGGCGGCGATGTGGGCGCGCGCCGCCTCGGCCAGACGCTTCGCCGCCTCGGGATAGGCGAGCAGGCGCAGCAACTGCATGCGCAAATGGTCCGGCGAGCGGAACAAGAGGCCGGTTTCGCCGTCCCGGATGCTGGCCTCATAGACCACCGGGCTCGCGAGGGACACCACGCGCGCGGCGCTCGCCTCGATGAATTTGAGGTCGGATTTCGCCCGGTTGAACGCGGTGTCGGCGAGCGGCATGAGGCAGATTTCCGCCTCGCCCAGGCGCTGCATATAGGTCGCGTAGTCGCTGGTCGGGACGAACTCCTTGTTCGCGGTGTCGAGCGCGTCGAAAAAACCGCGATCATGCAGCACCAGCACGTTGAGCCTGGCACCCACCGCGCGCAGCACCTCGTTCAGCACTGGCATATAGGGCGCCCAGTCTTCCTCGCGGTTCAGCGCGCCGAAGAACAGGGTCATCCGGTCTGGTGCTGCGAAGTTGCGCGGCTCGGGCAATTCCACGATCGCGTTGGGGAAGACCGCGATTTCCGGGTTGTATTCGGTCAGTACGGCGGCGAGCGCCTCGGTGCTGGTCTGCACCGCGTGGGCCGCGCTGAAGGTGAGGAGATCCTCGGTCGCCACGCCGCGGCCTTCGAGAAATCCCGGATGGTCGTCGAATTCGGTGACCACCAGATAGCCCTTGTCGATCAGCGCGCGCACCCGCCCGAGGCCCGGCTCGCCCAGCAGAAGCGGGCGGTGCAGCACCGCGATGTGCGGCGCTTCTGGCATGAGCAGGGCGATTTCGGCTTCCGGGCGGATCGCCGCGAGCACCGAGGCGTCGCTCGCCAGTGCGCGCACCGGCTCGATCACCCGCACGTCGGACACGCCGCCGACCGGCGGCAGCATGGTCGTGGCGAGCACGAGGCGCGGCCGCGGCTGTTTCTTGGCCCGCCAGACGAACTGGATCGGAATCGCGCGGTTCAGATATTCGGCGGGATCGACGCCGATCGCCTTGAGTGCGGGCGTCATCGCCTCGACGAAGCGGGTCGCCTCGGTCGGGTTGGTGAGGCGCGGGCGCACATCGCAGAGAGCGAGACCGGCCTGTTCCAGCGCCGCCGCCATCATGCGCGGGGTAAACCAGCGCAGATGGGTGCGGTCGAGCAAGCCTTCGTCCTCGTAGTCGAAGCTGCCCTTCAGCAGGCGATAGACGATGCTCCAGTTCTCCACGTTGGGAAAGCAGACGAGCACGGTGCCGTCCGGGTTGAGTTGCTCCGCGTGGCGCGCGAGCACCGCCCATGGATCGGCCAGATGTTCCAGGATGTCGCCATAGATCAGGCAGTCGATGCCGTCCGGCAGGTCGAAGGGCAGGGGATCGGACTGAACGTCGCAATGCGCGGCTTCGGTGAGCCGGGTCCGCGCCAGGGCGATCGATTCGGGGTGGGTATCGACGCCGAGCACCCGCGCGCGGGGATTGCGCCGCCGGTATGCGGCGCCGAGCGCGCCGCCGCCGCAGCCGATATCGAGCACGGTGCGCGCGGTGAGCGGAATCGCGTCCAGCAGGTCGGGATTGGCGAAATCGGGATAGGCGCCGATCATCGGAAGCCCGTTCGGGTCCAGGCGGACTTGCTGAGGCGCGGTCACATCATCCATGCTCGACTTCCCTGTCCAATTCGATTTTTTGCGGGGCGATTTTTCGCGGGGCATGGCCCCTGCCCACCCCATGATACACGAATCCCGCGTTGCGCATCGCGGCCGGATCGAAGATGTTGCGCAGATCGACGATGATCCGGCCGCGCATCGCGGCGGCGAGCCGCGCGGGGGCGAGGGCGCGGAATTCGTTCCACTCGGTCATTACCACCAGAAGCTCGGCACCCTTGATCGCCTCAGGCGCGCTGGCGGCGTAGCGCACCGAGGCCGGGAGCAGCGGTTTTGCCGCCTCCATCGCCGCCGGATCGTAGGCGACGATGTGCGCGCCGGCCTCGGCCAGGGCCTCGATCGCCGGGATCGCCGGCGAATCGCGCATGTCGTCGGTTCCCGGCTTGAAGGCGAGGCCGAGAACCGCGACGCGCCGGCCGCGAAGCTCCGTCCCGGCGGCGTCGATGATCCGGCGGCCGAGCCCGGCCTTGCGCGCTTCGTTCACCGCGACCACGGTTTCGGTCAGCCGGCTCGGCGCGCGCGCGTCCTGCGCGATGCGGGCGAGGGCGAGCGTGTCCTTCGGAAAGCACGAGCCGCCGAAACCGGGGCCGGGATGCAGGAATTTCCGGCCGATCCGGCCATCGAAGCCCATGCCGCGCGCGACGTCGTGCACGTCGGCGCCGACGGCTTCGCAGAGATCGGCCATTTCGTTGATGAAGGTGACCTTCATCGCGAGAAAGGCGTTGGCGGCGTATTTGATCAGCTCGGCGGTTTCCAGCCCGGTCATCAGGATCGGCGTTTCGATCAGGTTGAGCGGGCGGTACAGCGCGCGCAGCACCGAGCGGGCGCGCTCGGTCTCGGCGCCGACCACCACCCGGTCTGGCCGCATGAAATCGCCGATCGCGCTGCCCTCGCGCAGGAATTCGGGGTTGGAGGCGACCTCGACCGCGAGATCGGGCCGCAGCGCGGCGGCAAGCTGCGCCAGTTTCCGCCCGGTGCCGACCGGCACGGTGGATTTGGTGACCAGGACAGCCGGATGGTCGAGCGAGGTCAGGACCTGCTCGGCGGCAGCGAAGACATAGGTGAGATCGGCATGGCCGCCGCCCCGGCGCGACGGGGTGCCGACCGCGATGAACACCGCCTGAGCTCCGGCGATCGCCGCGTCGAGCGCGCCGGTGAAGCCGAGCCGGCCGGCGGCGCGGTTGGCGGCGACCAGTTCCTCGAGTCCCGGCTCATAGATCGGCATCACGCCCGCGCGCAGCCGGTCGAGCCGCACCGGATCGGTTTCGGCGACCATCACCTCGACGCCGAATTCCGCGAAACACGCCGCCGACACCAGGCCGACATAGCCGCCGCCGATGATCGCGATCTTCAACCCGGTTCACTCCCATCAAGCCAGCCCGGTTCTTCTGGCAAGCCCCATCCTCGGTTGCAAGCCCCGCCGGCCCCGTCCGGCATGATGGCCCTGCCGCGTCGCCTGTAACATTCAGCAACAATCCGCAACTTTTAGCTACTTGATACGACATTATTCGCAAATTAGGTAGTTATTGATGTCTAAGCCTCGGATTTTGCGACAATCGAGATGGAGCAACCTGATCGGCAAAGCGGGAGCCGATCTCCTCGCTTTCACGATCGGGCCGGCTTTGCTGCGCCTTTCGCTCGGGCGCCGGCCCAGCACGGACGAACGCGGTGCGTTCCGCCGGGCGCTGCGCACCCGCTATATCGACGATGCGCGCGAAATTCCGCCATTGATCCGAGGGCTGCTGGTTTTGCCGGAGGCGCGCCGGATCATGCGTCTCGCGGTCGGTCTCGCCTGGTATCATGAGCGCTGCCGCGGCGGCGGCGACCCGTTCGCGGACCGGGTAACGCCCTTGGGCGTACCGGGCGTGCCGGATCTCACCGGCAATCTGTTCACCGCCTGGACCGGGCCGAAGCTCGGCTTCCTCCATTTCGAGAAATGCGGCGGGATCGCGGTGATGCGCTGGCTCTCCGAACAATTCCACCCGGATCAGATCGACCCCGACCCGGTTCGCTCGATGCCGCCGCATCTATGGTTTCGCGCACCGTGCGGGCTCAGCCGCGACATCGCGCGCTATCCGCTGCTCTGGGGTCACTACGGCCTGCCGGCGCTGGAACGGATTGACCCAGAGCGGTTCATATTCACCTTCCTGCGCGATCCGCGCGCGCGGATCGTTTCGCTGTACAATTACTGGCGCAGCGTCGATCCCGCCTTGCTCGACCCCGCAGAGGGCAATTTCACCGTGGCGGCGGCGCACCGGCACGATCTGCTCGGTTTTCTGCGCGGGAGCGATCCGTTCATCGTCAATTATCTCGACAATTTCTATGTCCGGCGCCTGACCGGACGCTATCGGACAAGTGCCGCGCACGATCCGCTGCATGCCAATCCGCGCGTTGCCCTGACCGAGGCGATCGCGGCCCTGGACCGGATCGGCTTCGTCGGAATCACCGAACGGATGGACGAGAGCGTGGCCCGGCTGGCCAAGGCGATCGGTGCGGTGCCGCCGGGCGGGAAGGTGCGCGGCAATGTCGCGGCGGAGAACCATACCGACCCGAGCGGCTGGTTCCGTGCGGCGCCGCGCGCCGAAATCACCCCCGAGGTCGCGGCGGAACTCGATCGACTCACCACCCTCGATCGCGCGCTCTATGCCGAGGCGCTGGGCCGGTTCGACGGCAGGCGCGGCCGCGCGCGCGTGGTTGCCGCCGCCTGAAATCCGGGCGATCATGCCACATGACTGTGCGCGACCGTGTGCTGAATGCCGACATGCTGCTCCGCGCCTATCGACTTGGGCTGTTTCCGATGGCGGAGACCCGGCAGTCGCAAAGCCTCCATTTTCTCGATCCCGAGCGGCGCGGCGTGCTGCCGCTCGACGGGTTTTATATGCCGCGCCGCCTGTTCCGCACCTTGCGCACGACGCGGCTGCGGATCGTCGCCGACCGGGATTTCCGGGGGCTGATCGCGGCCTGCGCGCAGCCCCGCGCGAACCGGCCGGAAACCTGGATCAACGCGGAAATCGAGCGCCTGTTCGTCGAACTGCACGATCTCGGCCACGCCCATAGCGTCGAGGTGTGGGATGGCGGGCGGCTGGCCGGCGGCCTTTACGGTCTGGTGATCGGCGGGGCGTTTTTCGGCGAAAGCATGGTTTCGCTGACCCGCGACGCCTCGAAACTCGCCCTCGCGCATCTGGTTGCGCGGCTGCGTCTGTGCGGCTTCGGGCTGCTCGACACCCAGTTTCTCACCGACCATCTCGCCCGGTTCGGCGCCTACGAGGTCTCGAAGGCGACCTATCACGCCTTGCTGGCCGAGGCGGTCGCGCTGCCGGCGCGCTGGGTGACCGAACTCGATCCTGCCACAATCGCGCGCGAAATCGAGACGATGCACAGAATCATTCAGGAGGACCAAGCATGACGATCCACAATACCGCAGCTCTTGCTGCCTTCCTGCTCGCGATGGGGGTGGCGCATGCGGCGGCGGCGCCGCGCCTGATCCCGGACCATGACGCGATGGGCGTGTATCGGATCAGCCAGCCCGGAAAGCCGACGCAGACCTGGCGGGTGCGATATCTGGCGGCGAGCGAACGGGTGCGCGCGGTCAGCCTGTCCGGTCAGGCGGCGGGAACGGCGATCCTGCTCGACCTCGCTTCGGGGGCAGCGAATGTGGTGCTGCCGCAGATGCATGCGGTGGTCGCGGTGCCCGGCCTGTCGGCGATGATGCAAAAGGTGATGGACAATCGCGGCGCGCATTTCACCAGGCTGGGGCAGGCCACCATCGCCGGCCGAGCGTGCACGCGCTATCTCGTGCTGAAACCCAAGGGCGACGGCAGCGCCTGCATCACGCCGGGCGGCGTGGTGCTGCAGGCGACCGGGAAGAACGATCATGGGTCGGTTGCCGTGCAGGCGCTGTCGATCACCAACGCGCCGCAACAGGCCGCCGCTTTCACCCCGCCGGCGGGCTATTCCAGCATCACCCTGCCGCCGCAGATGCTGGCGCAGTTGCTGGGCGGGTGAGCCGGGGATTGCCGACGCGCAGGGTGCGGGTGATCGCGTCGCCTTTCGCGTCCAGGATGGTCAGGTGGTAGAAGCCGGGGCCGGGAGGCTGCCAGTCCGCGCTGCGCAGAGCGGGGATGGACGGGAGCAGCCGGTCGTCGATCATGAAGTTTAGCGGCCGGTCGCCGCCCATCGCGCGCAGATGTACTGGCGGACCGACCGGCAGGATGGCTTTCGGCGGCGGAAACAGCAAAGCGAGCTTCGGCCGGGCGGCGGAGACGAGGGTGACCGGCGGGTGCGCGCGGCGCATCGGCAGCGGCGCCGGTTTCAGGAAACCGAAGACATCGGCGAGGACCGGCAAGGCGGCGAGGGCGGATTGGTTCGGCAGAGCGCCGCCATCGGGTTCACCGATCCACACGCCCGCTACATAACGGCGATCGTACCCGATCGCCCAATTATCGCGATTGCCGGCACTGGTGCCGGTTTTCCAGGCGATTCCCGCGGGGCCGCCGCCGGGGAACGGGCGGGTGAGAATGCCCGTGATGCTGCGCGCGATTGCCGGCGAGATCAGGCGGCGCCGGTTGCGCCGCTGCCCGGCGATGAGATGGAGGGGCTCGACGGTGCCGTCGGTCGCGAGTGCGGCGTAAAGGGCGACGAGGCGGCGCATGGTGATGCCGGCGCCGCCGAGCGCGAGCGGCAGGGTGGGCGCGACACCACGCGGTAAGGCCAGCGGCGCGCCCGCGCTCGCCAGATGCGCGGCGAATTTTGCCGGGCCGAAACGGCGCATCAGCGCGACCGCGGGCAGATTGAGCGAACGGCGCAGCGCGGTGGCCGCGGTGACATCGCCCTTGAACGCGCCGGTATAATCGTCGGGTGCGTAGCCGCCGAAATCGCGCGGCAGATCGGTGAGCAGTGTGCTCGGGCGCGCGAGACCGTCGGCGAAGGCGAGGCCGTAGAGAAACGGTTTCAACGCCGAGCCCGGCGAGCGGATGGTGCGCGTGAGATCGAGAAAGCCGGCGCGGCGCGGATCGGTCCAGTCCCCGGCATAGATCGCGCGGATCGCACGGGTTTTCGCGTCGGCGACGATGATGGCGAGGCTTTCGGTGGGGGCGAGCCGGCGCAACTGGCCGCGCGCGAAGCGGGCGATGGCGGTGTCGAGCGCGCCGTCGATCGTGGTGCGGGCGCGATCCGGCAGATGATCGGTGATTTGCGGGGAGAGGGTCAGGAAACGATGGCGGCGGCGCGGCACCGGCGTTGCCTCGGCGTGGATCAGGGCAGCGCGGGAAATGACGCCGAGCGAGGCGGCTTCGAGCAGGATGCGGTTGCGCGCGGTCAGCGCGGCGCGCGGATGAACCGCGGGGTCGAGCGCGGCGGGCCGGCGGCACAAAGCGACGAGGAGCGCCGCTTCGGCGGGGCTGAGCGTCGCGGGCGAGTGGCCGAACCAGGCGCGCGAAGCGGCCTCGACGCCGACGATATTGCCGCCGAACGGGGCGAGCGAGAGCCACATGCCGAGGATTTCGGCTTTGCCGTCGTGCTCGTTCAGCGCGATGGCGTGGAATGCCTCGCCAATTTTGACCTTCAGCGTGCGCGGCGCGGGATGCAGCAGGCGGGCGACCTGCATGGTGAGGGTGGACGCACCGGAGACGACATGGCCGGCGGCGAGCATCTGCACAGTTGCGCGCAGAATCGAGAACGGGTTGACGCCGGGGTCGAGATAGAAATGCCGGTCTTCGGACGCGATCAGCATGCGCGGCAGGAGCGGGTCGACTTCGGCTTCGGTCGTCGGGAGTTTCCATTCGCCGCGACGGTCTTCGAAAGTTGCGATGGGGTGGAAGTGGCGGCCGAACACGACGCGGCTCCGATCGTGCAGCCGCGCGAGGTTCGGCGGGAAGAGCCACGCCGCGCCGAAGACGATCGCGACGGTGACGATCGCCGCGGTCGTCCAGCGTGTCAGTGGGTCAGGGATGCGTCTGGCCACCATTGGTCGGGGCATTGGGTTTCGGCGGAATTTGACCCGGTGCGAGAACCGCGACGCTGCCGCCTTCGGTGCGCCCGTAGACCATCGGGTGGAACATGTCCGACAACGTGACGCCGGGCAGGGTGAACCGGCCCGGCGTGACCGCGCGCAGCATGACCGCGACGCGGAATTCGCGATCGACGCCGTTATCCTCGCCGAAGAAATTGGACTCGTGGGGCGCGAGATCGAACGCGGCTTCGTAGCGATCGTCGGCGGCGGCGCGGATGCGCGGATGGCTGAGCGTGCCGAGCCAGCGCATGTGGCTGACCTTGCCGCTCGAGATATTGCCGGCGAGTTCCCAGCCGGCCGGCAGCCCGGCATCGACTACCGCGCGATGCGGGGCGGAATCCACCGATCGTCCGCTGATCACCATGATGAAAACCGTGTTCTGCGCGAGATTGGAAGGATCGAGCTTGTCGCCCGACATCGTGTAGAAGCGGCGATCGACGATCATGCCCTGCCGGGCGGCGGCGGGTGGTTTGGCCGGAATGCCGGTGGTCGCGACGCTGACCGCGAGCGGGGTCGCGGCGAGATTGTCGATGCTGACCGGCGATGTCAGCTTTTGGCTGATCGCCTTCGCCGATTTCATCTCCCGCGTGCCGATGCGGAAATCCATCGGCGGCGGCGGTGCGCCCAGAATGCCGTTGGCGAAGCAGGCCCAGGCGAGTTCCTGCGCGTTCAGATCGTCGACACTGATTCCCTTGCCCGGAAGATTGGCGCGCAATTCGGGGATTTTATCGCGCAACAGCCCGGTTTGCGCGATCACCGCCGGAACCGCCCAGGCGTCGCGCAGCGGCGAGCCGAAGGCGTTCTGCCAATCCCGATCGAGGAACCACCAGTCGCCGGTGAGCCGGTTATGGATGGCGAGTGCGGCGTTCAGGGCGGCGCGGGCGTGGTTCGGTTCGCCGATATCGTTCAGCGCCGCGCCGAGCTGCGCGCGGGCGAGCGGCATGTGCAGCGCATCGACATCCTGTCCGAGCAGGCGGATGGCGCCGGCCGGTGGCCGGCCCGCGAGGCCGAGCACATAGGTGGCATAGATTTGCGAAAATCTGCCGTGATTGCCTTGCACAACCTCGTTGTGCAGCCAGGCCAGCGCCTGATCGATCTGCACGCCCGGCACATAGACACCCGCCTTGCGCGCGCGGAGCAGGAACTCGGTAGCGTAGGCGGTCAGCCATGGTTCGCTGAAATCATGCGAGGACCACAGGCCGAAGGAGCCGTCGAAGCGCTGGAGATCGAGCACCTGCTCCACCGCGCGGGCGAGCCGCCCGGTCGGGTCCGGTCCCGCGACCGGTCCGCGCAGCACGGTGAGCGGCAGGCCGCGGCTGACGCTTTGTGCAAGGAACGGCAGCGTGTTGGCGGCAAGCGCCTGCATGTATTCGGCCGGATCGAAGGGCAGCGTGTTGCCGAAAGTGACGGTGGACTGCACCGAGCCGGGATAGAGGCCGGACTCGTTCAACCCGATTTGTTGTGTCGCTCCCGGTTTGATGCTGGCGGCTGCGAGTCTGGTGACCGGCGCGCGTGCGGAATGGACGGTGAGCGTCCAGTGCCGTTTCAGCGCGTAGTTCGGGCCGGTGAGATCGAGGCTGATCTGGCCGGTGCCTTCGGCGTTCGACGCGGCGAGCTGGAACGGCACGACATGGCGCGTGCCGGGTTTGAGGTCGAGCGTGGTGCTGGTTCTGCCCTTGAACGCGAGCGGGCCGGTTGCCGCGACGGTTGCGGTGAATTGCCCGTCCGGCAGGTCGAGATTTTGCAGCATCAGCCCGACATTGGCGATGTCGCCGGGGGCGAGGAAGCGTGGCAGCAGCGCGTTGGCGATCACCCGGTCGCGCACGATGATATCGGTATGCGCGGCGCCGACCGCGGTTTTGGTCCAGGCTACCGCCATCAGCCTGATCTGTCCGTTGAATTCGGGGATATGGAGGGTGATTTTCGCGACGCCGTCGGACCCGGCCCGCACCGGACCGGCGAACAGCGAGACGATGCGCTGCGGGATCGGTTTCACCGCCGGCCCGAAATTGGCGCCCGCGCCGTTTTTCAGCAATGCGGCCTGCCCCGATGGCGGCAGGAGCAAAGCGGCGTAATCGTCCATGATGCCGACGCCGAGCCGCCATTTGCCGAAGAAATGGCCGATCGGGTCAGGGTTCGGGAAGTCCGTTAGCTGCAATATGCCTTCATCCACGGCGGCGAGGGTGACATAGGCGCCGGGCCGCGCATGGACATCGACGGTAATGTCGTGGCCTGGGCGGTATAGTTTTTTCGTCGGGATCGACACGTCGATCTTTCGTCTGCCCGGTTTCACCGCGAGCCAGGTGAGCCCGACCGCGCGGGAGGGCTGGCTGGTCGCGTCGGGTTTCTGGAACGCCTCGACGATCGCATAGGCGCCCGGACCCCAGGCGCGCTTCACCGGAACGTCGAGCGTGGTGCCGCCGTTCGGCAGGGTGAAATTCCGCATCGACAACACGGCGTTATTGGCGATGACCAGCGTGGCGGGGCCATGGAATGGCGCCGTGACATGGAGCTCGGCGGTATCGCCGGGTGCGTAATCCTGATGGTCGGACGAGACGGTGACGCGCTGCGGCACTGCCGGGTTGGCGGAGGTCGCGAAGCCGGAATAGAAGATCACCGAACTCGCCGCGAAACCGCCTTTCGCCTGCACCACGCGCAGCCGGTAGCGGCCCCAGCCGAGCACGGGCGCGGTGAAAACCGTGGGCTTGTCGGCGGCCAGGGTGATGGTCCTGGTTTCGACCGGGCGGTCGATATGGGTGATCGCCCAGCGCGCGGCGGAACCGTTGAAATAGATGTGCCATTCGATCTCCTGACGGACCAGGCTGATGGTCACCGCCATCTTCACTTGACTGCCCGCTGGGCCGATTGCCACGATGTTGAAACCTGGCGCGATTTTGTTGCCGACGGTCTGGCCGGCAAAATTTTCCTTGATGCCGATCAGCGGCCTCGCCGGGGTTATCGGCAGGGTGATCGCCGAGGTGACGGCGCGGCCCGAAGGATCGTTGATGCTGACCGACAATTTCGCCTCGATCGCGCGCGTGGTGTCGGGCGGGCTGGTGAGGTCGATCGGCACCGAGGTGTTACCGCGCGGGCCGGTTTCGGGAAGCGCGATGCGGGTGAGTTTGGATTGGAAAATCTCGTTCTGCAGGCCGAAGGAATAGCCGCGCCATTGCGGAAACGGCTGGTTATCGGCGATGAGGCGAAGCGTGGCGTTGCCGGTCAGTTTCGAACCGGGCGCGCCGTAGAGGAATCGCACATTGAGCGGCCAGTGGTCGATCTTGCCTGGGGTAAGCGGGTGCGACCGGCCGAGCGAGACCTTGAGCTTCGCGGGGACGAAGGCGGCGACGGTGAATTGGCGGCGGGCGAGCGCGGGTTTGTGTGCGCCCAGGGCGAGGCTGACCGACCAGTTGCCGGCCTGGGCCGCGCCGGGCAGTTTCACCGGCAACGCGATCGAATCATCGTCGGTGCGCGGCGCCACGCGGTCGAGATAGACCTGCCCTGCCGGGCGGCGGATGATGACATGAAGCGGCAGGTCGAGCGGCGTGTCGCGATCGGTGCGGTAGAGGGCGGCGACATGCACGGTTTCGCCTGGCCGGTAGATCCCGCGATCGAGCCAGAGATAGGGATCGATCCGGTTCGGCACCGGCCGGCCGGAAATACCGCGATCCGAAAGATCGAGCGGCGAGCCCGTCAGATTGAAAACGGTGAAATCGCCGTCCGGCCCGGTGATATGGAGTGCTGCGGGCGATTGTCCGGCGATGCCGGCGAGCAGAGGACCGGCGAAGCTGACGATGCCCTTACCGTTGGTTTTTGCCGAGGCGAGAATCGCGTTATCGGCGGCGATCAGATTGACCGTGACATCGGCATAGGGTTGCGCGCTGGTGAATTTGCGAATTTGCACATTCATGCCGTTCCAGCCGCGCCAGACGATGGGCGCCATGTTGGTGCGCAGCACGAGCTGGACGGTGTTCAGCGCATAGGCATCCGGCAGGCCCGGACCGGGTCGGATCGCGATGGCGTAGAGGCCGGTTTTCTTCATCACATCCGGCAGGGCGATGACTGAATGGATCAGTCTGTTGGAGACGAAGTTTTGGATTTTCGCTTCGCCTTTCCAGATCGTCTTGCCGTAATTGTCGCCGAGTGACGATTGATATTCGGTGGGGTTGAACAGCGGATGATTGCTGAAAAATCCGGTCAGGGAACGTTCGGCGATGCGGCTCAAGACTCCCCTCATTTTCACACTGCCCCGAAAGTCTCGGCGAAGACGGGCAGGTCGGCGAGCATATCGGCGAATTTCTGGACCAGTGGCAGCAGGCGAGGCTCCGGCATGGTGGGGATGAGTTCGTATAGCATG